>CAJCIQ010000030.1 GCA_903970475.1 Beijerinckiaceae bacterium
TAAATATTTTCACCGTTGGAGAGGGTTTCTTTTACTTCTTTAAACATGGTTTCCAAAGTAACTAATACGTCTACTTTGGGTATTCCTGTTTTGTCCGCGATCTGGTTCACTAAGTCAGCTTTACGCATGGTGTTTAGATTAAGTTAGGATACATATTTTAACAGAACAAAATACATGCCCATGAATATGATTCTAAATTTTTGACTACTAAAGTGATACAAAATTAATTTTTTCCCCATTCCAAGCATACTAAAGGTACAATTAAAATCTTTTTGAGACAATTCCTGCATCTTTGCCCAAATAGGCCTTTTTTCATGCAAAACCGCTATTTCCGGGACACGATATTGAGGTGGAATAGGGCTGAAAATGCCCGCCAGATGCCGTGGAAGGGGGAAAAAGACCCCTATAAGATATGGCTGAGTGAGGTCATACTTCAGCAGACCCGGGTTGAACAAGGTTGGGCATACTACGAAAAATTCGTAGATAATTACCCCAAAATTGAGGATTTGGCGAGGGCGCCCGAGGAGGGTGTTTTTAAACTTTGGGAGGGATTAGGGTACTATTCCCGGTGTAAAAATCTGATACATACTGCTAAATATATAGCCGGGGAGCGTAAAGGACATTTTCCAGATACTTATACAGAGATCCTGGCCTTAAAAGGGATAGGTCCTTATACGGCTGCCGCCATTGCCTCTTTTGCTTTTGGATTGCCTCATGCTGTGGTAGATGGAAATGTACTCAGGGTTTTGAGCCGTTTCTTTGGCGTAAGGACCCCCATCGATACCACTGCGGGCAAGGTGGAATTGACTGAACTCGCGGAAAAATGCCTGGATAAGGTAAATCCTGCCGAGTACAATCAAACCTTGATGGATTTCGGAGCCGTCGTTTGCAAACCTGCTAATCCTGAATGTAAAACCTGTCCGCTTTCCAGCCGATGTCTTGCTTATAAAGAAAATATGGTGGACATACTTCCCCAAAAAAGTAAACGATTAGTAAGGAAGGATAGGTTTTTTCTCTATATCCTGGCTGAATATCAAGGTGGGCTGTACGCCAGAAAAAGGACAGGCAAGGATATTTGGCAAAATTTATATGAATTTATTTCTTATGAATTTTCCAGGGAAAACGAAGTATCAGCAGATTGGGAAAATATTACCCCCATTTTGAACGCACAATGGTTCAAGCAGATGATGGGAGCCACGAAGTACACTGTAGTAGGGCTGTCCCCCCTCTACCGGCAGTTGCTTACCCACCAAAACATACACGCCAGGTTTCTCAGAATAAGCCTGGATGCCCCTTTGTCGGATTCTGGCGACTTCCGGTTTTTCCCCCCCCATCAATTAACAGGATTAGCTTTTCCCCGTATTATGAATGAATACCTTCAAACAAAGGTTCATACCGGGCAATTATTCTAGTCTTTGGCAGGATACACCCTCGCTCCCTCTTGTTTTTTGCGGAAAAATTAATGTATATTTAGAATGGATTATGGTGATCCGAGCAATAAAATAAGACTCCACTATGAGAGGCGTAAATAGGGTTATGCTGATCGGTAACCTAGGAAAGGACCCAGATGTGCAGTATCTGGACGGAAACATTGCCGTAGCAAAGTTCCCTTTGGCAACAACGGAAACTTTTAAAGACAGAGCTGGAAAGCTTATTTCGCAAACTGAATGGCATACGGTTGTGTTGTGGAGGGGGCTGGCTGAGCTTGCTCAGAAATACCTGCACAAAGGTAGTTTGGTCTATATTGAGGGGCGCCTTAAAACCCGTAGCTGGGAAGATAAGGATGGTAATAAAAAATTTGCCACAGAGGTGGTCGGAGATAATCTGATCATGTTGGATAAACGTGCGGAAGTAGGCGGGGGAACCGCTGGTCCTTCTGATGTGCACGGGCTGGAAGGATTGACTTCAGTTGACATGCCTCCATTGGGCGATGCCAATGATCTTCCTTTCTAATATGCAGTGTAAAGCTGTAAATTAGCAACCTTAATTCGTCATTTTGGATCATCCGGCTGTAGAACACATATTTTTAGCAATAGCAGGTACCCAAAGTACCACCGTTTTCATCGTCCTTTTTGTTGTGCTGGTATTTCTCCTTTTCATGGTGAGTGGATCGGAGATTGCCTTCTTCTCACTTACGTCTAAAGACCTCAACCTCCTTAAGGTCAAACAACAACCTTACGCCCGCAGGATCACTTCTTTGTTGGAAGAGCCCAAAGCCTTCATGGGGTCACTTCAATGCGCCAGCATATTGTTGCATATTATCCTGATATTAATGGCCAACTATCTGTTGGATACATTTATACCAATGGATGACCACCTTTCCTGGGTATCGCTGCTCATAAAAGTATTGATCATTACCTTTGTCTTGTTACTTTTTTGCGACATCATGCCCAAAGTGTATGCTACGCAGAACAATATTCGTTTTGCTAAGTTTTGCAGTTGGTGGATGGAGTCTCTGATATTCCCGTTGTTCAAGAGAACGGCTGGCTTTATGATCGGCGTTTCCGATGGCATTGAAAAGGGCCTGGGTATATCTGATTCAACAGATTTTAACCTCAAACAAATCGACAAGGACGAAACATCTCAGGAGGAAAGAAATATCCTCAAAGGAATTGTGAAGTTTGGGAACATTACCGTAAAACAGGTAATGAGGACCAGGCTGGAGGTAAGTGGTATAGATCATAACCTTTCATTGGTAGAAGTCATGCGCAGGGTGGAAGACCTCCACTATAGCAGACTTCCGGTCTATAAAGGAGACCTGGATGAGGTAGTAGGCATACTCAATACAAAAGACTTGCTGCCGTATATAGTAGATGCTCCAGCTACTTTCGATTGGCATTCTCTGCTCAGGCCGGTTTATTTTGTTCCCCAAAACAAGCTTATAGATGACCTGCTCAAAGAGTTCCAGCATAAGCGGACGCATATAGCGGTGGTGGTCGATGAGTTTGGAGGGACCTCCGGTATCGTCACGTTGGAAGACATACTGGAAGAAATCATAGGAGATATTAAGGATGAGTTTGATGATGAGGAAAGCGTCAACAAGAAGATTGATGATTTCAACTATATCTTTGAGGGCCGTACTTCTATCCTGGATGTATGCAAAGCCATGGACCTTCCCCTGGACACCTTCGAGGCAGTCAGGGGGGAAAGTGATTCCCTGGCTGGATTGGTGTTAGAGCTGGCCGGAGAATTCCCGGAATTAAACGGAGTCGTATCCAGTGGGGATTTCGATTTCACGGTGTTGGAGATCTCCAAAAACAGGATACAAAAGGTAAAAGTAACGATCAAGCCTCGTCCCTGATATATGAACAAATTTACCTTATCCATTATCCTGGCAGCCATTATTCTCTTTTCCTGCAATGGAGTACCTGTTCCCAAACCCAAAGGGTATTTTAAAATAGACCTTCCTGCCAAACACGAATACCAGGTATTTGATCAGCCAGGTTACCCGTATAAATTCGAGTATCCCGTGTACGGTAAAATCGTAAAGGATTCTACCTACTTCGAGGAACAACCGGAAAATCCCTACTGGATCAACGTTGATTTTCCCGATTTCCATGGCAGGATATACCTGAGCTATATCAATATTGGCACCCGGGCCGTCTATAAAGTGAAAAACAGCATAGGCGCCTATAAAGATTCCACAGGTATAAACACCTTTGACAAGCTCATAAGCGATGCTTTTAACCTGACCAATCGCCACTCAGAGGTGGCTAGTTCCATAGACCAGATCTCCGTTTCCCCAAGACCAGGCGTATATGGATTTATATTCCAGGTGGGAGGCAACGCCGCTACCAGTTCCCAGTTTTTTGTTACTGATTCCGTAAAGCACTTCCTGAGGGGAGCCCTGTATTTTGACGCCCCACCCAATGAAGACTCCTTAAGACCTGTCAATAAATTCCTCTTTGAAGATATGAAGCACCTGATCAGTACCATAGCGTGGAAATAAGCTTTACCTTTACAGGAGCTAACTTATAGCTCCTCAATTATGATCGTTATTGACAATGTAATAGTGAGCGACGAGGTGGTAGACGAAAAGTTTGTCTGTGACCTGAGTCATTGTAAGGGTGGCTGTTGTGTCGATGGAGATGCGGGAGCCCCTTTGTTGGATGAAGAATTAACAGCGCTCAATGAATATTTTGAGGCCATCAAACCCTACCTGGACAGGGAGGGGCTAATGGTAATAGAAGACCATGGACGCTATGTTTACGATAAAAGTTTTGGGTGGGTCACGCCTACCATACAACATAAAATGTGCGCTTACGGATACGTGGATCCCTCCGGTATCGTAAAGTGTTCTATAGAACAAGCCCATAATGATGGCTTAATCCCCTTTAAAAAGCCTTTATCCTGTCACCTTTTTCCCATCCGTACAAAAACCAGTAAGGACCAGCGGCACGAGTATGTCAATTATGAACCCAGGGAGGACCTGTGTAAAGCAGCGTGTAGCCTTGGCAAACGATTGAAAGTGCCTGTCTATGTATTCCTCAGGGAAGCACTGATCCGTAAGTATGGAGAGGAATTTTATGAAGTTCTAGACAAGATCGCAAAGGAATATAAAGCATGATAGAATCAGGGTCCGCTTTTATGGCGAAAGCGACGGTGAAGGCTTCAGACATGGAGCATCGCCGGAAAATCAACTTCAATATTGGGCGTTATAATTCAGCTGTCCCCGGCGGACAGGCCCAGTTTTCTGATCTTCAACTGGCTAGGCAGCGGGCAAAGAACCTCAAATGGAGGGCGTTGGAAACCCTTGATCAACAGCTGGAAGATTTTGAAATGAACCTTACTAAAAAAGGGGGTAAGGTGATTTGGGCGGAGAATACAGATCAGGCCCTGGAAGCCATACTTGCCATTTGTCAGGAGAGGCAATGTAAAACTGTGGTGAAAAGCAAGTCCATGGTAACCGAAGAAATTCACCTGAATGATTTTCTGAGTAAACATGGGATTGAGAGCATAGAAACAGATCTTGGAGAATATATACAGCAACTGGATGGGGAGCCCCCATACCATATTGTTACGCCCGCCATGCATAAAAGCAAGGAGGATATTGCCAAATTGTTCTCCGACAAATTGGGTACAGACCCCCGGCTGACTCCTGAACAATTAACCCTGGTGGCCAGGGATATTTTACGGGCTAAATATGTGCAGGCGGAAGTTGGGGTAACCGGAGCTAATTTCATTATTGCAGATACCGGTAGTATTGCTGTAACGGAAAACGAGGGTAATGCCCGTTTATCCACCGCTTTTCCGAAAACCCATATTGTCGTCGTGGGCCTGGAAAAGGTAATTCCATCTATAACAGACCTGGCATTGTTCTGGCCCCTACTGGCCACTTTCGGTACTGGTCAGAAAGTAACGGCCTATAACAGCATCCTGAGCGGTCCCTCGGCTTCCGGAGAAGAAGACGGCCCTCGGGAGATGTTTGTTATTTTACTGGATAATGGTAGAACCAGCATTCTGGCAAATCCGGTTCAAAGGGAAAGCCTTTACTGTATAAGGTGTGGGGCTTGCCTGAATGCTTGTCCTGTTTATAAAAATATTGGCGGCCATTCATATGGAACTACTTATAGTGGACCCATAGGAAGTGTCATTACTCCCCATCTTAAGGACTTGGGCCAGTACAAACACCTTAGTTATGCAAGTTCCTTGTGTGGAAACTGCACGGAAGTCTGTCCGGTAAGGATCAATCTGCACGAATTACTTTTGGAAAACCGGCACGAGTCGGTGGATGAGCACACCAATGGTTGGAAGGAAGGCCTGAGCTGGAAAGTTTGGAAACGAATTTCCTTAAGCCGTAGGCTGATGAACGCCGGATCTCCGAAAATGAAGGATTATATGGTCGCTCATTTTGTTAAAGACTGGGGTCGTCGCAGGGCTAAACTTGCGTTCTCTCCCAAGACATTTAATGAGATGTGGCGGGAGCAGAGAATGTAGTCTTTTTTTCATCCAGCATGTGCAGCCACGCCAAAATCCGGTTTAGGGTTTTGGCTAATGGTGAGGGACCTTCTTCAGCCCATTCCTGCACTTCAGCCTTCAGGATTTTAACCTTTACTAGTATGGAATCCTTTCCAATAGAGGGTAACTCAGGATGTAGTAGCGCCCAGTTACATAAATCTTCCGGGTCGTACACCAGGAACCCTTTCCCCCCTATTTGCACAGAAGAAGTTGACTGCTTCCGGAAATAATTCAACCGGACGGGAAAGGATGTCCCAAACTCACTGAGTTCCTGGGTCGGGCGGGGCATCACAAACCAGATCTGCCCCGCCTCATCCACGTCCAAAGTATTCACTACTGTTGGGGGAAGACGCAATACGCTTTCGCTTGTATCATAGAATAATGCGCTTCTCAATTTTAGGATATGATCCTGTAGCGTATGAATATAGTTATCGTAGTTCATAGGCCCCGTTTTAAAATTGATTGAAAAGAAAGTGCCAGGTTTATACGTCTGCCCCTCTCCGGATGAGGCCGAGCACCAGCGCAATAATAGCCAGTACTAACAAGATGTGAATCAATCCTCCAGCGCTCCAAACGAAGAAGCCCAGGATCCATCCTATGACAAGGATAACGGCGATAATGTACAATAGGGATCTCATAGATTAGCTATTTTCACATATTATGCAAAAGGGGTGCCAGCCCGTGCAATTATTTTAAAAAAATATATAAAAGGGTGATTATCCGTGTGGAAATTATTCACCCGGGAATATTTTCCGACCTATAATTTGGGGAAAAATAAACTGAATGTGGTTCCTTTCTTTTCTTCAGAACGCACATCTATGGAACCTTTGTGGACTTGTACTATGTTTAAAGTGGCTGCTAATCCTAATCCCATTCCATTTCGTTTGGAAGTAAAGTAGGGCTCAAATAACCTGGATAGGCCTTCTGAGTTAATACCACAACCATTGTCCTGAATGACCACCAAGTGCTGAAACGTTTGCTCCTCCAGGGTTATAGAAAGCTCTCCATTGTCTTCATCCATGGCTTCAATGGCATTGATTACGATGTTGAGTAGGGCAAGACAGAGCTTATCGGCGTCCGCCTGCATATGCATGGCTTCGGATGGAAAGGAATGGACCAGTTTTATTTTTTTGAGACTTAACCTATCTCTGGCTGCAAGCAAGGTTTGCTCGACGATGGTGACAAGGTTACTGGGGGCGAATACAATGTCTGTTGGCCTGAAAGAGTTTAATAGTTCTGTGATCAGGGCGGCAATGCGGTTACTGTTCCTCTGTATGATCTCCAGGTATAGTTTCTGCTCAACATCATTTGTATCTACGAACATCTGCTCTGCAGATAGGTTTATATTGTTCAATGGATTCCTTACTTCATGCGCCAGCGTTCTGATCAGACGCCCTGCGGCAGCGAGTTTCTCTGCCTGTAGTGTAATTTTCTCCGCCTTCTTAAGGTCTGTAATATCGTGTATAATACCCTGTATGTAAGATCCCTCATACTCATCATGCTCCATGGAACCACTGATAATGCAATGGAGCTTATGTCCTTCCTTATTAAGCAACACTGTTTCCCAGTCATTTACTTCCCCCTCAGATCTGAGTTGGTTTTCCAGATAAACCTTGTCGGTTTCTTCTTCCAGTAAATCGGTGAGTAAAAGTTGAAGTAACTCAGACTTGGGGTATCCAAGCAACAGGACCATGCCATCGTTGAGGTCTTTCAGCCTCAGATCTTCACTGGTCAAAAAGACGGCATCCCTGGATCTTTCGAATATATTCCGGTACTTACGCTCATTGTGACGCAAGGCTTTCATGGACTCATACCTTTCCAGGGCATACCGGATACAGCGTTCCAGTTTTTCTGTATTCAGCTCTGTTTTTACCAGGTAGTCGGTAGCACCGACCTGCATGGCTTCCAGGTCAATTTTGGGATTTCCCTTTCCGGTGAGTAATATAAGTGGTTCATCACAGTGATGACTGATGGCGTTCCTGATTAAATCAAGGCCTGTATGCGCCCCTAGCCTGTAGTCAATGAGGTAAAGGTCATACTCCCTGCTGAGGATTTTTCTTAAGGCCTCTTCATACCTGGGACACCAATCGATAATGAAGTTTTTTCCGGGTATATCTCTTATATAGTCTCCCGTAATGAAGTAATCATCTTCATCGTCGTCTATGATCAGTATTCTCTTTTGTTGTAGATTTTTTTGGGTCAATGCTGTGTGGGTAAATAGACACTGAATATGGAGCCTTTCAACGGGGAAGAGTCTACCCGGATCAGTCCTTTATGGCGGTCGACAATTTTTTTACATATGGCCAGTCCTATACCAGAGCCAGGATATTCAGATTTACCATGTAGCCTTTGGAAAATCTGAAAGATGCGATCTGAGTATTCCATTTCGAATCCAATCCCATTGTCGGTGAAGGATATCTTCACGTATTGATCCTGGGGAGCTAGGTTTTCTTCAAGCTTTTCCTGATAACCCAGGACTCCGGAAGTAATAAGGATAAGGGGGGGTGTTTCCGGATCCCGGAACTTCAAAGAATTGCTCAACAGGTTTACAAATAATTGTTTTATCTGGGGTGCATTGCATATAATAGTGGGGAGTTGTTGAAATTGTATGTCCGCCCCGGTTTCCTCGATTTTAAGTTCTAATTCGCTTCTGGCTTCTTCGAGGATTTCATTCAGATCTGTAAGGGCAAATGCTTCTCTATTGCGGGTGATCCGGGAAAACTCAAGGAGGTTATCAATGAGGTTCCTCATGTTCTCTGTGGCCACTGTCATCCTGGATAGGTAGGCAGAGCCCTCTGATCCTAGGGTGGCCTTGAATTTTCCTTGCAGTCTTTCGCTAAAGGTGATAATCTTCCTTAAGGGTTCCTGCAGGTCATGGCTGGCTACGAAGGCAAATTCTTCCAGCTCTTTATTGGAACGGTTGAGTTCAGCCAGGTAACTTTCTATTTCCCGGCGATACCTTGTAAGTTTGGTAACGTCTCCGGTTACGCCCAGGAATTTAAGCAAGGTTCCGTTCTCGTCCCTTACTGCTTTGGCTCTGGCAATCAGATTTCTCTCCTCACCTGTAATGGAAATTGCCTTGTATTCAACTTCGAAATCGGACTTTTCCGCCCGGCTTTTGTGAATCACAGCCCATACCTTACCCCTGTCCTCTGGGGATACATGGCCTAAATAAAAACGGGCTTCTTCATCCAGGGTATAGTCCTTTACCTTTTCTATGATGGAGTCATTGTAACCAAATAACCTATAGGTTCCGGTAGAGCGGTATATTTTGTTTTTTGCAAAATCCCAGGTCCAGGTACCAAATTCAAGGATTTCTTCCACTTCTTTCATCAGTTCCTTGGATTTTTTTAGTTCCTCCTCAGCCTGAATTTGGGAAGAGATATCCTGGGCAATGATGAGCAAAGAAGTCGGAGAGCCATCCGCATTCCTGCCAAGGACACTGATTTGATTATTAAAATATTTCCAGGTACTAGTTTTGTGGTTATACCTGCAAGGAAAATTATGGGTTTGAATACCAGGAAGGAAATTGCCTATTTCCAGGTTGGTCCTGAAAGTTTCGGTATCCTCCTTATAGATCATGCTTTTCAAACCCAGGATTTCTGATGGCGCATAACCAATCAATTCTGTTACTTTCTTATTTATATAAGTTAGGTTGCGTGACCCTAGGTCATATATATACACGATTCCCGGGAAGAAGTCACTCAATAACGGCTGACTCCAGGAGGATTGGGGGTTTTCCACGGTGGATATATGTTCAGGCAGGGACATGATCCGCTATAATTGCTTGATTTTCTTATACTGATTCAGGATATTATAAATGGTTTTGCGGTCAATGTTAAGCAGTTTTGCGGCTTTGGACTTATTAAAATCAACTTCTTCCAAGGCCCTGAGTACCATTTCATATTCGGCATCCAGGCTGGCGTTTTTTAAACTTTTGAATTCTCTTTCCTTTTTAGGAATAGGTACCGGATCTGTAATGGTGCGTTCTGAGATAGTAGGCAAAAAGTCATTATAATCTATGCCCTCGTCGAATTTCAATTTATTGTAGTGCGCAATTTCAAAGGGAAGGCTGGATATCTCAACCCTATCCCCTTCCGTTAGCAATGTCGCCCTTTTGATGACGTTTTTCAATTCCCGTAGGTTGCCATGCCATATGTAGTTGAGGAAGGTTGCCTCTACCTCCGGGGAAAAGTCTCTTACGTCTTTACCCAACTCTTTGTTGGTTCTGCTCAGAAAATGCCTGGCAAACAGTAAGATGTCTTCTTTCCTTTCTCTTAAGGGAGGAACATTAATACTGAACTCATTGAAGCGGTGGTATAAATCCTCCCTGAACTTGCCCTTACGTGCAGCATCCCATAATTTCTCGTTACTGGCTACAATGATGCGGACATCCAGTTCTATATCCTTAATTCCGCCTACCCTGCGCATTTTTCTTTCTTGGACCACTCGCAACAGGGAGACCTGAATATCATAAGACAGGTTAGAGATTTCGTCCAGAAATATGGTGCCCCCGTTGGCTAATTCAAAGCTGCCTGTTTTTTGGTTAACCGCACCTGTAAAGGAGCCCTTTTCATGTCCAAACATCTCTGAACCTGCCAGTTCCTTGCTCAGGGCACCACAATCAATGGCTACGAAGGGCATAGATTTGCGCCTGCTTCGGGCGTGTATTTCCCTGGCAATTACTTCTTTGCCACTACCGCTTTCTCCATGGATAACAACGCTATAATTGGTGGGGGCAACCAGGTCAATTTGTTTCAGGATAGATTTGAACTCTGCGGTGCTCCCGTGTATATACTCTGATCCCAGGGCCGTCGAGGAAGTGTCCTGGGGACTTTCTCCAGCAGAGGTACTTACTATAGCGGGCGTTAAGGGTTCATTTTTAACATAGCCTTCTGCCAGGGCCTTTTTAATGGCCAGGAGGATCTCGTCAGGGAAAAGGGGTTTGGTGATATAGTCGAAAGCGCCGTGTTTCATCACCTCCACTGCGGCTTTCACGTCGGAATATCCGGTGATGATGATAACAGGAGTGGAATAGTGAAGCTCTTTGGCTTTTATAAGTAGTTCAGAGCCATTCATGTCTTCCAGCCTGAAATCACAAAGCATGACATCAGGCTTGTTGGCAAGGAGCCATTCTACCGTTTTTTTCCCGGTATGCGATACGTGTACTTCAAACCCATGCCTGGTTAAAAACCTTTCCAGCAAAAGGCACATATCACGATCGTCATCAGCAACCAGAATTTTATGCATAAGCTTATTTGCCTTATTTGCGCCAGGTGAACAAATGAAAATGGTAGGAAAATCCAGGTAAGTATATCAATAAATGGTAGAAAGAAGGTACAATACCAAAGCCAAACTTGCCAAAAATGTTTGTAGAGCCTGAAAATCAATGATTTATTTTTTTTGGCAAAGTTTCCTCATTGAACAATCCCTGAGAGCGCCAATTTCCCCTGACTTTTGTAGAATAATTTCCTCGAAAATCGTAATAGGCTCTTGAGAAGACCTCAATTAATTATAAATATTGCCTTTGGGGCTTCCTTATGCATTCTTCTGGGATTTGCCCTTCTTTGTTATGAGCGTTTCAATTCTTTCCTGCATTACAGTGATACGGTGGATAAATCTTACCATGTTTTAGGTCAACTGGATCACCTGGACGGGGTTTTAAAAAATGGGGAAATGGAGGAAAGGGGGTATTTACTGACCCACGACACCAGTTACCTCAACGGCTTCAAATACGGTGCCTTAAATGCCAGGCCCACACTGGACTCCCTATGTAAGTTGGTGAAGGAGAGCCCAGATCGCCAAACTTCCATTCAGATCATGAATGATTCCCTGGGCGCTTTATTTGATAATTGGAAAAAGGACATAGGCCGCATTGCTTCCTTAAACCCTGCCGGGCAGGTGGCACTCATGAAGAGCCGGCAAAAGCAAATGGATAATGTAAGGGGACAGATTAAAAACGTTGAAAATGAGGAAACAACGTTTTTGGAAGCCCAGGCAAACGGTAAGACTGTCTATAAGAGAGCCACGCCATCCTATTTCCTGGTTTTGATATTGGTAGCTGGCTTTATCACAGTCCTATCTTTTTTACAAATCAGCCGGGAATTAAAGGTAAGGGCTAAGGTTCAGCAAATGCTGGAAATCAAACTACAGGAACTCAATACCTACAGCCTGGAACTTGAACAAATAACCTTCGCCGCATCCCACGATTTTCAGGAACCCTTGCGGAAAATCTCAACCTTTAGCAATCGGTTGCTCATGAAGTATTCCGAAGAGTTGGACCAGGATGCAAGGATGATGGTGGAAAGAATTGACCATTCGGCAGCCAGGATGCGCAGCCTGCTGGGTGACCTGGTGAACTTCAGCAACCTGGTCAGAAACAGCGAGCAAATCCAAAAAGTCAATCTCAATGCCGTTGTTACGGATGTGCTGGCAGAGCTAGAGGGAAAAATCAGGGAGAGGAATGCCATCATCCATAGCGCAGACCTTCCAACCATAAGAGGATACAAGTCCCAGCTTCACTTACTGTTTAAAATGTTGTTGGACAACGCTGTTAAATTTGGCAGAGAAGGAGTACCTTCCATTGTAAGGATAGATTACATAATGGTAAGCGGTGATGAAATTGCCAATGGGGATCCAACCTTTAGAGACCGTAAGTATCATAGAATCAGTGTGGAAGATAATGGAATTGGATTCAGTGATGAATTTGCCGAAAAGATGTTCAAGATATTTCAGACATTGAATAATCAATCCGAAGGATATACAGGTACAGGACTGGGACTTGCGATTTGCCAAAGAGTGGTTGTCAACCATCAGGGA
This sequence comes from Beijerinckiaceae bacterium, assembly GCA_903970475.1. Taxonomy (GTDB): domain Bacteria; phylum Bacteroidota; class Bacteroidia; order Chitinophagales; family Chitinophagaceae; genus Dinghuibacter. The sequence goes on from CAJCIQ010000030.1 coordinate 12,778, forward strand.
TATATCCGGGCCTCCGGAGTACCAGCAAAAAGCGCTACCTTTTACTGTTACTTGGCTACTACCCTATAGACTGGCTTAATTATATTGTTTTAGAACTGTTTGTTGACCGAAATAACCCACTCGATGGTAAAGGCTTCTATACTCATTGCTGAGGATGATGCAGATGATCGCTTTCTTCTACAGACTGCTTTTACAGAAAACGGTTACACGGATGCCATTGAGTTCGTTGAAAACGGAGTAGAGGTAATGAATTTCCTTCACAATCTGATGGTTAGTTCCCCGGAAGATCCTGACCAATTGGCTTATGTGCGACCTCATTTCCCCAGTTTTATTCTCCTGGATTTAAATATGCCTAAAAAGAATGGCAGAGAGGTATTGAAGGAAATAAAAGAACATCCTGAATTAAAAAAGATTCCGGTGATTATTTTTACGACAACCAAGAGTGAGATTGAAATAAACAGGTGCTATGAGTTAGGAGCCAACAGCTATATTGTGAAGCCGTCCAGCTTTGATCTCCTCCTGAAAATAATTCAGCAAATCCGCAATTACTGGCTGATGACATCGGCAATTCCCTAGGGCATAGAACTGTAATTTTTTTGCATATTTTGTGCATTAATACAAAAATGACGGTAATTGGCACGACTATTTAACTATGATTTGTTGTCTGAATCTAGAGGGCAAATGGTGTGTGGAATAAACTCTACAGTCATGTCAAAGAAGGTACTTATCATAGATGATGAGCTTGATTTCTGTCTACTCATGAAACAATTCCTTCAACGTAAGGAGTATGAGGTTGAATTGGCCTATACCCTGGAGGATGGCATCAAAAAACTTCAGAGTTATAAACCAGACATGGTCTTTCTGGACAACAACCTGCCTGATGGGGCGGGTTGGGATACGGTCAAAACCATGATTTCGCGGTATCCGGGCGTACGATTCAATCTGATTAGCGCGTTTAAGAATAATAAAGAACCGGTTCTCCACGCACAGGTTAAAGTGCTTGAAAAACCGGTTACCTTCTCTACCTTGGAAAATTGCCTCTCCTAAGGACTACCCGCCGATAAAGGCGGATCCTGGCGATGGGCTAGTGCAGGAAGTGCCTTTCTGCCGTCATCACCATGGCCATCTTATTATCCACTGTATATTGAATAGAGTCTTTATCCCTTACCGAACCTCCTGGTTGGATGATGGCTTCAATGCCTTCAGCGTGAGCAATCTTCACACAATCATCAAAGGGGAAGAATGCATCAGAGGCCAGGACGGCGCCTTTGAGATCGAAGTTGAACTGATGGGCCTTTTCAATGGCGTGACGCAGGGCATCAACCCTACTGGTTTGACCACACCCCTTACCGATCAATTGCTTATTTTTTACCAGGGCAATGGCATTTGATTTTAAATGCTTGCATACGAGGTTGGCAAAAATCAAGTCTGACTTTTCCTCCTCAGTGGTCTGGCGACCTCCGACTTCCTTCCACGTAGCATAATTACCCTTGTCCTGGTCCTGGACCAGTACACCATCGAGTAAGGCCCTGAATTCCTGTTTGCTTTGGGGTTGGGTTTTCAGCACCAGGAGTATACGGTTCTTCTTTTGTTGTAGAATGGCTAAGGCGTCAGGCTCGTAAGCCTTGGCTATCAGAACCTCAAAGAAGATTTCGCTGATGGCTTCGGCGGTTGCCTTGTCGATAACCCCATCGGTCACCAGTACGCCTCCGAAGGCGGATTCCGGATCACCTGCCAATGCATCTTTCCATGCATCCAACAAAGTTGGCCTTGCGGATATGCCGCATACATTCGTGTGTTTGATGATGGCAAAGGTGAGGTCTTTATCGGTGAACTCACCGATCAGCCTTACGGCAGCGCCAACGTCCACCAGGTTGTTATAGGAAAGCTCTTTACCATGGAGCTTGTCAAATATTTTGGTTAGGTCTCCGTAAAATACGCCTTTTTGCTGGGGGTTTTCACCGTATCGTAGTACCTGCCCTTCTCCCGATACATTCAAGGCTGCTACGCTGGCAGGATTGAAATATCCGGAAATGGCAATATCATAATGCATGACTACTTCGAATGCTTTTGCTGCAAAATCTTTGCGCTGTTCCAAAGTAAACTCGCCTTTCTGCTCGGTAAGAAGGTTCTCCAGCGTGGCATAATCCTTCTTTGCCGCAATTACCACTACGTCTTTATGATTTTTAGCCGCTGCCCTGATCATGGATGGGCCACCAATGTCGATCTTTTCGATGATGGCTTTTTCCTCTGTTGTGTTCTTAAGGGTCTCCTCAAAGGGATAAAGGTCAACAATCACCAGGTCTATAACAGGAATATGGTACTGTGCCATTTCCTGTACATCGGTGGGATTATCCCTTCTCCCAAGGATACCACCGAATACAGCGGGATGAAGTGTTTTAACCCTGCCGCCCAGAATGGAGGGGTAAGTAGTCAAGTTTTCTACGCCTACGCAAGGCAGGCCCAGGGATTCAATAAACTGTTGGGTTCCTCCGGTGGAATAAATGGTAACCCCTAATTCGTGAAGCTGGCGAACAATGGTGTCCAGGCCGTCTTTATAGAAGACGGAGATTAGCGCTGATTGAATTTTCTTATTCATAAAAGGTCTATCATTAAAAAACCCCGGCTGGGAATCCAGCCAGGGGGGAAAGTTATTTACTAAGGTGCATGCTGCGTTCCTTATACAGCGTGCGGAAGTATGGATCCTTCAGGTCTTTGATGAAGCGTATGGCCTCGCCGGTGGACTTCATCTCAGGCCCCAGATCTTTACTCACACCAGGGAATTTGTCGAAACTGAATACAGGCACCTTGATGGCATACCCTTCTAGTTTCTTCTCGAAGGTGAAGTCGGTAAGCTTCTTGGTTCCCATCATGATCTGAGTGGCCACATTCAGGTAAGGTATGCCATATGCCTTGGCAATGAAGGGGGTAGTGCGAGAGGCCCGGGGATTGGCTTCAATCACGTATACTTTGCTATCCTTTATGGCGAACTGTATATTGATCAATCCACGTATATCCAGCGCCCTGGCAATTTTTTCCGCATAGTGTTCCATGGTGGTAACAACCAAAGGCCCCAGGTTGAAGGCCGGTAGCAGGGCATGACTGTCTCCGCTATGTATACCTGCGGGTTCTATATGTTCCATGACGCCCATGACGTGGAAGTTCTCTCCGTCAAATATGGCGTCTATTTCGGCTTCCTGGCAACGATCCAGGAAGTGATCAATCAGGATTTTATTGCCGGGAATATGTTTGAGCAGGCTAACCACGGCTTTTTCCACTTCTTCATCGTTGATCACTATCCTCATTCTTTGTCCACCGAGTACATAACTAGGACGTACCAGAACCGGATAACCCACTTTATTGGCTACCTCAATGGCGTCATCGACATTATAGGCTGTTCCGTATTGGGGATAAGGGATATTCAGGTTCTTCAGCAGGTCACTGAAACGCCCCCTGTCTTCGGCAATGTCCATTGAATCGTAAGACGTTCCTATGATGCGTATGCCCTTTGCATGCAGTCGCTCAGCCAGTTTGAGGGCCGTCTGTCCGCCCAGTTGCACAATTACGCCCTCGGGTTTCTCCAATTCTATGATCTCCCAGAGGTGCTCCCAGAAAACAGGCTCGAAGTAAAGTTTATCTGCAATATCGAAGTCAGTAGAAACAGTTTCGGGGTTACAGTTAATCATGATGGCCTCGAAACCGGCCTCTTTGATGGCCAGGAGCCCATGCACGCAGCAGTAATCGAACTCGATACCCTGGCCGATGCGGTTGGGCCCAGAACCCAGGACAATGATTTTCTTTCTGTCCGTCACCTTGCTTTCATTAACCCCCGCTTCAAAAGTAGAGTAGAAATAAGGTGTTTTGGCTTCAAACTCTGCGCTACAGGTATCCACCATTTTATATACCCTGGTGATACCCGCTGCTTTACGGCGTGCATACACCTCATCCTCAGTGGCATTGGGCAGGACGCGGGCAATCTGCTCGTCACTGAACCCATTGCGTTTTGCTTCGTTCAGTAGTTCTGTGGGCAGGGTGTCAAGCCGGTATTTGGCGATCTGTTTTTCCAGGTCCACGATTTTGGCGATCTCGTAGATAAACCAGCGGTCTATCAAGGTGGCCTGAACGATGGTTTTAACACTGACGCCCATCATCAGGGCGTCTTTAATCCTGAAGATCCTGTCCCATTTAGGTTTCTTGATGTATTCAATGATGTCTTCAGCATGCATCAGGCTTTTCCCGTAATAACCCAGACCAACTGCGTTGTTTTCCAGGCTCTGACAGGCTTTTTGCACAGCTTCAGTAAAGCTGCGGCCTATACCCATGACCTCACCCACAGATTTCATTTGGAGGCCCAGGGTATCGTTGGCTCCTTTAAACTTATCAAAGTTCCAACGAGGGATCTTGACGATCACATAATCCAGGGCAGGCTCAAAATAAGCTGAGGTGGACTGGGTAATCTGATTTTTCAGTTCATCCAGGTTATAGCCAATTGCCAGTTTGGCGGCAATTTTGGCAATGGGATAACCGGTTGCTTTGGACGCCAGGGCAGATGAACGGCTTACCCTGGGGTTGATTTCAATGGCTATGATTTCTTCTGTTTCGGGGTTGAGGGCAAACTGTACGTTACATCCTCCAGCGAAATTCCCCAGGTCCCTCATCATGCGAATGGCCGTATTGCGCATAAGCTGGAAGGCCGTATCGCTGAGGGTCATGGCAGGAGCCACGGTGATGGAGTCGCCAGTGTGCACACCCATTGGGTCGAAATTTTCCACCGTACAAATGATGGCTACATTATTGCCGGCATCCCTGAGCAGCTCCAGCTCAAATTCTTTCCAGCCCAATACCGCCTTTTCTACCAACACTTCGTGTATGGGAGAAGCGGTAAGCCCGCGGTTGAGGGCTTCGTCCAGGTCTTCTTTACCATGCACGAAACCACCTCCAGTACCACCGAGTGTGAAAGAGGGGCGGATCACCAGCGGAAATCCGATTTCCTGAGCGAATTCCTTTCCTTCCAACGAAGAGTTGGCGGTCTTGGCTGGGGCTACAGGAATACCCATCTGTATCATCCACTGGCGGAATTTTTCCCTGTCTTCGGCCTTGTCGATGGCTTTGATGTCTACACCAATGAGGCGAACCCCATAGTTTTCCCAAATTCCCAGTTCTTCCGCTTCCTTAGCCAGGTTGAGGGCTGTCTGTCCACCCATGGTAGGCAATACGGCGTCAATCTGGTTTTCCTGTAGTATCTTCTCAATACTTTCCACGTTTAAAGGCAACAGGTACACCTTGTCTGCCATCATGGGATCGGTCATAATCGTAGCCGGATTGCTGTTGATCAGCACTACGTTAATGCCTTCTTCCCGCAGGGAGCGGGCAGCCTGAGTTCCGGAATAGTCAAATTCGCAAGCCTGGCCGATGATGATTGGTCCTGAACCGATGATCAGGACTGATTTGATGGAGTTGTCTTTGGGCATTGTAAAAAGGGGAGCTTTTTGGGGCGCAAAGATACTTAAAAAAGAGCGAAGGATAACGGGTATAAAAAAAGGGCTATGCTTGTCGCATAACCCATTGTATATCATTCATCAAAATGGAAATGGCGTTAATTGCCGTCATGATAGGCGGAAATCTCATATTCATCCAGTTTTACCTCCACTGCCTTCTTCTTACTCTTTCGCTTCAGACTTTGGTAAAAAGGGTCATAGGGATGAACATAATTAAATCTGTCATTCCAAATAGGATCGTTTCCCTTACGATGAAAAACTCTCCCCAGCCAGTTGGCAAACATGGTTGCCCAATTTTTGATTGTGTAAACGATCCATTTCATAACCCACAGATATTTTAGGTGCTTTTACAAGGTGGGAAAAAACCCTCTTTCCCATCTACACATATATAAGACAAAAGAAATTATTCAAACGCTGTACCAGAATATACGATTTTCAATTACTTAACAGTTTTTTCCCGATTTTACAAGTCCAGCGCTATTTTTGCAAACTATCTGTTAACGAAAAAAGGCAATGGAGATTATAAGGCTAACCAGAAGGGTTATTGGATTATTACTTATCGTGAAGTTCACTGCAATTTACGAAAAATCCTTGGCTCAGGAAATACCACAAACCGGGTATCCTCAGGGATATTTTAAAGATCCGCTTGATCTTCCCATTCACTTAGCAGGTAATTTTGGTGAACTAAGACCAGGGCACTTTCATATGGGCTTGGATATGAAGACAAACGGCCGTATAGGCTATCCTGTCTACGCATCAGCCGATGGATACATTTCCCACGTGAAGATTGAATCGACAGGATTTGGGAACGCCTTATACATCAGCCATCCAAATGGATATACCACCGTCTATGTACACCTCAATAACTTCGGGCCCGAATTGGCGCGTTATGTAAAAGAACAACAATACAAGCTTCAGAAATGGGAAGTATTCCTGGATATTCCCGCTGACATGTTCCCCGTCAAACAAGGCCAGTTCATAGCCAACAGTGGCAACACAGGAGGATCGTACGCACCACACCTTCACTTCGAAATAAGGGATACCAAAACCGATCAAAACCGCAATCCTTTTCTATTTGGCCTTCCCATTGAGGATAAAGAGCCTCCTAGCTTGTACCGGATAGCAGTCTATGATGGGGACAGGAGCACTTATTTACAAGTTCCCAGAATCTTATCACTTATTAAAACGTCGGAAGGCTATACAGTGCTGGGTGGAAAAGTGACTGTTCCATTCGATAAGGTAAGATTAGCCATTGGAGCAGAAGATCATCAAACAGGATCTACAAATGCATTAGGTATCTATGCTGCCAGCGTAACCATTGATGGGGCGCCCCTTTGCGGATTTGCACTGGATAGGTTTGGTTATGACCTGACGCGTTATGTTGATGCGCACGTCGATTATAGCTTGAAAACGGGTGGTGGTCCCTATGTGCAATATCTAAGCCCTTTGCCTGGGAACAGGTTACCCATTTATTCATGTAGCGCAGAAGATGGGCTCATAAATTTGAATGATGATAGCCTACACAGCATAGCTATAGCGGTAAAGGATGCAGCCGGCAATGTTTCCGAAGCTAAATTCAACTTGCAAAAGGCCGGCCTTCCACCGGTGTACGGAGGCGGAGATTTGTTTGTACCCAATCAGGTAAACGTCTTTGAGAACGATGAATTTTTATTATACCTGCCTGAGGATTGCCTCTATGATGCCGTACGCCCCGTTTTTGGCAAAAGGGATTTGCCCGGAGGGGCTTCTCCGGAGTATTCGCTGATTTCTTCACTCATACCCTCGTTGGATTCCTTTACCGTGAGCATCAAACCAGATTTTGCAGTTGCTGAGTCAGAGGCCAATCGCTATGTCATAGTGGAAAAAGGCGCAGGCAAACAACATGTGGCTTCCGTAGCATGGAATAAAGGGTGGGCTGTAGTCAAATTGAGGGACTTTGGTACCTTTCAGCTGGTATTGGATAAGGAGCCTCCAGTCATTACACCCCTCGGGTGGAGGGACGGGTCCAGGTTCACTGGAAAACCTGAGATCAGGGTAGCCCTGAAGGACAATCTTGGGGCCATCAGGGGATTCAGGGCCGAGTTGGATGGGAAATGGCTGATGTTCAGTCATAGTGGGGATGTGTATACGTATCGCTTTGATGAACACTTTCCTGCCGGTGCACACACTTTAGTGCTATCCGTGGAGGATGAAGCGGGTAACAAAACAGAAAAAACCTACAGCGTTAGTAGATAAATCTTAAAATCAACATTATATGAGCCACCTCAAGGAAGGGGACAAAGCCCCGGATTTCACAGGCAAAGACCAAAATGGGAAGGCGATTTCCCTGCATGATTATAAAGGAAAGAAAGTGGTCCTTTACTTTTATCCTAAGGATGACACTCCAGGTTGTACGGCCCAGGCCTGTAATCTAAGGGATAACTACAGTGCACTGACCAAAAAGGGGTATGTCGTTTTGGGGGTGAGTACGGACAGTGAAAAAAGCCATAAAAAGTTCGAAGAGAAATACGAACTACCCTTTACCCTGATTGCCGATGACGATAAAAAGATCGTAGAAGCCTATGGGGTTTGGGGAGAAAAGAAATTTATGGGAAAAACATACATGGGCACTAATCGTGTCACCTTCCTGATCGACGAGCATGGGGTGATCTCGCATATCATTTCTAAGCCCGATACAAAGAACCATACTGAAGAGGTCCTGGCTTTGTGGGAGAAGTAAGCACCCGCGTGTGAATTGCCTTCTGCGGCTCAACTGCCCCTGCCCCATGGCAACGAAAAAACCAGAGAAACAACAAAACTCAGGTTTTTTTGCCGCCACGGGGCTGTTAACTCAAACCAGATAGAGGACCACTGGTATCTGGAGGTTTACTTAGGTAAATGTGATGGAAGGTCAAAAGAGGCGTACTGTGACCATCCTGAAATTGTGGTTTTACAAAAAACAATTTCAGGATGGCCACAGCACTCCTTTATAAACGATAGTGGCCTATTGTCCTTGTGCCAGACTATATCCTTTGGTCTCACCGAATTGCTCTAACAGCTCGTAGGAGCATACCTTAAAATCCGTTGACACCCGCTGAATGAGGTCTAAAACGTCTTGCATGCGGATTTTGTCGCCTTTCTTTTCAAACCTGGCTGTATAGACATTGGCGCAGTTGGTGAAAAGAGAGCCTTTAGGCCAAACCTGGGTTCCCCTGTTACTTAAGGTTGTCAGGGTGAATTTTTCTCCAGGATGTTGCAGGCATTTTTCTCCCACTTCCCCTGGTTGTGCTTCACTTTCTATAAAGAGGTCTACTCCGGCGACGGTCTCTTTGTCATGGAGTGGAGAAACCAGCATATGGAATTCCTTGGGCGCTACTATATTTAAGGTAATGGGATTGTTGGGCAGTGAGGGCACGGGATTTTGGGTAGGTTGCTTTCCGAAGTTGGAAATAATGGCCTCTGCAAATTGAGTGGTATTTAAAGCAGGGGTGGACTTATCACCGAAATCTCCGGTATGCTGACCTTGTTCCAGGGTATAGAGCAGGGCATTCTCAATGGTTGCCGCATCTTCCCAGAAGCCTAAGTGACGTAGCATCATCAATCCACTAAGGAGGAGTGAGGTAGGGTTAGCTATGTTTTTCCCTGCAATATCCGGCGCCGTGCCGTGTACGGCCTCGAAAATGGAAATGACGTCTCCGATGTTGGCAGATGGTGCAAAGCCTAGTCCACCCACCAGTCCGGCGCAAAGGTCAGACATAATGTCCCCTTGGAGGTTGGTAAGGCAAATGACGTCGAAATCCTGGGGTTTGATGACCAGTTTCATGGCCAGATCGTCCACAATGATATCATCGGCCTTCAGATCTGGATATTCTTTGGCGATTTCATAGAAGCAATCAAGGAAAAGTCCATCGGTCAGCTTCATGATATTGGCCTTGTGGGCGCAAGTAATGCGTTTGGTTTGTTGCTTGCTGGCCATGTCGAAGCAGTAGCGCAGAAACTGCATACACCCCGGACGGGTAATCATCCTGCGGCTTACGGCTACATCCTGGGTCAGCATGTGTTCGATACCGCCATAGGTATCTTCTATATTTTCCCTTAAAACAGTAATGCGGATGGGAATGCCTGCTTTGGAAAAAACAGTATCTACCCCATGCAGGGACTGAAATACCCTTTTATTAGCATAGGTGTTCCACACCTTCCTGGCCGTAACGTTGATGCTTTTTACGCCTTTCCCTTTGGGGGTTTCCATGGGACCCTTAAACAGAATGCCTAAGCGTTCAATGGTCGCTTGAGCCTCGGAAGTCATGCCTGTACTGAATCCTTTGTCGAATACCCATTTGCCCATATCTACATATTCGTAAGTCAGGGGCACCTTTTGGGCTTCAAAGATATGCAGCACGGCTGCCATAATTTCGGGGCCTATCCCATCTCCTTTGGCTACGGCGATTTTCATTTCATCTATCGTTTAAAGGTTATTTGAGCAAATTGCGCAGCAAAGGTAGGACTAATGGTCAAACATCCATTCTACTTCACCAACGGTGAATAGTTGCTCCTTGTCTTGTTTTGTAACCTGCGTTCTCAGATAACCTTCTGTGGTAATGCCTAAAATATTCGTTTCGAGGAGCTGGTTTTCCTTTTTCAATCTGACCTGTTCCCCATTCTTGAACAGATTCGCCTGATAAGCATCCAGAATCTCTTCCTGCCTGTTGTCCAGGAGGGATTGCCACTGTTGTTCCAGGTAGGTGCAAAGCTCTTTAGCCAACAAGGTTGGGGTATGCGTTTTTCCTGTAATCTGTTTCAAACTGACAGGCCTGAGCCTTCCTTCAGGGAACCGGATTTGATTGATATTGATGCCCATGCCTATGACCGCCCACTGCCATTCCTTACCCCTGTAAATATTCTCTATGAGGATGCCGCCTGCCTTTCTGTCACGCCAATAAATATCATTAGGCCATTTAATAAAAGTTTCACTTAAGGCGTAGGACTGGAATAATTGGTGACAGGCCAGGGCCGTAGCTGCACTCAGCAAAAAGGGGGGAAGATGCTGAATGGGAGTAGTATCCACAATAACGGAGAGCATGATATTGCTCCCTTTTTCGCTATCCCACTGTTTCCCACGCTGGCCTTTGCCGGCGGTTTGCTCATGGGCAAAAATGGCCGCTCCATGGGTAGCTTGGCCGCCATGGATCAAGGCCGTGGCATAGTTGTTGGTGCTGTCAACAGTTGACAATTCGACAAACTTAAAACCGATCAGAATCGTTATTTTTGGCAAAGTAAACCAAAGTTCTCCTGA
>CAJCIQ010000031.1 GCA_903970475.1 Beijerinckiaceae bacterium
AGAGACCTTATGGAATGAAAAAAGGATCGGCAAGACTACCGACCCTTTGTACTTACTAACCCATTAAATTCTTGCACTAAATTACTAATTGACTCCACATAAAAAAATTAATTTTTCGGGTTGTGAATAACTTTTTGGCCCCTCTTTTGAGCATATGGCTACCCGAAAAAACCGTATAAATATTTGATTTACAAGTAAATACAAATTAAATATTCGCCCAAAAATTGACTGACATTGTGGCGTTACCTGCTTTTAAAATTCATTTTGGGGGCGTCATTATGACAGGCAATTGGCTGGAAAATATGCCAAATTATACCCCTTTTTTGATGAGCGGAAAGCAGGTTTTAAAACCTTAAGAAAGGCATAAATTTCCAAAAAGCTGCATCTTTCACTTTTACTTAATTGTCATTATTTGCCAAAAGCTACCTCATGACCCAACGTCCCTACCTTGCCTTGGCTATCCTATTCCTCACGCTTTTGGTGACCTCCTGTGTGCCCTCTTATCGCTGCGTATACCGCGAAAATATGGCTACGCTTCCTGGTCTTACAGAGAAAGGGGATGGTGTTATATCTGGAAATTATAGTATAAGTGCTGATAATGAATCTGATGGGTTTGGGCCTTCCATGAATAATTTGGACTTGCAGGGGGCTTATGCCTTTACAGACCACTGGTCAGTATTGGGCTCTTTTTCCGCTGGATGGGCAAATTATAAGGGCCCTGCAAATACTTTTGCGCCCTATGATAGTTGTACCCTTAACTATAAAAACGTCAGTTGGACTTTGGGCGCACAGTATATGCTCCATATGCACAAGAGGTTATATTTTGCTCCCTCTATTGGGATTGGAGGGGCTGTTTTCGGGATAAATGACAATGAATTCATGGGTCCATCAGGGGGAGGTACTAATTATACGTTGAATAACAGGATCTTGCAGGGGTATTTTCAACCAGCCTTCTATATAAAGGGGTCTTATGTGGAAGCTGGCTTTGGCGTAAGGGTTTCCTTCAACAATTTTGCCCACGTCAATACCAATTATACCCAGACGGAGGGGCCTGCCATCAGTGTGCTAAATCTGCAAAATGCCACCCTCAACACCGCCCAGGTCTTCGGGTTGATCCGTTGTTACCCTGGAATTAAAGGGCTTGCCCTACAAATGCAATTCGGTAATTCTTTTTCTTTAAATGACAGTAGTTTCAGTAATCATTGCAAGTGGTATAGCATTAATTTCAGTCTTGGTATTTCCATAAGCCCCTTTCAGCTCCGGAAGAAAAAGAGGTTTAACTAGGGGTTTTCTTGCCGCAAACGAACAGTTGTTAACCCCTATGGGGAAAGTTTGTACCTTAGCTCCGATGAGTTATTTACCTCAGCATAAGATCCGTCTGGTGACGGCAGCTTCCCTTTTTGATGGCCACGATGCCGCTATTAATATCATGCGCCGAATCCTTCAGGCAAAGGGCGCTGAAATCATACACCTGGGGCATAACCGAAGTGTGCATGAAATTGTCGAGGCAGCCATTGAGGAAGACGTTCAGGGTATTGCGTTGACCAGCTACCAGGGCGGTCACCTGGAATTTTTCAAATACATGTACGACCTGCTACAGGAAAATGGATGCGGTCATATCAAAATATTTGGAGGGGGTGGAGGAACCATTTTACCCGATGAAATCAGGGAGCTACAGCGTTACGGGATAACCCGCATTTATTCCCCGGATGACGGCAGGAGATTGGGATTGGAAGGCATGATCGAAGAAGTGATCAGGTCTTGTGACTTCCCCCTCAACGGCAACGGGAAATATACGGTTCCACTCACCTTGGGAGAGGTTAAAGACGTAAGAACCGTAGCCAGGCATATTACGAATGCGGAAAATGGTGCGCTTACCTTGACCCCTTCTTTAGTTTCTGCGGGGGCTGATCATATTCCGGTGCTGGGCATCACGGGAACAGGGGGCGCAGGCAAATCTTCGCTAACGGATGAGATTGTACGCCGTTTTCTGACTTTCTACCCTGACAAGACCATAGCTATTATATCGGTTGATCCTTCTAAGAGAAAAACAGGGGGGGCGCTGTTGGGCGATAGAATCAGAATGAACAGCATAGCTCATCCCAGGGTGTATATGCGCTCATTGGCGACCAGGGACAGCGGAGGCGCCCTGAGTAACTATGTGGGGGAGGCGCTGAACATATGCCGTCAGGCAGGTTATGATTGGATATTGTTGGAGAGTGCAGGGGTTGGACAAGGGGATTCTTCCATACTGGATTTCTCCGATGCCAGCCTTTATGTAATGACACCGGAATATGGAGCCGCTTCCCAGCTAGAGAAAATCAACATGCTGGATTATGCCGATGTCATTGCCATTAACAAATTTGATAAAGCAGGAGCGCTGGATGCATTAAGGGATGTAAGAAAGCAATACGTCCGCAGCCATGGTCTTTGGGATACGCCGGCGGATACATTACCCGTCTTTGGAACCATAGCGGCTCAATTCAATGATCCTGGCGTAAAGGATTTATTTGAGCGATTGGTTTGGGTCATGGGGCAAAAAGAAAACAAGACCTTTCCAAAACTCGATTTGCCGCATGCAGTCCAAGCATTGACCAGCAAAGCTCCCATCATTCCACCATCCAGGGTACGCTATTTATCGGAGATCTCCGAGTCTGTCCGGGAATATAATCAATGGGTGGAAGAACAATCGGGACATGCGCGCCAGGCTTATCAGGCTGATGGGGTATTGGCAGCCGCTGGTACATCCGCTGGTTTCGAACCCGTTGCCCGTATGAAAGACGAGGCGCTGACGAAATTATATCCGGATTGCAAAACAGCCTTGGCCGAGTGGCCGGCGTTAGTAAAAAGGTATAGCTCGGAATTCTTTGAATATACCGTCAGAGGCCAGGTTATAAGACAGCCCCTGACCACCACCAGTTTATCGGGCACCGTTATTCCAAAAGTGTTGCTTCCGAGGTATAAAGATTGGGGGGACATTGTTCGCTGGCAATGGCAGGAGAACCTGCCGGGTTACTTTCCTTATACGGCCGGGGTATTTGAATTACGTCGAACGGGAGAGGATCCGACCCGCATGTTTGCCGGTGAAGGTGGACCTGAAAGAACCAATAAGCGCTTTCATTACGTATCCTTGGGTCAACCAGCTTTTCGATTGAGTACCGCCTTTGACAGTGTGACCTTATACGGGGAAGACCCCGACCGCCGTCCCGATATTTATGGTAAAATTGGCAATTCAGGCGTAAGTGTAGCCACTGTGGATGATGCCAAAAAACTCTACAGCGGTTTTGATCTCTGTGATCCCAAAACCTCCGTTAGCATGACCATTAATGGCCCGGCGCCTATCGTGCTGGCCTTTTTTATGCATGCAGCCATAGACCAGGCTTGTGAAAAATGGCTGGATGACCAGGGTGATTGGGATAGGGTAAACCGTCTGCTTAAAAAGAAGTTTGAACGCCTGCCCAGGCCTCAATATTATAACCCTTCCTCCCCGGAAAGGCTTCCGGAAGGAAACAATGGACTGGGTTTGAGATTACTTGGCCTGAGCGGAGCCGATGTGCTTCCGGCAGAAGTGTATGAAAAGATTAAAGCAGAGGCGCTGTCTTCCGTAAGAGGCACGGTTCAAGCCGACATCCTCAAGGAAGACCAGGCTCAGAATACCTGTATTTTTTCTACTGAGTTTGCTTTAAAACTCATGGGCGATGTGCAGGCTTATTTCATTACAAATAAGGTACGCAATTTTTACAGCGTTTCCATTAGCGGATATCATATTGCGGAAGCCGGAGCAAACCCCATCACCCAATTGGCATTCACGTTGGCTAATGGATTCACCTATGTAGAATATTACCTGTCCAGGGGGATGATCATAGACGATTTTGCTCCTTCATTAAGTTTCTTTTTTAGTAATGGAATGGATCCGGAATACAGCGTGATTGGAAGAGTAGCCCGGAGGATATGGGCCAAATCTATGCGCTATAAGTACAAGGCTACGGATAGGAGTCAAAAATTAAAATACCATATTCAGACCAGCGGTCGCAGTCTTCATGCGCAGGAAATAGATTTCAATGACATCCGCACTACCCTCCAGGCTTTATATGCTATTTACGACAACTGCAATTCCCTTCACACCAACGCTTATGATGAAGCGATCACTACCCCTACCGAGGGATCTGTCAGAAGGGCTATGGCCATTCAATTGATCATTAACCGGGAATTAGGAACAGCAGCCTCTGAAAACTTTATCCAAGGCTCTTTTCTCATTGAAGAGCTGACCGATTTGGTAGAAGAAGCTGTATTGAGTGAATTTGACCGCCTGACGGAAAGGGGGGGCGTGTTAGGCGCCATGGAGCGCATGTATCAGCGTAGTAAGATCCAGGAAGAAAGCTTGCATTATGAAACGTTGAAGCATACCGGGGCCCTGCCCATTATTGGTGTCAATACCTTTTTGGGAAAACAGGGAAGTCCTACCGTTGTGCCAGGGGAAGTCATTCGTAGTGCCCCCGCTGAAAAGGAACAGCAAATTCAAAACCTGGTCGATTTTCAACGACGGAACAAAACGGAGGCCGAAGGAGCGATTCAAAGGCTGAAAGCAGTGGCCGTTTCAGGAGGGAATCTTTTTGAAGCCTTAATGGAGACCGTGAGGTATTGTTCCCTGGGCCAGATTACCCATGCCTTGTACGAAGTAGGCGGTCAGTACAGGCGTAACATGTAAGTATTCTATATCTTTATGGGGTATGCATATCCCTATAGCCTTTAAAGATACCGATTCTCCAGGCAGACCCCTTATATTGGCTGCTGACCTGGGAGGGACCAAAACAAATATGGCCTTGTTCCAACACCAGGACACCGGCCCACAGTTAATTCGCCAGGAGCATTTTCCGTCTGCCTCCTACTCTTCGATGGCGGACATCGTCCGGAAATTTATTGGATCCGATCCTATGCCCGATAAGATTTGCATTGGAGTGGCAGGACCGGTCATGAATGGAAACGCAAAGTTGACCAACCTGACCTGGGATGTAGATGAGGTTGCCTTAACAAAAGCCCTGGGAGTGAAAGCCGTAGCCCTGATCAATGATCTGGAAGCAACGGCCTATGGATTGGCTGCTTTGGAGGAAAAGGATTTCCTAACCTTTCACGGAAAGGATCCACAGCCGGGAAATATCGGCTTGATTGCTCCTGGCACCGGACTCGGAGAAGCCGGCCTGTATTGGGATGGAGCCCATTATCATCCTTTCGCTACCGAAGGTGGGCATGCCGGATTTGGCCCAAGAGAGGATATAGATGTGGAATTGTTTGATCATCTCCACAAACAATACGAACATATCAGTTGGGAAAGGGTAGTGAGTGGATTGGGTATCATGAATATTTTCCAATTTTTGCTGGATGTAAAAAAGATGCCCTGCACCCGTGCTCTCCAGGAAGCTGTAAAAGAAGAAGGTGCGGCAGGTGTCAGTCAGTCTGCTATGCAGAAAACAGATCCTATTGCTGTTCAGGCCATGGAAATGTTTATACGTTACCTGGCCATAGAATCGGCCAACCTGGTCCTGAAAATGAAAAGCACTGGTGGGCTATATATTGGAGGAGGTATTCCTGTAGCTATATTACCGCTTCTTCAGTCTGGGGAATGGTTGAATATTTTCCATAAAGGAGGGCGCATGAGACCTCTTTTAGAAAGTATAACGGTACGTATTATCCTACAGGACAAAACGGCCCTGTTTGGTGCTGGTTGGTATGGGATGTATAACATGTAAGTTAGAAAAGATCAACCTTCCAGGACTTTTCCCAACGATCACCGGCTTCTAACTTTATTATGCCTTCTTTGTGGATCAACTCCTGGTCTGTATTCACATCGTCTGCGTGACCCTGCCAGGGTTCAATACATACAAAAGGCGCATTAGGTGCCGCCCATATTCCCAAGTAGGGCCAGCCTTGAATATGAAAATGCAACCCATGAGCAGAGCCGGGGCTTCCCAGCGTAACCTGAGCGGAACGCAGCGCTTTAAATACGAGCGCATCTTCTGCGAATAACGTTTTGGTTAGGCCCAGGATACGTTGATGATTCAGGAAAGGACTAGGTTTTGTTTGAAGAAGACCGCCTTCCAGCTCATAACGACCAGCTGTTTCTTCTTCACTGAAGGTAAGTTGGTAGGCATCGTAGGGCTGTCCTTCTATTAAGGGCACGGCAAAAGCTGGATGACCGCCTATACAAAAATATAAGGGAGCTTCGCCGGGATTATGGACCACATAGGCCACTTCCAGGCTGGAGCCCTTTAAGGAATAGTGTACCTCCAGTAAGAAAGGGAAGGGGTATATCTCCAGAGAGGTGGGATCGTCCTGTAAGGTAAATAAGGCTTCCTGACTATTGTGGGTGGCAAATTCAAATTCCCTATCCCTGGCAAAGCCATGCCTGGGAAGGTGATAGTCCTTACCTTCGTAGTAGTAGGTATTGTCTTTCAACTCCCCGACAATTGGGAAAAGCAGGGGAGAATGCTTTCCCCAGAAGGCTGGATCTCCTTTCCATAGGTAATTGAGGTCCAGATCCTTTCGGTATAGCCTTTGTAATTCCGCCCCTTTGGGAAGGATGTCCACGGATAGCCATTCGTTTTCCAAGGTGATCATACACTAAAATTACGGGTAGAAATTTATATTGCACTTGTGTTATTCAAAGACGTCATTGGACAAACAGCGTTAAAGGCGAGACTGGCGGGTATGGCCAGGGCTGGTCGCCTGAGTCATGCCATACTCATGCTGGGGCCTGAAGGCGCCGGTGGATTATCCCTGGCCCTTGCTTTATGCCAATACCTGATCTGCGATCGGGTGAGGGAAGCAGGAGAGCAGGCAGGAGATGATGCATGTGGGCAGTGCCCATCTTGCCAAAGGGCCCAAAAGCTCATTCACCCCGATATTCACTATTCATACCCCGTCATTCCCAAAAAGGCAGGGGATAAGCCCGTGAGTACAGATTATATAACGGAGTGGAGGGAATTCGTGCGCCAGTATCCCTACGGGAATGTATATGATTGGTTACAATCCATTGGGGCCGAAAACAAGCAGGGGAACATTACCTCCCAGGAATGCGCGGAGATCATCCATGCCCTCAACCTGAAAAGCTTTGAAAGCCCCACCAAGATTTTGGTCATGTGGATGCCGGAATATCTGGGTAATGAAGGGAATAAGTTGCTGAAAATCATTGAGGAACCACCAGCAAACACCTTATTCATCCTGGTGGCCGTTCAGGAGAGCCTGATCCTTCCCACCATATTATCCAGGACGCAATTGGTCAAAGTACCCCCCTTGATCGATGAGGACGTGGCCCAAGGATTGGAACAAAGGGCTGGATTGGACCCCGGGAAAGCCAGGCTGGTGGCAAGCATTTCGGATGGAGATTACCGGGAGGCGCTATTACAGCTTCAGCATGCCGACGATGACTGGCAGTCCCTGCTTAGGGAGTGGTTGAATGCCATTCTAAAAAATGGACCCGTGGCCCAGGTGAAATGGGTGGATACCGTCAGTAGGCTGGGAAGGGAAAAACAAAAGCAGTTTTTAAGGTATTTTAACCACCTCCTGGAAACGGCCATTCGTATTGGCGCCATGGAAGGTAAGGAGGGGCCTTTGCCCGAATCAGAGCGTGATTTTGCATTGAGGTTGAACAAAATAGCGGGTAGGGAGCAGCAGGAAGCCATTCTGGAACTATTGGATGATGCGGCTTACCATATTGAAAGGAACGCTAACGCCAAGATGCTTTTCCACGCCCTTAGTCTTAAATTGTACCATATCATTGCTAACAAATCGCTAATTTTGATCAATTAGGCCCTGAGTAGTAAAGCATTGGAGCATCTAAACGGAATCAGGGCATCAATC
>CAJCIQ010000032.1 GCA_903970475.1 Beijerinckiaceae bacterium
ATCATCACTGCTTTCCTGCCAAACATTGAAACTAGTCCGAAAGTACCGGCAAAAACACCCTGAACGTATGGTTCCGTATGCGGCTGTTCCATTTATGTGCGGGGCTCCTGCGTTCCACAACGGTCCTATACCCAACCCCCGTTATGCCTCCTCCAGGAAGAGGCAAACCATATAGAGGAAGGGCCGGGCTTCCCAGGTGGAAAAGTCGAAGGTATAGGTGGCGTAGCCAATGAGATTTCGGTCTGCTGCCACGACAAGGCAGTGTAGTTTTGGCGCCGGGGAACTTAGTTGGGACCTGTCGCCGCATGGTTCCGACCCGTCGCCGAACAGGGCGTCCAAGAGCAGCGTATCCTTACCCGCAGGGTTGTAGGGCGCCCGTTCATGTGCTGCATGCTTCCCACAAAGAATGACCAGGGAAGACAGATCTTCCGGACGGCAAGGCCGGATAAGATGCTCCGTCAAAGGGAGCAGATACTCCATTGAAGGTTGATTGCGGTCTGCATAAAATCAATAAAGCGCCAGAAATATTCTGGGTAGGATCTGTCTGCCAGAAAGGCGACATAATGCTTTCTCTTTAATCCATACTTACCAATTTTCACCGCTTTCAAGGGATTTATTTTAAGGTAGGGTGGAAGGGCCCACTTGGCCATGACCATCACACCCATATCTGCCTTCACCATTTCAATGGATGCCTCCGTCAAGGGCAGGGGCGTAATCTTCTTTGGAGACACCCCTGCCGGAGCCAGGACAAACTGGTGTATGGTGACTGTTTCCAAGGGTAAAGAATGAACCAATAAGTGCTCCGTGGCAAAGTCTTCTGCCACTGCATATTTCTTATCAACCCACGGATGGCCTTTAGAAACGACCGCAACCATTTCATCCTGGAACAATTCAATGTTGAGGTTGGGAAAGCCTTTACAAATCATCAATCAGCGAGGATGGCTATCTTCTTTTCCTGGAGATCCGGGGCCCACCCCTCACTCATCCAGCGCAACCTTTCTGTTGCCTGATCCGCATAAGGAATCACCAACCGGTCATAGAGCAGGACATCGGCCACAAAGGCCCTTGGCCTCTGATGGTCGTTTACCGCAAAAGTACCCCAACGTTGACGTATCCTATTTCCAGTAACCTGTTTTATCCTCCCCCCTTACCCAGTTTTTTAGTCAGTTCCAACACCACCGGGACAATGGCGCCCACTGAGGTGAACAGGATCGTAACCTGGTGCGTCACGTTTTCCTGAGTCATCAACAACAGAAATGCACAAGCGGCTACAACAATCAACACCGGAATACGAATGGTTGCCCAAACCCCTGGCACGGAATACCTGCATTTTAACCGGATGATTTCAGCACTCCCTTTTTTCCTCAGGACAAACTCCCGGAAACTCAATGCAAACAGGTTGCATTCACATTTCCTTACGTCATACCTCAATAACCCTTTTTTGATCATCCTAAAGAGCAACTCCGCATCCTTATAATTCGCATAACGGTCCGAGGCAAAGTCGAACAAAAAGAAACGTTCCTCTCCATTGAGTGTAAGCCAGATGGATTGGAATTGTTCTTTATTATCCATCATAGTCTCCAAGGTATATACCTCCTGGACATCCAGTGGTTTCTTTTCCTGCGTGCCTTCATAACGAACAAAATTCCGGAACGGAAATTTCCCCCCTGGATAAAACATCCTGAGTACATTTTGACTGGGAGCAATCTCGTCTTTGATATATCCAAGCAGGAATACCCGGTTGACGGTCAGGGCCAGTAGCCGGAGTATACCCACTAAAAAGATAATCACCAATAATACCACCACTAGTGCATGGAACCAGGGTAAGCCATGAAAAGAAAAAAGCGCCCCATTCAATACCGTTGCTGTCCGAAAATCAGTTGGCCTCCATACTTTGATCAATTGAATACTATCTGGCTTTTTCCAGGAAAAGTACCAGGCGGAATCTGCCGACTCCGTACCCACCGAATAGCAATTGTATTCCCCAGCCGTAATCAGGAAAATATCATCCAACAATTTGATATAGGGTCTGTCCGGATGATGCACCTTCATCTCCTTTATCAAGGAAGTATCTGTACTGATGGTCGTGGAGGCAGACAGATATTGGCTACTGCTATCCCTTAACCTCCTTTCAAAAGTCGGGTCCTGGACGATCTCTTTCAATCCTGGGAACAGGTCTTTGGAGACGTATTCCAAATGCTCGACCTGCTGGGCCGCTATGGAAAGTAAATTGGTTCTGGTGTATTGGATCTTTTCCACATTCCACCCGTACCATAAGCAACCTACTATGGGCAATATGGACATCACCAGAATAGCATAGTACAATGACCAGATATAGTTTTGTGCGTACTCCTGCTCGGCTACGGACCTGGATTCTTCGCTTTGCGTTCGGCAACACCTTGATCTGTAAAACCAGCCCAACAGGAATAAGGCAAGCACCTGGAAAGTCGCGAAGACATACTTAATCTCAGGGCTATGGTTCATTTCCCGGGCCGAAATCAGGCTGAAAATAAACCAGTTCAGGAGGAATAAAAGGATGACCACGGGTAATGCAAAGAGCAACAATTCTACAAACCATTTTTGTTTAAGCCTTGTCCGGAAATCAGGCCGCACATCTGTGTCCAATCCACAAGCATCCGTATCCGGCGGACACAAATGTTCATCCTTTCTACGGCTGGCAATAAATCCCCATAAGGCGTAGAAAGGTATAACCAGGGAAATATAGTAAGCCGGTCGTATATCCCATCCCAGCAAAGGTAGTAGTAAGAAAAAACAAAGTCCCAATCCGAGTAGCGATAAAAAGTACCATCGGTTGAAGCTATAGGATTTCCAGTTCCGCTTAATAGGACGCACCCATTCCACGGGGTCCAGTTTGAAACTTAGTTTAGAAGGCCGCTTGGCCACGGTGGTAGACAAAAGTAAGCAGGCAGAAAAAGCAAGGAAGAGGTATAAAAAATTCTCCGCCCCGAAATGGATCAGGCGGAATATATTCTGGGCATGCGTATCATCATCGTAAAAAGCCACCAACGTGATTTTCTCTCCGGGAATAGGTCTTACGAACATGGTATGGGGTATACCATATAGGTCTACATTTTGAATGAGACCTGATTGCTGACTATTCACCATCGTTTTCAAACGTTGGTTGTTATCTGTTTCCCGCAATAGATTTTCGGAGAGGTTTCTTCGGGCATCGGCGTGCAACATTACGTCCAGGGAATTATTGTCCACCAGGCAAAACCCATAGCCCCTGGGCAAAACAGGATGCAGCCCGCAGTGCAGGAAAAAGGTGAGCAATACGCCAAATCCATTCACGGTCCCTGGTTTCCGGGTATTGCCGGTATCCACTGCATATTGGATCTGCCTGGCCAGGAACATTTGAAATTCTCCCGTAATATTAGACTGTCCAGCACTCAATACGGACAAAGTGTCCGTAGGGTTCTTCCTGTGGAGCGCCTTAAAAAAGGGGAAATTATCTAAATCAGATTTAGGGGATAGGTAGGCAAATGAATTCCATTTAGCCAAGGTATGCCCTCCGGAGTCAAACCAGATCACCCGAGCCGACAATGAATATAGGGTCGGCAACAAAGCGCTATCCACACTAGATCGATAAGTATGCCTAGGATCGTTATAAGCAAGCTCCACCTGTTGTCCTTGCCTCAATTTCGGATAGACCTCCGCATAAGCATCCAATTGCCTGGTCGCCTCGTCCAGGTCATGACGGATATCCTTCGTTAAAGCGCGTGAAATAGCATCCAGGTTATTTTCAACTCCGTTATGGGCCGTAAAAGAGGCAGTAGCATACACACCCCCCATCACAAATATGGCGCCTCCTAAAAAAGCGGATAAATCCAGTCCCAATACATCCCATTTACGGATGTTTTCTCCTGGGCTAAGGAAAAACACTTTCAGAAAGGGAAGAACAATCAGTCCTATTAAGATGAACCAAATCATGGCCACGATAAAAGCGGAGGGCAATGTTTTGGCTCTTTTGTCATAGTCAGATTTCAGAATAAGGCCGCCCAAAACAAGTTTGGAGCCAGCCAGTGCAAAGGGCTGATAAAACAGCAGGTATGGCTGTCCCTCAATGATGATGGTGCTGATATCGGTGAGGTCGGTATTTTTTTGTAAAGCCAGTGCAGAGTCTACGCTGAAGCCATAGGACGCACTGATGGGGCTTTGCAGGTAAAGGATCTGAAAAACGTGGGAGGTATCCTTTCTGAGTACGATGAAATTGGTAAAAAGGTCGGTGCGGGCAGCAACGATCGGGGTCATGAAATGAGCAATAGGTACCCTGGCGTTATGGTCTTTAAAAGCATTATATATCAGGCATTCCTGGTCCAACACCCTACCTAATCTTGGTGAATCCGGGGTAAACAGGGCGCAAGCAGGTATGGTCTTCGTATCCAGGGAGAAGCCGACTTTTCCTTGCAATTGATTCATCAAGGTATCCACGTCTCCAGGGCTACAGGCTATGCATTGTCCCATGTTGGAAAAAGCACTGGCCAAGGTTGTATTCCTTGACCCGATATTTGATACCAATTGATTTAAAATCCTAAATCCCCGGGAGTTTAATTCGGCCTGGTTGGCGGGGATATACTTTAGATAAAAAGCGCCAAAGAAGACAGAGAATGTCCCGACAAATAGGCCCAGGACGCCCAGTCTCCGTGCGTTAAGCAAGTTTTTAGCGGAAAAAGCCATCTATACCCCCGGTTAATCAGCAATTACCTTAAAATTAAGGCCATCCGGTAGCCTGTGTCAAGCGTAAAAACACCTAAATTCATCCTAACTATGCCAAGTATTACCATCATAGGGCCAGGGTCCATAGGCGGTACGGTGGCCGCCTGGCTTGCGCAAGATCCTATCAATCAGGTATCCATCTGTGCAAGAACCCCCTTTAGCCAGCTACGCGTTGATACCCCTAATAGAACACTGATCGCCACTCCACCCTTGTTTTTCTCTCCGAATAAGAACCAGCTAATACCCCAGGATTGGGTATTGATTGCTACCAAAGCTTACGACGTGGATACCGCCGTGCAATGGTTGCCAGAGCTGATCAGCGTGGGTACCCGGGTGGCCATCCTTCAAAATGGGGTGGAGCATATAGAACGGTTCGCTCCATATGTGGATAGGGATATATTGGTCCCGGTGGTCGTTGACCTCCCCGCAGAACGCAGGGCTCCGGGGCATATCCGCCAACGAAGCAATGGGCACCTGATCGCACCTGATACGGAGGACGGAAGGGACTTTGTGCAATTGTTTACCCATACCGCCCTTACAGTCACCACTACCACAGACTTTAAGACCCAGGCCTGGAAGAAATTGGCCTTGAACTGTACGGGTGCTTTGTCAGCCCTGTTATTGAGGTCCATCGATATCGGCTTACATCCGGATACAGAAGGGTTGGTACGTCAACTCGTTGGTGAGTGCATAGCGGTTGGTCTCGCTGAAGGCGCTACCCTGCCGGATGCGCTGGAAGATCAGATCCTGGAGGGCTATCGCCATCCCGTTACCCCTTTCATTAACTCCCTTCACTCCGATAGACTCGCAGGGCGGCCTATGGAAATCGATGCCCGTAATGGAGCCGTCGTACGGTTTGGGGAGCGACACGGCATTGATACGCCCATGAATCGATTAATGGTGACCCTACTCAAGGCGACCCAGGAGGGATAGTTCACCCTCATTTAAAAGTAAAGCGGCTGACCTGATGTAAAAATTGCTGAAGCACCGTGATGTCTGGCTGCTGCTTTTGGGAGAGCAAATCACAATAGGCTTTGACCAGCTTATAAAATTCAGTAGCCTTTGAGGGAACGGCCAAGAGGACTCTGGTTATACCCCAGCGTTCAGCCCTTTCATTAACAATGGACGCCAATCCCTTTATATCGAATGGCTTTACCGCCAAAGCTTTTCGAAGCTCCATAATACCATCCGGTGTTTTATCATTGAGTGGCCCACCCATTTTATCCCAGCTTTCATCCTGGGCTATATCCCAAAGGCTTCGTTGGATCCCATCCTTGGTGGATTGCAGTGTATTATGTCCATACCGGACCCCCAGATTATGGTCCTCCCTAAGCATATTTTCCGTAATGAAGTCCTGATCCAATAACCCCTTTATTTGAGGAGTCCCTTCAATGACACTACGCTCCGATTTATTTTCCCATGCCGTGTCTTTATCGGTATCCTTTGCAATAGCAGCCAAACTGGAGCCCCGGATATTGTGCAGGGCATGTATCATTTCATGACCCATTTCTATGAAGTTAGGGCTTAACAGTAAGCGGCCCTTGTTATCCAAACTATGTCGTTCGGAATCCTTTAATCCATTCAACATGGACATAGTAGAATAAGATCCCTCATTTCGTTCCAGGCCTTTATCCGTTTCCTTGACCTGACTGGACTTATGATCAACTGGGCCCGCCTGTCCTCCAAAGAGGCCCTTCAGCTCTTCCTCAAGTTTGGTCCCCTGGAGTCCTTCTTGAATATAATATTTCCGTATTTTCTCCACCTTATCCTCCTGGGGTGTGCGGATCGTCAAGGCATGGCTGGTGGACATCAGGGCATGGACCAGTTTTCTACCATTGCCCCGGGAAAGCAACCTGGCTACGTTGGATCGGGCTTCATTCTGGAAGGTGGGAGAGGCGCTTTCTTCTATACGTATCCCCTTTTTATTACGCAACAAATCAGCCCAATCCTTGTTTGCCATGCGTTTTTCATCTACCGTACCGTTCACCCAGAGTTGCAGTTTGGATCCAATGATGGCTGAAATATACTTTCTGTGTTGGGCCTGGATAAGATCAAGGTCATTTTTGAGCGCCGCGAACTCACTTTCCCCAGGTTTAACCATCGCTGTTTTATTCCGCTGAATAGCACTCATCCTATCGTAGACCTTATGCTCCAACTGATCCAGGCACCACCCAAGGGCATCGGCCACCCGTTGGTTGGCTTCATGCTGTGGAGAGTTGGGTTCTTCTTCCTTTATGGCCCATTCACTGGTCACGGGCATGATGTTATTCAACGCCCGGGCAATATCTGAATGAAACTGCTGACTGGCGATGGAAATCCCTTTTACCTCCAACTGCAAGTCCCGTATTGGATTGGATTTTTCCTTGTCTTGCCCGGACAATCCTTTCCATTTTTGCAACTCCCCATGATATTCAGATTCAACCTGGATTTCTTCCTGGCTGTAGTCAAATCCTAAATAGGACTTATGTGCAATCCTATGAGGAAGTCCCAACTCCCTGGACATGGCCTTATCACTATGCTGGTCTAACGAGATGTTGTGTACTTCCTCCTCATCCGTCAAATGGATTAATGTATTTTTATCCCATTTGTATTTATTACCGCCTCCGCCCATGCCTTTGAGAAAATTTACGGCATGTCCGGTTTCATGATGCATGGCCGTGAATAAGGGAGAAGAAAACATTTCCACATTACCCTTATCGGTCTGCCCAATGTATACAGGGAAAAGTTTTTTATCCCTATCCAGCAACACCATTAGATTTCCTACCTTATCCTTTTGAGGATTAGGGGTACGGGGCGCTTCCTTCCCGAAGCGCTGGTCGATGAAAGCAGGGATATTATCTTTGAGCGTGGCAATGCGTTCTCCGTCCTCCTTTTGATTCCTCCCATCCTGTTTATGGGCAAAGGCTTCATCATCTTGATCGGCAAGCCCCGCCCCCATTTCTATGGCTGTCGTTCCCAACCCTATTCTTCTTTTATCACCTAGTAGTCCTCCAAATTCTTTTAACCTGGCTTTACCCGTAACCGTTCCCAGGCCTTGAATGACATAGGTAAGGAGGCGGCCCTTTAACAGGGTAAATTCCTCATCCATTTGATCGCTGTTGAATTTATCCAGTCTGCTCAGTATAGATTCCACCAGTTCGGGATCGGTTTCTTCAAACTTTGGGATAATACCCTGTAGAAAGGATCGCTTTGCTTCTACATTGGATACCCCATTCATGAAATGCGTGATCAGTTGGGCCTGACGCTGATGAAAGAGCCCGATTTTGATCCTGGCTTCAGGTATTTGCTGCTGGAGGCGATCATGAACATCCAGGGTGGGCATAGCGGAATACGCCTTAAGCAGGGTATTGACCTTCCATACCTCTTGCGCTTCCTGGTCTTTACAATGATTGAACTCTTTTATTTTACCCCCTACATTTTCTTTGCTGATGAACTTGTCTTCATCCTTTTTAACGTGAAGGGTTTTATCGTATTTATGGATATCCTTGTCCTTTTCCTTGTCTTTTTCCTTGTCCCCGACTATACCCATATCAAATATCTGAGAGATATAGCCGCTACCTTTCTCTTTTTCGATATACAAGTCTATGTGCTGTTCATATAGTGCCTGCAAGGTATGGGTAGCCAGCGGGCTGAGGGCAAGGGAAAAGGTAGGGGCTATGATAGGAATGTTAATCCGCTCGTAGATATAAGCATATCCATTGCGTTGCATATTGTCCTGATGGGTACCAATGTTGGCAATGGCTTCCACATTATTCGGGTGCAGGTCATCGCTTTTATGCCATTCTTCCGGGCCGTCGCCCCCCCGGTCCACATGACTGATGAAATGGCCACCCACATATTTGCCTGTACGTTCAATGATGGATTTAAGCCTATAGGTCACCACCGTATCATTGGCAGTATAGATTCTAAACGTTTTTGGAGCCAGTCCACCATTACCATCACCCCTGGTTACATGAACCGAGTTGGGCGCCAGATTATAGTCGCCTTCATCATCCTGGATCTGGTTAATGGTTTTGGATACGGACTCTTCTAAGGCCTCGCCTGGAAACCAGGCAACCTCCCCTGAGCTCACAGGCATAAGGTTGGCTTGTCCATCATGATGTTGACCTTGGCGAAAGGCTTCCACAACCCCAGCCATGACCTGGCTAAAGTCAGCCGTATCTGCCGCATTTTGGATGATATTGTTCTGCGCTAAGGAGGCCATGACCAATTTTACTACATTTCTGGTGACGATTTGGGTGGCGTCCACCGTGTTCACGCAGCGCCATAACAAGCCTTGCAGGTTCTGGACGTTTCCGGCAGGAAGGGGGTTATTGGCAGGGTTTAGCAGGTTGCGCAATGGAGCAACAACCGCAAAGGTATTGATCAAGGAAGCAGCAAAACAACTGCTCATGGCGTGTTCAATACCCCCGGGGGCAGCCAGTTGGGTTACCGCTTGCTGTGGCGACTTTGCTTGGCCCATTGAGGGGTTGGTCCCAATTGCCTGGCTGTCCGACAGGCTGCGCCTGATCGTTTCGCCGTCCGACGGGCCATTGGTGGCTTCCACCTCCAAGGCCCTGGCACCCATAACATCCGCCTCCTTTTCCAATCCCTGGTCTCCATTAATCCCAACGCCCTTCATTTGTGTGGTTTCCCTTACCCTACCCTGGGCTTGCTGAACCACGTGCCAGGCTTCATGAGGCAAGTGACCTTCCTGGCCAGGGCCAACATGAATCTGATTACCCTGGGCATAAGCCAGGGCATTCAATTGGGCAGGTTGCGCAGAATTGTAATGAACCTTTACATTGTCCAGGGATATACCAGATAGGGATTCTACGCCGGTTTTGAGTTGATCAGGCAGGCCCGTGTTGTTGGGCATGGCAGCCGCCCCGCTAGCCCTGCCAGTCGGGTTCAGTGCATCGCTGGTCGGATCCAGCGCCGTCCCGCCTTTTAACTTCCGTTGAGCCACCACCCACGGTCTGTTATCCTCAATAGGAGGTACAGGTTCTCCCCCACTTTGCTTAGGCAAGTTATCAGCCACAGCCTGGCGCTTGTTTTCAGGTGTTTTATCCGCAGAGGAGTACACCTGCTAAATATACCCATTCAGGACAGACGAAGACCCCGTAAAAACACCCGAATTCGTCCGCATCAACTCGTTCCAGGACCGGTACAGCACCGAAAGATCATCCTGGATCCGAACGGCATGTCATGAATTATGTTATCTAGTCCATCGATCCGCATAGTCTATTATATTTATAGACTTTTAAAAATAAAGCGTATCATTGTATATTCAACGTCGTGAAATCGGTAACCCTCATATTCCTTTTGTTGAGCGCTGCGGCCCGTGAGGCAGCAGCTATGGGGCCTTTAACTAACCCAACAGGCCATGAGCCTACAGTGGTTTCACCTGCGATGCCGAACCATCCCGACTCCCTACTACCCGTATTCAATGCGAACCCTCAGGGCCGGGATTTCTTAGCGATCACCGAATTGCTGGACATAGAATCCGGGGATAAGCCAGGAGGAGACCATAAAAAAACGTTGGCCAGGCTCTTAACCCTGCTGGGGCCAGGCGCTAAAACCCATACCCGAAAAATCAGGTTTCATGTCTTCCAGGACCTGGCCAAGGTTTCGGCAAAATTGAGGCTGTATCCCCTGGCCATGCGCTGCTATTATAATGCCTGGAGGAAGGATATTACCCTGCCAACAGACAGTGCGTTGTACAGAGAACTACCCACTATAGCCTCCATCCCTGTTCTGCCCGACAGCATCGTTGCCGGCTTCCATGACGGAAAAGAGGCGGCCTTTTATGCCATGTTATTGGAAGTGAAGCAACCCACTCCAGGAAAAAGGAAAGCCTACCGTCATATTAACCAGGTCGGCCATACCTTCATCACCCTGCTGAAATACAATACGGATGGCAGCATCGTAAGTCAGACCTTTGGTTTTTATCCACGCAAAACATGGATACTTTCTGCAACACCATTCGATCCTACTGCCCCCTCCCTCATTAAGGATGATTCCCATCATGAATGGGACGAGGCAGCAGGAAAATTGATCACAGCCCGTCAGTTCAGCAGCATGCTGGACGTCCTTCAGTCCTATGCACACCGCCACTACAATCTGAACCACCGTAATTGTACCGATTTTGGATTGGAAGTAGCACAGGCCGGGGGAATCAAAGTTTGGGATGCCAAAGGAAGCTGGCCCCTCGGCTATGGAAACAATCCCGGATCCGCCGGACAAAGTATGCTGGAAGGCAAGGTGGCCGACACTACCCTATTTCGTTCCGATAGCTTAATGGTCATTGACAATGCGAGGAGTTTGTGGTGACCCTTCCAATTAATTCGGCTTCTTTCTGCTATTCAATAAAGTTTCCAATTTCTTGAGCTTATTGGCCCAGAACTTATCGAAGTAATCCATGAATTTCTGCAACTCCTGAAAGCCTTCCTGCTTTAAACTGCAATAACGCTCCCTCCCCACGTCCTCAATGGCAATAAAACCCGCGTTGTACAGAATCTTCACATGCTTGGACACGGCAGGCCGACTCATATCGAAGTTATCCGCCAGCGCATTGATGGTCAAACTATCCTTGGACAGCATCATCAGGATCTCCCTGCGGCTGGGGTCTGCGATCACCTGAAATACATCAAGATCTGGCACCGACATGGCTGGACGCTTTAATATGTTTGTCAATCTTTTGTATATTCTGTAGCCATCCTTTATCCATACCAGAGAAGAGCGTTGGATAATCCACCTTATGCCCTACATGCTCCAGCAACAATTCTGTTCCACCGTCCTGAGCCTTTAAGGCAAAGGTCACCACAGAATCTACCGAAAGAGTTCCGTCTCCAGGACCCATATTCCAGGTATAGGAAAGACGCTCATTGGGTTTCAGTTCTAACACCTTGCAATGAATTAAGCCATCAAAACCCAAATCTGGCATCTTGGGTCCCTGAAAGGTAAATTCGTAACCCATCTCCGGTTTAAAGTCCGACTTCATCAACCATAGCGCTATGAGATCAGGATTGGTCAAGTATTCCCAGACGATTTCCGGTGTAGATTCATAAAAGATCTTGTGTTGAATGCGCTGAGTAGACATAATAGGTAACTTTTTAGTTACTCAAATATACGTAACCTAAAAGTTACCAAACAAGTATTTCAAGGATTTTTTCTTGCCACCAAAAAATAGTATCCTGTAACCTCATGGAAGAATTACTTAGCAGGATCAGGGGACGCCGGGTCTAAAGAAACGTCAAGATGCAGGATCCAACCCTTTGACACCTATTTCGCTGATATGGAAAAAATGAAATTGAAAAACAAAGTAATCAAAGCCCTGGGAGACCAAACCAATGTTCTACTATGGTACAATATCGATAGGGGTGGAACAACCATCACCACTGCCGGCTTATACCACCTCAAAGAGGGTAAAATCGCTGAGTTCAGCATCTTGTTTGATCCCCGGCCGCAATTGAAATAGCACAAATGCAGCCGAAGTACCTGCTGGTTGGAACCCTTGCTCTTTCAGACCTACTCCATCACCGGTAACGCTATGGAAGTAGGATATTGCGCAGAATGAAAAATCCGCTGGGTGGCCTTTATATAATCAGCTTCGGTAGCCTCATAAATATTGGGGACATATTGCTGGGGATTCCGGTCATAAACAGGAAACCAGGTACTTTGTACCTGCACCATGATCCTATGCCCCTTTTTAAATACATGGTCAGCCCCGTGAAGTCCTATGGTATAAGTTTCCACCTTGTCTGGGGTCAAAGGCTGGGGGTTACTAAAGCTGTTTCTGTACCGGGCTCTGAATATATCTGCATTGATCATAAGTTCATAACCTGACATAACGGGGTCATTCGGATTGACGGCAGGATAAACATCGATGAGCTTCACCACCCAGTCCGCATCCGTTCCGCTGGTGCTGGCAAACAAGTTGGCCACCACATTCCCCGTCACGGTCAGGTCTTCAGTGAGGGTATCAGTTTCCCACTGAAGCACATCCGGTCGGTTATCGACAAACAACTGATTGGAGGCCAACCAGTAATACCAGTGTGAACCAGGGCCATAGGTCTCCTCCACGGGCCTTGCTCTGTAAGGCACTGGTTTAGCAGGATCAGAAACGTAACTATCAAACGATTCGCCAGACCCAGGCTTATCAAAGGATAAAACACCGTTTGAACGCAGATACAGCTCCTTAACATGCACATCAGAAGGAGGCCACGCACTATATTGCTTCCACTGATTGGATCCCGTCTGGAAAGAGGTCATCTCGGCAAAATGACCATCCCCCTGGCCTTTCAGGTACCAGGCAAACCATTTGGCTTGAATCTCCTTTCTGAAATAGTCCCCCGTAGCTTGCCCCCCAAACTTAACGGCTCCGATATTATATCCCTTATCTGATGCCCATTGCCCATGCAGCCAGGGACCTATGACCAGAAAGTTCCGGTTATTGCTGTCCCGCTTTTCCAGGGTTGCATAAACATCCTGCGGGCCCACCATATCTTCCTCATCAAACCACCCCCCTACGTTTAAAATGGGCACCCGTGGATAATCCAAACGGTAATCCAGCGCCAACCGCTTCCAGAAATCATCGTAATCCGGATGCTTGATAAAGTTATTCCAAGTAGGCAGGGTCCCATGTGCATATAGCTTATTGATATTGGAAAGGGGCCCGAGGTTCAGGTACCAGTTATAGGTATCATAAGCCGGGAAGGCATATAAAGAATCTGTTTTTGCCGCCTCCGTCAGTACCGAATATTCGAATCCATAGCTGAGTCGAAAAGTGCCATTGTGGTGGAAATCATCATTCATGAACATATCTGAAGGGGTTGCCTGCTCAGATACCGCCTTCAGCGCCGGATGGGGATCCGCCCCAGCAATAATGGACAACCAGCCATCATAGGAGATGCCCAGGATCCCTGCTTTACCATTGTTGTTTTCCATATTTTTCAACAACCAGTCAATCGTATCATAGGTATCACTGGCTTCATCCACCGATGCCGGCTTATGCTTGTCCCTGCTCATCCTGGTCATTTCAAATACCCCTTCCGACTTGTAACGGCCCCGAATATCCTGGGACACGAAAATATACCCATCGACTGCCATATCCTTTACATATGCATCCCGGTCAGGGAGATTGTCAGGACTTACCCCATACGGAGTCCGCATGAGAATAAAAGGCAAAGCTTCCTTTTGCACCTTAGGTACAAATATAATCGTATGCAGTTTAACCCCGTCCCGCATGGGAATCATCACATCTTTACTCGTATATAATGAGGAATCCGTCTGAGCCAAAACCGAAACAGAAAAAAACAGCGACAAAAGGAATAGCATTGTTTTCATGCAATTAATTTATCAAAATAAACACACCCGACAACCATCCTGCTATTAGATTTCCATAAGTGGTATGCCGCCCATACTTTTGCGCCCACATTACAAACATATCAGGAACACTATGAAAAAGATCCTAACGTCGCAAAATTATCTAGCGGGCTAATGCTTAAAATCCGCCTACAGCTTAAGAATATTTACTAAATTCAATAAAAAGCATGCTATGAATTTCCCCTCCTTATACGCGGCTTTCAATTCCAGGGAAATCAATAAAGCCCTGGACCTCATGCATTCCGACGTAGAGTGGCCCAATGTCATGGAAGGAAAAATGCTTACCGGCAAGGAAGCCATAAGGGATTACTGGACCCGGCAATGGCAAGCCCTTAACCCTACTGTTGTTCCTGAAGATATTGAGGTACTCAAAGATGGGCGGCTAAAAATAAAGGTACGCCAGGTGGTCAGGGATATGCAAGGAAAGCTACTGGCCGATGGATATGTGTACCATGTCTATACCATCAAAGATGGTTTGATCGTAAAAATGGAAGTTGATTAATCACAGCTCCACCCCAAATCCAACCTTTACCTTATCCATGACCACATGGGTGTAGAAGTGCTTCAGGTAAGGATTATCCATAAGGCTATGCTTCTGGAAATAATCAAAGTGCTGCATATCCCTGGCATTGACCATCAGCACAAAATCATAGGTTCCTGTCACATAATAGCATTGAGCGACTTCCGGACAGGCTTGCATGGTCTTTTTAAATTGATCAATAGCCTTTGAATTACCCTCTTGCAAGATCACATCCACAATACATACGATACCAATACCGGCAGCAGCAGGTGATATAATGGACACATCCGCTTCTATGATCCTTTCTTCCCTTAGTTTAGCCAATCTTCTTTGTACCGCACTTTGACTCAGGCTTACCTGCATAGCCAGTTGCTCTGTGGTCAACCGGTTGTTTTGCTGCAAGAGCCGGAGCAATGCTTTATCGAATTCATCTAGTTGCATAATTTCCCCGCTTTTCGCTTGAAATATAGGTAAAATATGCAGGCCATCGGCAAGTACACAAAATCCACCCAGGTATACTCCGGTAATTTTGCGCCATGATGAACAAAGAATTTACCCCCGAAGAAATTCAACAATTCAGAAACGAGACCAAAGGAACCCACCAGGTCATTCACCTCAACAATGCCGGATCAGGCTTAATGCCAGACGTCGTTACCCAGGCCCAGATAGCACATCTACAACTAGAATCCGACATAGGCGGTTATGAAGCATCCTGGGCACAAGCTGGCGTCATACAGGGATTTTATGAACAGTGCGCAAAGTTATTTAATACCAAACCGGAGAACATCGCCTTTACTGCCAGCGCTACCGATTCCTATACCAGGGCCCTATCCTCCATCTCCTTTGAAAAAGGAGACGTCATCCTAACCGACAAGGATGATTTCGTATCCAATCAGATTCAATTCCTTTCTCTGCAAAAAAGGTTTGGGGTACAAATAGTCCATATTCAAAACGCCTCCATTGGTGGAGTTGACCTAAATGATTTAAGGGATCAACTACTGCTGCATAAGCCCAGACTCCTGGCCATTACGCATATCCCTACTAATTCGGGACTGGTGCAACCCGTTAAAGAAATTGGAGCCATCTATAAGGAATACCTAGGGCAATTCCCCGATAAAACCTGGTATATACTGGACGGCTGCCAGAGCGCTGGTCAGAGAAAACTGGACGTAGACGAATTGGGTTGTGACTTTCTGAGCATTACGTGCAGAAAATTCCTTAGGGGACCCAGGGGAACGGGAGCCCTCTATATTTCCGACAAGGCGTTAACGGCGGGTCTCGAACCCCTTTTTATCGACATGAGGGGCGCCGAATGGAAAGCCAAAGACAAATACCAGCAAGTCCCAACGGCAAAGCGGTTTGAAGATTGGGAATTTGCTTACGCCACCGTGATCGGCACTAAGGTAGCCATCGAATATTGCCTGGCCATCGGAGAAGACCGTATCCAGGAGCGGGTCCAATACCTGGCC
>CAJCIQ010000033.1 GCA_903970475.1 Beijerinckiaceae bacterium
GGTGTTTTCCAACCGGAGACCGGCTTGTACGGTCCATTTGGGAGAAAACACCTTCGTTACATTGGCATACCCCGCTAAGATGGTTTCGGTATAGATGAAATGGTTGGTTTTGGTGGTATCTACAACCCACTCGTTTCCATTGAGGTTGTCATACTGGGCGTTATTGTCGGTACGTACGGTAGAGCCTTTAACACCCACTTCCAATTTCCATCCGTGCTTGAAGGGATTTACATAGTCCAGCTTCCCGGTGTAGATATTGATATTGGATGGAAGGTTACCTCTTAGGGTATCTGTTAAGGGTAAGGTCTCCCCTTTGGGCGTGAAGTATCCTGTGTAATACAGCTCATTGGAGGAGTTCTTATAATTCAGGTAATCAAAATCCCCACTCAATTCCTTGCCTGTCGTATCAAAGGTGTGCTTGAAGTTAAAGTTGGCCCCCAGGTTCTGGAAATTCAATTTATTATGCCCTTTGGTGGTAGTCGTTGAATCAATATTGCCCAATCCATCTTCAATATTGGTGGAAGAGGTATTGTCAAAGTAACCAGGATTAAAGAAACCGGTAAACACAACGCCAAGGGTGGTTTTTTGGGTAACATTATAATCCGCTCCTACCTTGAAATCTTCAGAGATAAACTGGTTAGACATGTAAGAGTGCTGGGCAAAGATGGAATTAACAGGTCCTCCAATGGTGTCCCTGAAACGCCTGGTCAGGTCCAATTGCTGGGGACGGCTGTTGTAACTTTGATTGAAACTGGCAAAGAGGTTTACATTCCCCGTCCGGTAATTCATGTTGAAACTGTTATTGGTTTTGGGACCATGGCCATAGCTCCCATCACCGTAGCCGGCACCCAGGGTCACATTACCATTAAAGCCCCTGGATTTGAGTTTCTTAGTCTTCAGATTGATAATCCCGGCATTACCCGCAGCATCATACTTTGCAGGGGGATTGGTCATAATCTCGATCTGATCGAGGTCAGAGGCGGGTAAGCTCTTCAGGTAACTGGCCAGGTCAGTAGCGGACATGTAAGTAGGTTTGCCGTCAATCATGACATTTACCCCCGATTTCCCTTTAAGGCTGATATTGCCATCCTTGTCAACATAGACACCTGGAGACTTCTGGAGCACATCCATGACCGATGATCCGGTGTTGGTCGGAGAGGCATCTACATTAATAACCGTGCGGTCAATCTTTTGCTCCACTAAAGGACGCTTGGCCGTTACCGTTACTTCAGCAAGGCTTTTTTGCTCCGTACTTAATTGGATAGCCGGCACCGTAATGGCAGAACCTGAAACATCAAATGACGAGCTGTAGGAGGGTTTTAAACCAGTTCCCGAGGCAAGGATCAGGTATTTACCCTTGGCAATACCCGAGAGGTGAAAATTCCCATCCGAGCCGGAAGAGGTTCCTTTCACCTGGGAAGAGTCCTGGGCTTTGAGCAGGACAACAGAGGCATGGTCGATGGGTTTACCAGCGGGGTCTGTAACTGATCCGTTGACAGATCCGGATTGCTGGGCTAATGCACACAAAGGAAGACTGGTAATAGCAGTCAGTAATAAGTAATTCATGGCTATACTTTAGTACTTGTTCTTAAAATGTTCAAGTCAAAAATAGGTACTATGCTTTACATAGTACATTGTATTAGTATAAATGGTGTTTAATATGGACAAACGGAAGCTTGGAATGTTGAGGGTAAAAGCAGGTATAATACGATGATGGGGTTCAAAAAGTTACAGGGGGTCTAAGGCTTTCTTTTCTTTGGTCAGCTTTGAAGCCCTGTAACACAGTTCGGAATTGTGATTTTGACAAAAAAGAATTCCGAACTGTGTTACAGGGCTTCGTGTTATCCAAGCCTGGTGCCACTGGCTTAGGACATCTCAAAAGGCCGAGTGAAGAATATTTTATGCGCTGGCGACAGGCCGTTTTTTCCAATAAAAATATAAGATGATCCCGGCGATAACCAGGGCAGTAGAAATGATTTCAGCCTGAGTCGGCTGCAAGGGGAGTTTCTCGTATTTGGTATTGACCCTTATTGTTTCCACCAAAAAGCGTTCTATCCCATTAAAAATCATATATATGGCAAATAACCCTCCGGCAAACGGGATTTTCTTCCTTAAGGCCATGAGGATGCCAAACAGGATCAAACAGGCCACTGTTTCGTAAAAAGGTGTGGGGAAGACTGGAACGGGTAAAAAAGAGCAATATTGTCTGTCGGTGCAATCTGGAAAACGAACCCCTTCACTGAGCACGTTATGGGGATAGTTATAAGCGAACAACCAGGTGGGCAGGAACCCAGGTGCGTGTACACGCATATGCGGCACTTCGTCTAATGAACCAAACTGGGATTTGTATTCCTCCGCATTTGCTACCAAAGCCTGTCTGAACTGGCTTGTATCGCTGAGTACGACTTTACCCTGAGGGGTAGAAACATAAGCGCTATTGGCAATACCCCAGTCTCCGTCCCCGGCTACCTGGCAACCAATACGGCCCAGGGCGTAGGCGATCATCATCGTTGGACCAAAGGCATCCAGCAGGTGGCGAAAGGTAATATTATACTTACGCGCATAGCGATAAACAGCCACGCCCGCTACAATTAAGCCTCCATAAAAGGTCAATCCGCTAAAGGACAGATAGCTGGCCGGATCTTTTGTAAAATCCTGCCAGTTCTCCAGGATGTGAAACAATTTTGCGCCTGCAAATCCAAAGACCACGGCGATGATCACGATGTCCCCCACCCTGTCATGGGGATAGATGCGCACCTTTCTTTCCTCAGGTTTGGGCAGCTCCTGTTTGCGACGCTCCCACCATTTGATAAAGGCCAATAAGCCACCCAGTAAAATACCACCAATCATGTTCCCTTGAGAAGACAAAATAAATCCTTGGGGATCATCGTAGGCAACAGCTCCTAAAACAAAGAAACCAATGATTTTGTACCCGAAAAGAAACCCGATCAGAAAGTTGATGACCAACTCTGTAATAGAGGCAGGCTTACCGACTACAATGGTTTCTTCGGTGGGGGAAAAAAGACCGGCAGCTTCCTTTCTCTTGAGCTCACGGCTGAGGACAAAGGCAGCGCCGATAAAGGCAATCGCTACAAAAAAACCAAACATATTGACCAATCTTGCCCAAGGCCAATCCACGCCAAACCAGCTCTTTAAAAGGAAATAGAGATTAGGATACATGTGTGTCGACGAATAAGTTGCAATGATAGTAGAAAATTTCGGGCCCGCAAACAAAAAGCGGGGCTACGCCCCGCTTACCCATTATGAACAAAACTAAAAGCGGACCACGGGTCCGCGAACCGGCAAAAACTTAGCAATACTCCTCGAATGCGGCCATCAGATTGCCGGCGATGACCTGAGCGGGACGACCTTCAATTTGGTGGCGCTCTATCATATGAACCAACTGCCCGTCTTTAAAAAGGGCAATGGCAGGAGAAGAAGGAGGGAAAGGCAACAAGTGCTCCCTTACCTTTTTCACGGCGTCAAGATCATAACCTGCAAAGGTGGTAGTAAGCTGATCTGGTTTTTTATTGGTGGCAGAAACGGCCATCAATACACCGGGACGGGCACTACCAGCAGAACATCCACATACAGAATTAATCATCACCAAGGTAGTTCCTTTCTTTTCGAGGGCACTGTCTACCGCGGTGGCACTCTGCAATTCTTCAAATCCATGATCGGTCAGTTCGGCCTTCATGGGGAGTACTATTTCAGCTGGATACATGTTTTTGGTATTTATGTAAGACACAAAGTTAGTAAAATACCTACGAATATACCTCAATAAGGCCATTATGTCATAACCGGCATTCAATATCCGTCACAATGTCCGAAAAAATGGATTGGTATTTCATTTGATCTACCCTTCATACAACTAAAAAAATACACCATGACACTCGTACGAATGAACCACCACACACCTAAAGTATTCAATGAATGGGTGAACCGTCTTAATGACGAAAACTTTTTCAATGATGGCACATATCAAGGGTTTCCCCCTGTCAATATTGTTGAAAACAAAACCGACTATGTCATTGAAGTGGCCGCTCCTGGTCGGGAAAAAAGCGATTTTAAGGTACAAGTGGATAAGAACATCTTGACGATTTCCACTGAGAAAAAGGAAGTAGTAGAGAATAAGGAAGCTCGCCAGGTACGCAAGGAATTTACCTTCCGCTCTTTCCAAAGGAGTTTTACCCTGTATGATAAGATTGACGTGAACGGCATTGTGGCTAAGTACGAAAACGGCATTTTATCTTTGACGCTCGTGAAGAAAGAAGATGTGAAAGAATCTGCAAAAGAGATAACCGTTCTCTAAGCTTTTACGTATATGATTGTAGGAATTTGTTGATTTCACGCAAGAAGTTGGTTTTGGTTTAACAAAACAGACCCCATTAGTCTTAGTGG
This sequence comes from Beijerinckiaceae bacterium, assembly GCA_903970475.1. GTDB lineage: Bacteria > Bacteroidota > Bacteroidia > Chitinophagales > Chitinophagaceae > Dinghuibacter. Next base: position 4,402 of record CAJCIQ010000033.1, read on the forward strand.
GGTCTATCTTTTTGGGTTGACGGCACATAAAAAGAAAAAAAGCGAGACTCGCGTCGCGCTTCTTTTTTTGAGGGAGACCAATGGGTCTCGAACCCACGACCTATAGTGCCACAAACTATCGCTCTAACCAACTGAGCTATGGTCTCCATCTCTCGCCAGTCAAAGGCTTCAGGACTAAGCCCTTACCGTTTTCTAGCGGGCAGCAAAGATAGGAAAAAAATTTAAGCACTTCCAAAAGTTATTTTATTTCTTTGAGCCATGATTATAGGCCCTGTCATTTTGTGTGCTACGGCTGCGGCTTCTGGCGCCATCCTTCTTCCCTCATCGATATACCTGTATCTCCTTTCTCCTACTGTCCGGAAGAGCTGGAAACATACATTAGCTGATGCTGCCCAATTAGAAAATCTGCTTCCCCTTGCAGAAACACATATAGATTATTTCTTAAGACATAAATTGACCACCGCCATGCCAATGGTAGCCATGTTTATCGGCGATAAGACCATAGCCCAGTTCAAAGCCGTATTCATGGAGGAATTGAAGGAATTGCTTCCTGAATTCACGGCGGCCTACCTGGATCAATTACTGAGTCGGGATCGTTTGACGAAAATGATATGGAACCAATTGGCTATCAAATTAATGAGTGCTGGAGCCGGTCTTGGCATAGTCATTGGCCTGATACAATGGATAATATTGGTCCTCTGGAAATAGGTATTTACCGCCTGTATAGTTTGCGACCTTGGGGCTCAATAATTTGATGGTACTTTTGCGGCAAAAGACCAAATGAAAGTTTTTTCCTCTTTGTTAGCTTGTTTACTGCTCGTTTCAACCCTTCAGGCTCAAGTGCCTGGCGGCGGTGGCAGTGGTGGACGGCGAGGCGGACAGAATATGAATGTCGGGCATTTTTATGGACGGGTCGTAGATGCTAAGACAAATAAGGGGATCGAAGCTGCTTCTGTAGAATTGATTCAAACCAAATATGATTCAGTCAATCATGCGCCCAAAAATGTAGTGATCAAAGCTGCACTTACTTCATCCAACGGAGACTTCAGCTTAGAAAATTTACCTGTTTTCGGTAACTATAAACTGAAAATTACGGCCATCAACTATGATGAGTACGATACCCCTTTGAAGTTTGATGTCAAAGCCCTGGCAGGCGCAAAACCTTCGGCCGGAATTGCTGGAGGTGCTGGTGACAATGCGGGTGCGGCTGGCGTAGATCCGAACCTGCTCAATGCCATCGATAAGGATCTGGGTAATATTAAAATGAAATCCAACGTCACCCAAATGGCCGATGTGGTGATCAATGCTACTCCCCCAGCCTACAAAATGGCCGTAGACAAAAAGGTTTTCAACGTAGATAAAAATATCGTTGCCACAGGAGGTATGGCTTCTGACGTATTGAAGAATATCCCTTCAGTCAACGTAGACATTGATGGAAACGTCACCCTGCGCAATGCAACGCCCACCATCTTTGTAGACGGCAGACCTACAACCCTGACTATGGATGAAATCCCTGCTGATGCCATTGAAAGCATTGAGGTGATGACCAATCCTTCTGCTAAATACGATGCCTCTGGCGGTGGAGGTGGTATTCTGAACATCGTGCTCAAAAAGAACAAGAAGTTTGGATACAATGGCAACATACGGGCCGGTGTGGATTCCAGGGGTAAAGCAAATGGTGGCGGGGACTTCAACATCCGCCAGGGTAAATTCAACGTATTTCTGGATGGAAACCTGAGGGGGCGTAAATCCATTTCCAATGGCACCCTTAACGAAACCAACTTCGATAGCCTGGGGCATCCTTTCTACTATACCCACCAACCTAACCAGAACATCTCTGAAGGTTTCATGGGCTTTGGTCGCTTAGGTTTCGATTACTTCATGGATAACCGCAACACATTCACCTTGGCGGGCAATTACTTCCATGGCAAGTTCGATAACTTTGATACATACAATTCAACTACGGTATACAATCCTACTTATTATCCAGGTTATGCGGACTCTACCAATAACTTCATAGAAGACGGCACCAACCATTCCGTGTTTCAAAATATTGAAGGGGAACTGGATTATAAGCACAACTTCGCCAAATCCGGGCATGAGTTAACGGCAGACATCAACGTTTCCCACAATACCAATAATACCAATCAGCTGGTTCAGAACTGGATTACCTATCCGGACGTGCCACCCGGAAGCAATCTGGATTATTATTACCCGGAAACCATTTTATCTACCAATACCGGCGCCTACTATAATTTCCAATCTGATTATGTGAATCCATTCACAGACAAGACCAAATTGGAAGCGGGGATTAAAGGACAGGTACAGACACAAACCAGCGGGAATATCTATAACAATTCCGTGGATTCTGGTAAAACTTACTACACCAACGACTCGTTGAACAATAACTTCAACTACACCCAACAGGTATATGCAGCCTATGCCCAATTTTCTTCTTACCTGACCAGTAAACTGAGCTACCAGGGTGGACTAAGGGCAGAAAGCTCCACCTATAGCGGTACACTTACCTCATTGGGCGTAAACCAACCCATAAACCATAATTTCCCCATCAGCTTATTCCCCAGTGCTTTCCTGTCTTATAAGCTGACGGACAAGCAAAGCCTGCAAGCCAACTATACCAGGCGAATCAGCAGACCCAGCTTCTTCCAGTTGTCTCCTTATGTAAACAGGGCCGACTCCCTGGCCTTGTCTCAAGGCAACCCCAACCTGCTGCCTCAGTTTACCAGTGCCTACGAGATCAACTATCAGAACGATTATAAGGGAGGCTCCTTCCTGGCCTCTGGTTTCTATAAGCATACCACCAACCTGATCTCCCGCAACATCATCAGGGAATTACTTCCTGGAGACATAGACACCAGCAGCGTATACACTTATCAGAATGCCAGTTCAAGTGACGTGTATGGCTTAGACCTGACGGAACGTCAAACCATTACCAAATGGCTGGACTTCATGTTCAATACCATCATCTATGATTCGAAGATCAATGCTTCCAACCTGGTGGGATTGAGTAACGAAGATCAGTTCAGCTACTTTGCTAAAATCAATGTCAATATCAAATTGCCCTATAGCTTCTCTGTCCAGTTGAACGGGGACTACCAATCCAAAACCATTGTACCGCCTAACTCCAATTCGGGTGGCCGCTTCGGTGGATTTGGTCAGCCGGTGTCTACCGCCAACGGCTATATCAAACCCATCGGTGGATTTGACTGGGCAATTAAAAAGGATATGTTCAAAAATAAAGTGAGCGTGATCTTCAACATGCAGGATGTATTCAGGACCAGGATCAACGACGCGGTTTCCATTTCCCAATACCAGGATTTGGAATATTCCCGCTTACGTGACCCTCAGTTCTGCCGTCTGACCGTTTCCTGGAAATTCGGTAAGATGGACATGAGCCTGTTTAAGAAGAAAAACATGAAAACCGACCAGGATAATGGCGGTGGTGATGTAATTGGCGGAGGTGGAACGCGTTAGTCTACACTGTTAACTAAAAACGGATAAAGGGGTCTAAAGGCCCCTTTATCCGTTTTTACCCGTGAGCATCGGCACAAAGGAAAATTGTTCAAATGCTTCCTCCGTAAATGTTCCGTCTGCGCTTTTGGTAATGCGCAACATACGTTGCGCGTCGCCTTCATCCACAGGGATAACCATTTTACCCCCTGGTTTTAGTTGGGCCAGGAGCTTTTCGGGAATAAAAGGAGCGGCAGCGGTAATAATAACCTTATCGAATGGCCCGTAAGTAGGCAGCCCCTCAAAGCCATCTCCGTAAAAGAACTTCAAGTTGTGGTATTTGGCCTTGAACACAAAGGTTTTATTGGCATCGAATAATTTCTTCTGGCGTTCTATGGTATAAACATGAGCCCCCAATTCTGCCAGAACGCTGGCCTGATAGGCGCTTCCGGTTCCAATTTCCAGCACCTTTTCAAAGGGCTTGATTTCCAGTAGTTGGGACTGGTAGGCAACGGTATAGGGCTGGGATATAGTCTGTCCCTCCCCTATGGGGAAGGCCCTGTCCTCGTAGGCAATCTGGTCGAAAGCCGTATCCAGGAAATAATGCCGGGGTAGATTGTTTATGGCCTCCAGGACCCTTTCATCTGTAATTCCTTTCTGTCTTAGTGTAGCAATCAACTGTTTTCGCAGTCCTTTGTGGCGATAAGTATCCTCGTATTGTCTCATATGTGTTGGTGGGACAAAGATACTATTTGGAGTTGCTATTTCTCAGCCTTCATTTCCTTTATCCATTGCTGTATCAACCGCACGCCTTCCTTATGGATAACTGTCCTGGCCAGCTCGGGCATGGCTGTCCCTGCCTCTGCGGCATTCATTCTATAGGGCATTATGGATGAAGCCGGATTGCCGGGAAGGATGTCGAAATTGAGTCCTCCTGCTCCCCCTCCGGCAGAAACGGGCATTTTCATAATGCCGATATGCGCAGGATCGGTTTGCTGGTATTCCAGAAATAGTCCTGTATTATAAGCGTCGCCGCCTCGTGTGTGGCAATGGGCACAGTTCACATCCAGATAGGCCCTGGCGCGCTGGGCCACGGTATAATGAATGCTATCCTTCCAATCGGGCAGCTTGTCGACCTTGGATAGGTCGGGCATGCCCCGGAGGATACCTCGTTGAACCCACCGGGCAAGTTGATTCACGCTGGTAGCGGTAGCGGATCCAACCAACGCAGAACCAGCGGCTGTCTCAGCTATGGTAGCGGCAGGACCATCTGTATTCAGGTTCCGGGCCTTGGGGCCGATGGGGATCAACACGCCTCCATTATTATGGCAGCGTTTGCAATCATTGGTATTGGGGACCTGATAGTTGGTACTGATCGCATTACCCATATCATCCAATAAAGTAATCGGCACCCTGGCTCCGGTGATATGTTTGATGGCTTCTGTTTGCTGGGCGTTCCACAAATAATCCATCACCTTCCAGGCATGGTCCGAAGGATCTTTGACGAGTAAACGCGTTTCAATCATGACCTTTTGGTGATCCGTGTTCTGGTAGGCGAAGTTTTTGACGATAATGGTGGAGTCAGGGAAGGACAGCACACCGCTGCCGGTATATTGAATAGAGCTGTCCTTTGGTAATAATATAAATCTGTCCTTTATGGCATAATCAGTGAATAAGGGTGTAGATAAAACATATCTAAACAGTCTCCCTACAGGCTTTAATTGTTTGAGTTCTCCCTGGAAGAAGCCGTATTGACTCAGGCTGTCTTTAAACGCAAAGGGTTCAGGCTCCGCGGGCGGCTGAGGATGACAGCCCTGTATCAACATAAATCCAATGATTAATACAGCTACCAGCGCAAATCCAACTTGGCACCTCTTCTTAAAAACATTCCACTTATGGGTCATCGTTACTCTAGGTTTAAAAAAAATCACATTCACTAAAATAGGTTCTGGCGTGTTGACACGCTTTCGTATTTCGGAACCGCGGCCCGCATATGGACAAACTTTTGTGCACCAAAACCGTGGCCGGTATATTGACACGCGTTAGTGTTTTGTAAACGGAGCCCCGTTGGTATTTGGATTCCAGTCTTTGGTCCCAATGCGTGTCAGGTCTGCGTCGACAAATAAATTGGGTTCTGATTGCTGTATATAAATGGAGTCAGGGTTAGGGGTTGTCCCTTTGGAAATAACATTGGAGGATACGCCATCATAGAGGATCAAGGGTATGCGTGCGCCAAGCCTCTGTTGAACGGCAACCAGCATTTTGCCCACATGGTGTTCATATACCGGGGAAGGAAAAGCGCTGTCCATACTCAATTGATTGCCGTATATATGCACATCGGCCGGAATGGGGAAGTATTGGGCATTGATTTTTTCCATGGCCTTTTCGTCCACAGACAGTCCGGATGCAATGATGATGGCGCTGGAATTATTGTGGCTGATCTGGTTGGAGTCCAGATCAATATGGGAAGTGGACAGAATAACCACGCCGCTGCCTGGAGGCGCATTGCCTACGCCCCAATAAGTGCCGAAGTTTCCGCTCTTAGCGAAGTTCTTGGTATTGTTGTCGTGGAAGTTATTGTGGTAGGCTCTTACCCTACCGCCTCTCTGGCTCAGGTTGGGTAAATCAAATATGAGAAACCCAGCGGTATTGCCATAAAACTCATTGTCGTAAACCTGCGCATCCTGGGTATTTTCAATTTCACAGCCGGCTACGTTTCTGGACGCCTTGCAACGCCTTACGATGGCGCCCTGGGTTTGCCCAACGTAGATCCCTGCGTCGGAGGCGCCCTCTGCATAAGAATCTTCTATGAGTACATTCTTACAAAGCACCGGATAAATGGCATAGCCTCCGGAGTTGGAATCTGCCTTTTGCCATATGGCATGAAGGCTGGCTACCACTACATCCTGGCAGCGGTTGATTTTAATCAGGTCCCCTTTGGCATTCTGGAGCACCATGCCCCGGATGGTGAACCCCTTTACATCCGTAACCCTTATGCCTTCTCCTCCGGAAGTCTGGGAAGAGAAGTCTAAAATGGTGCTGTCGGGGCCAGCGCCCTGGATGAGGATATGCTTGAGTTGAGCGATGGATAGGTTGTCGAACTTATAAGTACCTGCCTTCAGCTCGATAGCCGAGCTGTCTTTTAAGGAAAGAAAAGCTTCAACAATTTTATCTTCCTGACCGGGACCGAATACCTGCCTGGTCTTATAATCATCAGCGACATCGGGCTTACAGGCGGTGAGCCAGCAACAACCGAGTAGTACATAGAGCAGAGGATGCTTTATCATAACCTTTTTTTTATAAAACATTATAAGCGTAAGTGATGTAATACATACCGCCTATGGCTGGGCTTCCGAAACCATTGCGGTAATAAGTGTTTGTCAGGTTGGTAGCGCCCAGCTTTAGGGAACTGCGGATCTTGTAGAGTTTGTAACTCAACTGGGCGTCGATGACGGCAGAAGCGGGGACGGTTCCATTGGCAATGCCTATGGCATAAAAATAAGCGGGCTTATAGCGCAAAGAAGTATTGAAAGCCCATACCTGTTTGGGCCCAAATCCGGTATTGCCAAACTCTAGGTTGAACTTATAGTTGGGTGTGTTGAAGTTATTAACGGCACTGCTGTCCCTGTTCTTAAAGAAGTCGGAGGTGAAATTCACCTTGGCCAGGAAATGATGGCTCAGGTCTACGCTCACGCTGGCGGCATATCCGTAGGTATTGACCATATAACCATTGTTATAGGATATGTTGTAAATGGAATAGGTGTTCGGATTGAGGAATTTGGTAACGTCTGTGGTGCCAGGCGTATTGGCCACATTGGTGTAGCCTATGAAATTCTTCCAGATGGCATAGTAGCCCAATACGTCGACCAATACCGTCTTATGAATAAGCGCTGAATAACCAACCTCAAACATGTTCACCGACTCTGGTTTGATGTCATTGATCCCTTGCTTTTCCAGCAGGCTTTCATTCCCGTTGGGATTGGCGGCATTGACGCTGGCCTGATAGGCCTGAACGCTGTTGAGGGTGTAGGCGGGGTATTGATCAAAATGATAGACCCCATTGAGCAAATAGGAAGAACCACCCGAAGCATAACTCAAAGGAGAAGCGCCTTGCAGGGTAGATTGCAAGGTTTCAATATTGGTGGGGAAGCTATAGGCATTTTGGTAAGAGAAGCGCAGGTAATTTTCTGTGGCCGTCTGCCAGACACCAGAAAAACGTTCGGTGGATCTGGCGTTGGAAAAGAGGCTGTTTTTGTCTATGCGATAGGAGGCGTTGAGGGTAAGCTTGTCATTGAGGATCTTTTTAGACGCACTCAGGTAGGCACTGGATTCCTTGACGCTGATGGGTCCATCTCCATCCGGGAACAAGGTGCCCTTGGAGTTCAGGCGATATAGCCGGTAGTTGGCCCCTCCGATGAGGTTTAAGACCTTCACGAGGGGGGTAAAATTATACTGCACTTCTCCGTTATAGAGCTTGCTCCTGTCGTCAAAAGCCGTTCCGCCCGCAGAGGAAGGCAGTTGGGAGATACTGTCCTTTAAATGATTTAGCGCTGCACTACCGGGAGCGGGCATCCCTTGATCCGCATACTGTCTGGCCACCAGAGAGGCGGCGCTATAACTGGCGCCCCCCGCCATGTCCGTCAACAGCGCGTTCACGTAATTCGGATACCAACCTGTTCCGGTATTGGCATTATAGCTGGGACTCCATGCTTCGTTCACTAATTGTGCTGTGTAACCGGCAACCACTGTTTTTCCCGAATTCTCTGTAGTCGTATATCCCCGGACAAACCAGTTGTCTCCTTTCAGCTCCACCTTATACTGACCCAGGGCAAAGCCCGTAAGTGCATAACGGGTATTGTTGGTGTATACGGCATTTCCGCTCCCATAGGTGCCGGATCCAATCAGCTCCAGGTGGGTATTGATCTTATAGCGCAGCTCTGCATTGCCTTTGTAGAGTACGGCGTCATCACTGAGGTACCCATATTCGGCATAACCCGTCCTGGCCACATAATGGGAAGTATCCAACAAGGGATTGATGATGGACGCCAATGCCGGTTCCTGCTGTAGCGCCCCCTCTAAAAAGGGATCTATGTCTACAGAAGTAGCGCTCCCATACATATTGACCCCGTTATAGTTGGGATCGGTATATTTTGAGCCACCCGGAACGCTGGTATCCGTAGTATCGGTGGCTATCCAATCCTTAGCCCTGGTATATTCAACATTGATCTTAAAGGCGACCTTGGGGCTAATCTTCTTTCCCCAACGGAGCGCCCAATCATAGACCGGGGAGGGGCCAATGGGGTCGTTTCCTTTTCCCTTCTGAATATGGCTGACCCCTTGGGTAATCTGAAAGCTCAGACCCTGGTATTTAAATGGATCTTTTCCAGTAGAGATCAGGGTGCCGTTGAGGCCCCTGGATCCATACAGGGCGGAAGAAGCGCCGCACAATAATTCTATATTATCTACGTCCAGCTGATTAAGTCCGATGACGGAGCCCAGGGAAAAGTTGAGGCCCGGGGCTTCATTATCCATGCCATCCACAATTTGCGTGAAATTGCTGTTACCACTGGTGTTGAATCCCCGCGTAGTGATGGTGGTGAAAAACATAGACGAAGTGGTCACATCCACGCCTTTTAACCCTTGAATCATATCGAAATAATTCAACTGGGGTGAGTTCACGATGTCTTTACTGCTGATCTGTTCGATGGTCACCGGAGATTCCAGTTTTTTTTGCACCCTGCGGCTTGCAGATACAACTACTTCCTGACCCAAGCTGGATGCTGCTTCAAGCTCCACTTCCACATTCATTTCATCCGGATTAAGCTTCACCTCCTGGGATCCGTATCCAATGGAGGATATGACCAACACATAGGGAGGCCGCTTTCGGGTAAGGATCTTAAACTTTCCGTGTTCATTGGTATAATCTCCTTCGGTAGACCCTTTGAGGACAACGGAGACAGCAGAAATGGGTTCGTGGGTAAGCCGGTCCCGGATGGTTCCGGTAATGGCCCCGGAAGATCGCCCGGCCGCTTCCGTGGGTGGAGCCTGGGATAGGGCCACCAAGGACATGAGCAGGCACAACCCTGACAACAGGATAAATTTTATCACAGCAATCGTTTTATATGGTGAACTATTACATCAGACGCCTGATCCATTTGAGCTTCCCTTCAAAGGGCGGATACTTCAGGTTTGGATCAAACCAGGTCGGGGTGTGCATCACAGGTTTTGCATGAGAGAAGGTATCAAAGCTGTATTTTCCATGGTAAGCGCCTAATCCACTGGCGCCGACACCCCCAAAAGGCAGATGGGGATTGGCAAATTGCCAGGCTGCATTATTGACGCAGCCTCCCCCAAAGCTTACTTTATCTATCCAGGTGCCGGCTTTGTTAGTATCAGCAGTAAACACGTAAAAGGCTAAAGGGTACGGATTGCGTGCAATGATATCCAGGGCTTCGGTTTGCTGCTGATAGGTGAATACCGGCAGAATAGGTCCAAAAATCTCTTCGGTCATTAAGGGGGCCTCCAGGCTGACCTCTTCCATAACCGTAGGGGCTATGCGGAGTGCGGCCCTGTCGGCCTCTCCACCTATGCTGATTTTCCCTTGTTTCAGATAGGTGATCAACGTCTCAAATCTTCTTTCATTGATGATCTTACCATAGCTATAGCTTTGGATAGGATCGGGCCCGTAAAAATCGTTTATCGTTTTCCTTAGCGCTTCCAGGAAGGGCTCTTTAATGCTTTCATGGACCAGCACATAATCCGGGGCCACACAGGTTTGGCCTGCATTTAAGAACTTGCCCAAAGCAATCCTGCGGGCGGTCGTTGTTACATCTGCGTCGGGTTCTATGATGGCCGGGCTTTTACCACCTAGTTCCAGGGTCACCGGGGTCAGGGTCTTGGCCGCTTGTTGGTAAATGCTCCTCCCTACCGATATAGAGCCTGTATAAAAAATATAATCAAACCTGATACTGTCCAGGAGTTTTGGGACTACCAACGCTCCATCACCCTGCACTACCTCCAGGTACTCCTTGGGAAAGGTATGGCTGATGATCTTTTCGATAATGGCTGCCGTTTGGGGGGCAAGCTCAGAGGGTTTGACGACCGTCACATTACCTGCTGCAATAGCGCCCACCAACGGAGCCATCAACAACTGGAATGGATAATTCCACGGCGCTATGATGCAAACCACCCCCCTAGGCTCCTTGTACAACCTGCTCCTGGAAGGGAAATTCACCAGGTCTGTCTTAGCTTTTTGAGGCCTCATCCAGCCTTTCAGTTTCTTTAGGGCCAGGTTGATTTGCGTAATCACTATACTGGTTTCCGATGCGTAAACTTCTTCAGGGCTTTTATTCAAATCCTTATACAGTGCCGACTGAATCTCTCCTTCATATTGGTGAATGGCCTCTTTCAACAACTGCAACTGTTGCATCCGGAAGGCGTATGGCCGGGTCTGGCCGCTCTCATAGAAGGCCCTCATCGCCGCAAGTGCTTCCGGGGTTGGGATCATTTCTTAATGGCTTTTAAAATCAAAGAAACCAGATAAGTCAACTCCTGGAAAGCCTCTGTATAATCCACTTCCTTTTCCATACTCAGCATGGCCTTGTGTTCTACGTTATGCTTCAATGCATCGGTCATGTTCATCAGGTTCCTGGCCAGCTTATCTGCATCTACCTTCACAAATTCACCCTTTTCGATACCCTCCTTTATCACCTGGGCTATAAACAACACTTCCTTTTGAAACATATCCTCATAGAGCTCAAAATACCGGGGCAACATCCGGTTAATCGTCTCTGTGGACGCATGGCTTACACCGAGGATATTGCGGTAGTAATTGACGCGCTCTTCCAGATAAAACAGGATGCGTTTGTCTCCTCCTTTCTTTCGGAGGGTTCTTACCTGAAGCTGGGTGATGTACTCCTTTCCTTTACTCACTGCTACTTCCAGGAAAATCTCTTCCTTATTTTTATAGTAGTAATAAAGGGTTGCCTTGTTCAAGCCTATGGCCTTTGCGATATCGTCCAAGGTGGTTTTCTCTATGCCGTACTTCTCGAAACAGCGCATGGCTGCCTCACCAATCTTTACCTTGGTTTCTTCCTTCTTGGTGCTCATATGACGTCGTCGGAAATGGGACTTCTGAGATCTAAAATAGAAGCTTTTTTCAATTTTTCAAACTTTCAAATAAAAAAGTTGAATAATGAGCGCAAGCGATTGCCCAAGTACCTGACCAACCAGTTAAGGATTGAAATATTATTTTTTGCTTTTTATTGATATATCAATTATATTTATATCAATGGAAGATCTAAAAGACATCATTTACTATTCCCTGGAAAAGGCGATCAAATCCTACCGCCAGTTTGCGCAAAGGCAAATCAGCCAGGCGGGGCTCGATATTACCATTGACCAATGGCTCATATTGAAGACACTACAGGAAAATCCGGGCATTAGCCAAAATGAGCTGGCAGCCTCGGTATTTAAGGACGTGGCCTCCATCACCCGGATGGCGGAACTGCTCGTTAAAAAAGGCTACCTCAAAAGGGACTTCCATCCCACCGACCGGAGAAGGTTTGAATTAACCATCACTGCCGAAGGCCTGGGAACAATCAACCGGTTGAAGCCAGTGGTGAAAAGCTATAGGAATGCAGGCCTAAAGGGCATCAGTGTCCAGGAGGTTGCACAGTTAAACCAGACGCTTAAAAAAATAATCGATAACACACAATAGCCATGAAACGAATCCTACAATTATGTGTTCTAGCTTGCAGCCTAACGCTGACATCGCAGGCACAAATCACGCTTACGACCAAAGTAAAAAAGGAAGTAGTGGACAGCTTATCCAAAGCCCTGGTCAATAATTATGTGTTTCCAGATACGGCTCGGCGGATGAGTGCGATCATCCAAAAAAACCTGGCTTCCGGTGTCTATGACAGCATCAGTGATCCTTGGGCTTTTGCCCAAAAGCTGACCAGGGATCTAAGGTCCGTGTACCGGGACCTGCACATGTCCATGAATTACAACCCCCAGGTAGAAAAAAATTTGTCTGACACTTCATCCAACAGGAACTCCGACAATAGCGCAAAGGATAAGGCGCAAAATTTTGGATTCAAAAAACTGGAGATACTTCAAGGGAATATCGGTTACATGCGTTTTGATCAGTTTTGCTCGTTGAGCGAAGAGGCCAAAACCACGATCAAAAGCGCTTTTTCTTTCCTCCGGAACAGCGATGCGCTGATCATTGATGTGCGTACCAACGGCGGGGGTGAACCTCAAACGGTGCAGTATATCTGCAATTTCCTTTTTGCCAAGCGTACCCATATCAACGACCTCTATGAGCACCGGACAAATAAGACCGATACCTTTTGGACGGAGCCTATGAGTGGATATACGCCCTTTACTACCATCCCCGTATATGTGCTTACGAGCAAACGGACATTTTCTGCGGCCGAAGAGTTTTCTTATGACCTCCAATGTCAAGGCAGGGCGCAAACCGTAGGGGAAACCACCGGTGGAGGTGCGCATCCGGTATCCTTTCAGTTGGTTGGGCACGGTTTTATTGCAATGGTGCCGTATGCGCGGGCCATCAATCCCATTACCCATACCAATTGGGAAGCCGTGGGTGTAAAACCCGATGTGGCCGTCAATTCGGACACGGCGTTGGATGCAGCGCTGTTCGCCTGTTATGGTGCCCAACTGGCCATCGCTAAGGATTCGGAAAAAATCAAGGCCATCCTTTGGTGTAAAAATATGCTGGATGCCAATTTACATCCTCACGACATAGACTCAGCCACGCTCAGGTCCTATACAGGAAAATATGGAGACGAAATATTTACCTATAAGGGAGGGGCTCTATACATGGCCGGGCGCAGCGGCAAAACTTCCCGATTGATTGCTTTATCCCTCACGGCTTTCAAAGCAGTGGATTTCGACAATTATAAGGTAGAATTTATGAAAAATGATGGGGGACAGATCAATCAATTGTTGGTGACCTATGATGACGGCTATACGCGGATGGATGCTAAAGAGAACTAACCATCGCTACAACCGTTCCAGCAGATCCCTGGCCTCGTCCAACAGTATTGTCCTGCCATCATTGTAGTTTCTGAAAATCACCACCGCATCGCCCGAACGAGGTTCGATGGCATACTGGGAAGTATAGCCTGGGTCGGACCCGCTGTGACCGATCAAATCCAACTCCTTGTTGCGCAAATGATCGATGCCCAACGCGTAGTTTTTTCCAGGATAAGGAACCGTGAGCATCAGTTGCAGGTTTTCAGTTTTCAGGAGCACCCCTGTCGTCAAGCCGATGATGAATTTACCGAAATCGGCCGGTGTAGACCAAATGCCGGCATTGGGCACCCGGTATCCCATGCCATCCATCTGGGCCTGGGGAAGCGCTCTGTTGACAAAATCGCCCTCCTTTTTGTTATATAGTCCCTCTGCCACATGATTCTTTTGATCCTCCGCCAATACAAAAAAGGTATGTTCCATGTGAAGCGGTTCAAAAATCTTTTGCCTTACCATGTCTATGTAAGGAATCCCGGCGGCACGTTCCAATGCCAGGCCCAATAGCGCAAACCCAATGTTGGAATAAAGGTATTGGGTGCCCGGTGGACTATTGAACGTAGTATAGGGGAGGCAGGATAGCAAGGTGTTCTCCCATTGACTAACAGGCCCCTCGTCTACGCCCTTTAGTCCTGGTTCCCTGCTTAGGCCCGAGGTGTGCGAGGCCAGCTCTATTAGGGTAATCTGACTGTATCCCGGTATTGTCTTTGCCTCCGGCACGTATTTGTCCAAGGGGTCGGCCAGACCAACCTTCCCCTCTTGAACCAGCATCAACAGCAGGGCAGCCGTAAAAGATTTAGTGAGGGAGGCTATTCTGTAAAGCGTATTGGTGTCGGCTGGGGTTTCCGCATCCGAGCGAACATAGCCGTAGGCTCCCGCCCAGATAACATGACCTTTTCTGATAATAGCCGCTGACATGCTCCCGTGGAGTCTATCCTTACGGACGGCTTCAGACAGGTCCTTGGACAAGCCAGCAATGACTTTGGATTCGTGCGTGGTAAGCTGGGCTTCACAACAGAAGAAGGCACATAAAAAGGTTATGGTGAAAAGGATTCTCACATGTTTGGTATTCTCTCTAAAATACGAAAAATCATCTATTTCGGGTTCAAACCTTCCGCGCATATAAACAAGCCCAAGTGATTGAGTAAGGTTAGTAGTTCAAATGTATTTTGTATATTCGATATATACTGACAGATATAGTTGACCATGACCAAAGAAGCCATTGTAAGGATTTCTCAGGAAAATTTCCCCTATGCCATTGCAGCCCTCCTTTCTGGAAGTCAGTACCAGGCAGAAGTAATGAATCCCATATCTGACATTGACGTTGTAATCATCGATACTGCACATGTACACCCCACAGGAAAAATGATGGTCATTGATTCCTTCAGGTTCGACTTTACCATTATCCCAGCTTGTGGAATTGCAAACAACCTTTTAGATGATGCGTCCTCTCCTAGAGGCATCCTATTACATCACTTCATACAATCATCAGTTTTGTTTGATGAATTGGGCATACTGCCGCCCTTACAGGAATATGCCTATCACCTTTACCAGCGGCCAGGGCCTTTATTATATCATCGAACGGAAAATAACCGTATCGAATTGCTTAAGCTTCGCAATAAACTTAATGATGGTTTATCAGAGAGCGCCAAGTTATTCTCCTTCTGTCAGATCATCAATAAGCTCTCTTCCCTGGAGATTAGTCGCCTGAAATTCTGGGAGGCAAGAGCCGTTCATCAGGCCAAAGCCTTGGAGGAGCTTCACCCTGCATTTGCACAAGCTTGCATAGATGTATTTAATGCCTACAGCAAGCATACAGATTTAAATCCGTTGATTCATTTCGTAGATACCTATATTCGAACTTATAGCATTGATCCGGGGGAACAGGAATATATGATAGTGAATGTTAATATTCCACATATAGCTGCCTCTGCTTTTCTGCAGCGTCTTCCAAACATCTTTTCATCCGTTCCTTTATTGCACCATTCGTTCAAGTATGGATATATATCTCCTTCCAGGTACAAAAAGCTGCATAAATACGACACCAACCTAGTGTTTCAAACCAATGGAACACCCATTAAAAATATAATAGACTCACTGGTGTCACAAGGAATCGTCTCCCATAGACCCAAACCAAATTATCAAATAGCATTGGGGTTAGAAAAGGGTCAATTGGATATTCAAGGCCGGTGCCAGTTCAAAGAAATGTTGTTTTCCCTCTTTTTCTCGAACCCAATAGACAAAACAGATATCCAACTATTGACAGCCATTCTCCTGAAACGTCTTTCAGACTACCTTGGCCTCCAGGGAGGTGATCAATTAAAACTTAATGCACTGCTTGTGCATAGATATATACTCAGCGTCGAAGAACAATCTGCTGAGTCTAATCATCATAAATTGAATCGCCTGGTTTCCAGGAAAAAAAATGCTTTTGCGTCTGAGGGTAAACAAGTCCTTAAACAGTCACGAAAGCAGTTTAGTACCCTATTTCAATCAAACAATGTTCATACGTACACAGCCTATCTTCAACAAATGCTCCCTCTAAAAGGAATGCCATATAGTTGCCAAGAAATAGATTCAATTATTTTTCAGTCCTTTGGGCTACCTATTAATGCATCAGTAAACGCCTATTTTTATGTAGCCCAAGATATCCTGGATATAGCAGTCATGCCAGATTCAGGTAAGGCACTCGCCGTTATGCTCAGTGAAAATATCATGGAGGAGTAATCTATTCTATTAACTCAATAGACCGTCTATAACCTGTAATCACCTGAAGGGTATGTTGTACGTAGTCTATTCTTACCTTTGATTGATCAGGTCCGGCCATAATACCACCCCTCATCCTTGGATCATCAAACTGATGGATTTTTACCTGAAGTCGCAGACAATAATCGAGGACCTGTTCAATTCCAGCCCTAAGCTCAATAATACGGTCTGTCCTCTTTAAATGAATTTCCAAAAGTAGTCCTGAAACCAACGTTTCCCCATGTGTGGCTATGGAGGCTGAACTAGCCTTGGAGGTAATCAAAAAAGGGATTGACCTAAGCGTACTTTTGGCTATTTTCCAGAATTCTTCATAATAGGCTTGATTGGGCCTCTTTTGGTAAAGCTCAGTCAAAGCAATAGCAAACCAATGATTGTGCGCATGAACTCCAGCTTTATTCAATACCGGGTTTTTCAACAAATAATCTGCACCCAAAATTACGGACTCCATCCAGCGGGGATCCTTATCTAGTTCAGTGAATCTTATCAACGCCAACATGGCCTCGCCAGGGTAATATACAGAATGAAATGGCAAAAATCGCTTTTCACAATTGCTATACTTTGAAAGATATTTTCCCGATGGCTCCTGCATCCAAATCACGAACTCCGCCAGTTTTCGCATTTCTTTCTGAAGGTTTTTAGGCACAGCTGAACGGCACCGTCCTGTTAACATAAGTAAAGCCAACGCACTCCCGCCTAATTTAAATTCTTCCCGCTCCATTACTCCAGCCATGTAGGCTGTTGAGTGTGGTGCGTGAATTTGTTGAAGACAAAAAGAAAGGGCAGGCTCAAATTTTTCAGTCGGGAAGTTCTTGTGACCATTCTCATTAATCCACTGGTATATAGCGTACAATGTACCTGAATGTCTAAGAATATTATAACAATTATTTAACCCTCTACCATTGACATCATAATAATAATCAAATCGACCATCGACATTAAAATGTTCTAATAAATATGATACGCACTCCATTCCTTCATCATAAAAGAAATAGTTTGAATTCCTTGCTTTCATTTTATTTGGATTTTATCTTCACAAAATACCAAATCTAAATCATGAAAAGAACCTTACTCTCCATCCTTACCTTTTGCCTAGCCTCTCCCCTACTACATGCCCAACAGACCGAAGCTTCACCAAACCTGGAAGATCTGATTCCAGTGAAAAAGGGAGATATAATCTCCATCAATCCGGAAAACTTACAAGGCAAACACAGCACCTGGACATCAACTGCATTAAAAGCAGCAGGGGCAGCTATTGCGAGTTACAAGCCTGTACAAAACATTTCTACCGGCAAGGATCAATACTCCAAAAGCATTACCAACTATTATGAACCCGTGGGGGCAGGGGTGTTCCTAGGGGGGACAGCACTACCCAAATCAAAGGCGGCTCCGTCTCAAGTTTTCAAGTGTCTTTATTATAACAAGGAAGGTCAACTTGTTCGGATAACAGTTATCCCCATTTCCACAAGAAAAATAAAATCTGCATTGTCGAATATCCCACTCGATACCGTTGCTCTGGATGGATATGTTGTCGTTCAGAGAGCCGATAAATTGGGAAATTTCACGACAAGCAATGCTATTGCCCAAAGCCTTAACATTACTGAGGGCACACCTGACAACTCTATAGCAACATTACCGGAAAAAGTAAGAAATGATAATATTACAGTAACAAAGCCTGAAGTTGCCTCCAGCCCTATTGAGTTGACCATGCCAACTCCTGCCCCTATTGAGGAAACGATGTCTATGCCTGAGCTCCAAGCGTCCAAGACAAACACATCTAGTGCGAATACTCCCATTACGTCAAGGATAAAGGTTACCTCCTTCTTGCGGCAGGCCCCTCTCGTTGAAAAGAAGACACAAAACGCAGAGGCGACGGTCGATAAACCATTAAGCAAACCTTTTCATCCGTTGGAAGGTATTCCGTTTACGCCTAAAGGATTGCCTTTATCCTCCATTCTATTAACACCGCTGTATAGAAGGGGTGGATTTAGGGGACTGGAAGAAGAAGATCCGGAAAACCCAGATGATCCAGATAGCCGTGGGGGTGCACATTCCGGAATTGTCCCTTTTGATGATGGAGATGCCTCTCAAAGCAGTGATGGAGGAGACGGTGATGACGATGATGACACCAGTTCCTCAAGTGATGGAGATGTTACCAGCCCTGAAGATGGAGGGCCAGAAACGGTAGTGAATCCGGATGGTAGTACCTCCATTTATTATTATATGCCGTCTATAGTCATCGATGGCAATAACTACCTTAGTTTATATGCATTAGCGAATAATTCAGCTAATGCAGGCTTGTATACCATCAATGCAGGAGGAAGCGGTACACAGTACTATATTTGGCCAAACAGCACTAAAAAAGGTCACGATCCCAATTGGGTAGCTGGAGCCAAAAGTGGCACTCCTATTATAAAACAACAAGCCTCTTCCTTGACACCCGGACTTGCCGTATCATTTGGCTTTACCGTAACGACCAGCCCTTCGGGAGCAAATAATATTAATGTAACAAGTATAGGTGTTGGTGTAACCGGGGTTACATTAGGTTTGGCAAACTTCCAAACCCTGACCACCGCTTCAAATGTCGATCAATCATCACAAGTTGTTACGGTCAATATTGGTGGGATTGAAACCGTAAGTGGACAAAATCTTGCTGTTTCAATTACTTTAACGTATAACCTAAGTAATGGTAATTATGCCTTGACAATAGCGAATTAAAATCACCGTTAATTCCAACAGGACTAAAGGTTTCTCAACCGTTTAGTCCTGTTGGAATTTTATATATTAACAAACTATGCATCTTACAAACCAATACATGAATAAAACAGGCGTTTTTGCGTTCTTCTTTCTCATTTCTACGTTATCGACCTTGGGGCAAACAAGGAAGGAAACAGAAAGGCGGTTAACCCAATATTTCAACCAATTTACTGGCTCAGGTCCATTCCGAACGGACTCCGCCAGATTTAAGGTTAATAATGACACCCTATTCATTAGGTCTTATTCCCTGGAAGATGGAAAAGTTGTCCGGATAATAGAAACAACTTTGGAACTATCCAGGATTAAAGGGCTGCATATCTACAAGTATTCCTACCATAAAGATGTGCCATCCTTGCAACTTCCTTACCTGGCTGTTCGCCTGGACTTGGTGGGGCCTCCCGATTGGTGGGACAATTTTCATTCCCCTGTAAAAACATTCGATGTGACCGATCAGCAAGACATTTCTGTCACTAATTCCTTTTCTCCGTTTTTAGCCATCCCGTTGTATACCACCCTAGTGCTTCAGGATAGTATACCAGAGAAAATACAAAGCGCATTGGAGGTATTGACCGGATTGAAAGGAGTGATAGAAGTAAAGTCCTGGGATTAAATGTGCCCTGGCTGGAATTTAGATATACACTTTTCACCCCCTGAAAACCTCGTTTGGCCACAGTTATAACGGTTAAGCCCCAGTCGAACAATATCTTATATATCTGATTTATAACATTTTTTAGCCCGCCCCAGTTCTACAATTACAACTTATGGATAATTTCTGTTTACTTTTTGCTAATAGCGTTTAATCAACATCCTAAATCATATGTTATGTTCGTGTCAAGTTTACACTTAATAAAACCGACTGTAACGTATGATGAGAAACATGAGAAAATTCATGCTGGCCTTGCTATGCCTGCTAGTGACCTGGTTGTCCTACGGCCAAGGCAGCGAAGCTATCCGGGGCCGCATAACGAGTACGGATGGATCTCCCATTCCAGGAGCTTCCATAAAGATTAAAGGGGGTAAAAAGGGAACCGTTACCGATGACAACGGCATATTTATCATCAAATCGGAAGGTAATGTCACATTGATTGTATCTGCTCTTGGGTACGACACCAGGGAGGTACAACCTGATGGTCAGGGGAATATTTCCATTTCCCTCACAAGAAATTCAAAAGCGTTGGATGAAGTCGTAGTAACCGCGGTTGGGATCAAGAGAGCAAAGCGCAACCTCACCTTCAGCTCCCAGGAAGTCAGCGGGGATGATGTGGTCAGGTCCAAAGAACCCAATATCCTCAACGGTTTGACGGGCAAGGTATCCGGTGTGGAGATCACCAATTCTACCGGTACCCCCGGTGGATCAGCCCGTATTGTCATCCGCGGCGCTACATCGATGTCTGGTGACAACCAGGCATTGATCGTACTCGACGGAGTACCCATCGATAACCAGGAGACGGGAGGCACCCCTGATGGAGGTCCCGGAACCAACAGGCTCTCAGATATTGATCCCAGCATCATTGAGAATATCAACGTGCTCAAAGGGGCGGCCGCCACTGCTCTTTACGGTTCAGCCGGCGCCAGGGGCGTGGTGCTGATCACCACCAAAAAAGGCGCTTCTGGTTCCCATGGGCCCAGACTGAACTTCAGTTCTGACGAATCCATAGACAAGGCCATTTATCCCGAACGTCAGTATAAATATGCCCAGGGCGATGGGGGTGTTTACTACGATGGGGACGTCAACAAAACCAGTAGCTCATGGGGTCCTGAAATGGATACCCTTCTGATCAATGGGAAAAAGGCGCCCTATTACGATCCCCGGAAGTTCTTTAAAACGGGGATTACCAGCAACAATACACTTTCGGTTTCCGGAGGCGGCAACAGCAATGGATACCTGTTGTCTTATTCCCATCTGGATCAGACCGGCACGGTTCCTAAAGATGAATACAAACGGGACGCCATGTTTGCCAAATTCAATACGGATATCCTCCCTAACCTGAAGGCCACCATACAAATCAACTATACGTATGGAGAAACGTATAAGCTACCAGAGGGTTATGAACTGACTAGCCCCATTCTAACGGCACTGACGATGCCCGTTTCCTACGATCCCCTACCTTATACGGATTCCACGGGGGCCCAAAGGTTGTACCGTTATAGCCGTAATAATCCATACTGGCTCGTTAACAATGTACTCAATACTTCTGTTGTCAACCGTTTTATCCCCATGGCAACTTTTGTATATACGCCAACTTCCTGGCTGACAGCTACGGAAAGGCTGGGTGCGGATATCTATACGGATCAGCAGGACTATCACGTTAACACCGGGGATGTGGCCTATGGTACCGGTTTCATCTACAATGGCCGTCTGTATAACCGCCAGTACAACCACGACTTCATTCTCCAGGCGCATAAGGCGTTCGGTGATCTGCAAGCCAGCTTGCTGGTAGGAAACAACATCCTGTCGAAGTATAATTCGAACTCCTACGCAGATGGAAAATCCTTGTCTATCCCAGGCTTCTATAACATAAGCAATGCAGGTACGGTGAACTATTATGACGGGTACAGCCAAATCAGAAAGGTGGGCTTCTACTCGGAGGCTGATTTGGAATGGAAGCGGAAATGGATCCTGGCACTGTCAGCGCGTATGGACGGTAGTTCTGTGCTGGAAAAACAGTGGTATCCATATGGGTCCGCCGCCCTAGGCTACATCTTTTCAGAAGACCTGCCTATGGCCCTTAAAAATGCCATTAGTTTTGGTAAGTTGCGGGTGTCATACGCATCTGTAGGTAACGATAACGTAGGAGCATACGCCAATTCAACCACCTATAACCAGGCTTCCCTGAGTGGATACCTCAATTCCCTGACCTTCCCCTACAATGGGGTGAACGGTTTTCAGATCAGCTCCACCCTTGGGAACGCCCACCTGGTCAATGAACTCCAACAAGAGTTTGAAACAGGACTGGAAATGAAATTCTTCAACAACCGTCTGGGTTTTGAAGCCTCCTACTTCAACCGTCACATGTCTGATCTGCTTATGACCGGTGCGCAGATCGCCTATTCAACAGGCTATACGGGGACAACGCTGAACTCCGGTCATATGAACACCAACGGAGTAGAAGCCCTGGTAACAGTCACTCCTGTGAAAACAAAGGACTTCAGTTGGGATATTACCCTGAACTGGTCTAAGATCAACAACAAGGTTACGGAGATTGATCCCAATACCAACATGACCGAGCAAGGCTTTATCTATGCAATGGTAGGACAGCCCTATGGTGTGTTGTATGGAACACCGTTTGCCCGGGCTTCTAACGGTCAACTATTGCTGGACGGCACAACCGGCCTGCCGTATGGAGCCAGCTCCGATACGGTATTGGGTAATATAACCCCTACATGGACAGGGGGTATCATGAACACCTTCCATTATAAACAATGGGGGCTGACCATATTCATTGACATAAAGAAAGGAGGTCAGATCGAAAATACCAATGAATACTATGATTACTATTATGGCATCTCAAAGGTTACCGAAAACCGTCAGGATCGCATAGTACCAGGCATCGACGCCGCTACCGGAAAGGCCAACACCATTTCTGTCACGGCCGAGGATTATTATAGGGCAATCAGCTCTGTGAGTGAAGCCCAGATCCAGAATGACTCTTATACCAAATTGCGTAATGTCAGCCTTTCCTACACCCTCAAGGCTGGTCTGATCAAACCCATACGGGAACTGACTTTTGTAGCAACCGGTAAAAACCTGATCATCTGGCACGGAAACTTCACAGGCGGAGATCCGGAAGTCAATTCCTGGGGAGCCGGGGAAGGATCTATAGGAAACTACAGCTACTCCACGCCATCCAGCCGTTCCTTGGAGTTCACCGTGAAAGTAGGTTTCTAATTTCAGACGCTTAAATGACAAGAACAATGCGTAAAATCAAATATAGTCTGGCCTGTCTCCTGTTGCTGATGACAGCAGCCGGATGTAAGAAATACCTGGCCGTAAATACCAACCAAAGCAACCCGGAAACTGTTCCGGAAGCGGAAATACTAGCCCCTGTGGAGGCAGCCCTATCCAATGTAATCTATGCCGGAGGCTCCTCCATGTTGGTCAATGCCTGGCTCCAGAATGTATCCCAAAACCAGGAGACGCCCAATACCGATACCTACCAGGTATACAACAGCAGTTTCGATAGTTACTGGACTGACTTTTATGTCACAACCATGAACAATGATTATCTGCTTATCCAAAAAGCCAAGGCGGATGGTAACCATGAATATGCCGGCATTGGTCAGGTTATCATGGCTTATACCCTTGGTAATGCGACGGACCTATGGGGAGACCTACCCTATTCCCAGGCCTTCCAGGGTGCTACCGCACTTAATCCAAAGTATGACACCCAGGATACCGTCTACATGGAGATCCAGGGCCTGCTGGATACAGCCATTTCCAATTTAACCAATGCTTCCGCAGGCCTGGCTCCCAGTGCTGATGACTTCTTCTATGGAGGGAACGCAGCCGAATGGATAAAGGCTGCTTACTTGTTGAAGGCCAGGTATTATATGCACCTGACCAAAGCGCCTGGCTACACCGCCAGCACACAGGCTACCTTGGCCCTGGCAGCTTTGCAGAATGCCATGACCTCCAACAGTGATGATATGGTGTTTGCCTATACTGGATCTGCTTCTGCCCAGAACCCCCTGTACCAGAATTATGGACCTATTTCCACTTCCACTTCGGTCCTCTGCCAGACCTTGGTAGACTCTCTGGTAAACCGCAATGACCCCCGCATAAGTTACCTGGTGGCACCGGCCCCCAACACCGGTCTCGACTCAGGTCGTGAGGCTGGCTACAATGGGGTTGGACAGTTGGCAGATTTTTCCAGTCCGGGATCTTTCTATGGCAATGTTGGTTCTTCCACGTATTTGTTGAATTACACGGAAGCCCTGTTCCTGGAAGCGGAGGCTCAATATATACTCCATGGGGTGGCCGCCGCCAATCCCTATTATCGCCTGGGTATCACTTCCCATATGCTGAAAGTTGGTTTGGACACCACCTCATCGGTATGTCAGGCTTATCTTACCCTAAGGGGACAACTTCCCGCCAACAATGTCTACCAATACCTTATGACGGAAAAAGATATTGCCAACTATATGTCGATGGAAAATTGGGTGGATCTCCGGCGTACAGGCTATCCGATATTAAATGTCGTGCAGAATGCGGTGATCAGTACCATTCCGCGCCGTTTCCTTTATCCGTTGGATGAAATTACCAGCAATCCCCAAAGTGTGCAGTCTGCACAGTTGACCGATAGGGTTTGGTGGGATACGAATTAAATGCCCCTTTAACAACCAACCGGGCCGTTCCTATTTTGTAGGGCGGCCCTTTTCCTTTATGCCTGCGGCCCATACCCATACACTTCCCGCCAATTAAAGATCGGTGCGGGATTGAGGGGCTGGATACCATCATCATAATGCAACCGTGCGGGATCGATGATGAGGCTTACTTCGCGAGCGGCCATATTATCGTAATGATAGTTGCTACCGTCCCTTTGGAGTCCTGCCCTATCCTTTTGGAGCCGTCTTTGCATTTGGGACAAAGAGCGCATGGGATAATGCCGGAGGTTAAAGCGCACAGGCGCCGGCTTACCCTCAATGGGGTTGTGATTGAATACCCGGATATTGGTCTTAGAAGCCCTCCAGGCACGGATCCGGGGTGAGCAGTCCCCGAACAGGGCATAATGCTTTACCCGCTCAACGGGGGATTTGATGGACGCATCGTCTGCGTTGGTAAACCAGAAATTATAATTATTGAATTGAATCGAATCGTACCCCTGCTTATAGATTTCCTTGACCCATTTGTCGTAGGGCTTAGTGCGGTCAGGACCTTCGAGGAGTTCGTCCTGGTCAGGCCAGGAGACCCAATCATACTTGCGGATATACTTATTCATGATATGCCTGGACATAGCCTGATATAAGCCGTAAAAATCGACGGAACGGGGGACGAAGGAACGTTCCAGGAGATGCTGGCCGTATTGATCCAGCACCTTGGGGGTTTCATCGTCGGAACCATGGTCCCAGACGATGACGTCGTGGTTAGACCCGAGTAAATGAGTAAGGCTTTGTTCGAGTATATCTGCGTCATTATAACACAAAAGGACGCCCAGCATCTTGAACCGGAACAACATGCTATTTCAGTTTCATATCCTCAATGATAGCCTTGATCTTGGCATCCAGCTCCGCTCCTACTTTTTCGAAGTCGGCTTTATCGGCTAAGGGGGCATTGACGCTGAAATAGAACTTGATCTTGGGCTCCGTACCGGATGGACGGGCGGAGATCTTGGTGCCGTCTACCAATACAAATTGAAGGACGTTGGATTTGGGTAAGGTCAAAGGCCAGATCTCTTCGCTTTCAAGGTTCTTACCTACCTGAAGCTGATAGTCCAGCAGGGTTTTTACAGGGACACCAGCTATAGTAGTGGGGGGCTGAGAACGAAACCCTTCCATCATGGCTGCTATTTCTTCCTGTCCATGCATGCCCTTTTTAGTGAGGGAAATCAGGGATTCTTTGTAATACCCACAGATCTTGTACAAATCTATTAGCTTATCATAGAGGGTGCGGCCATGGTTCTTTTCGTAGGCGGCCATTTCGCAAAGGATGGCCGCGGCGGAGATGGCGTCCTTATCCCTTACTTTGTCACCTATCATCAAACCATAGCTTTCTTCCCCACCAATGATATAGTGTTCCTTACCTTCTTTTTCTTTGATCAGTTCGGCAATCCATTTGAAACCGGTCAACACGTTATAACAGCTTACCCCATATTTACTTGCCAGTACGTCTATCATATCCGAAGTGACAATGGTTTTCACAACCATGTCATTGGGTGCCGCCAGGC
Source organism: Beijerinckiaceae bacterium (assembly GCA_903970475.1). Taxonomy (GTDB): domain Bacteria; phylum Bacteroidota; class Bacteroidia; order Chitinophagales; family Chitinophagaceae; genus Dinghuibacter. The sequence goes on from CAJCIQ010000033.1 coordinate 30,333, forward strand.
CTTTGGTTTTGCGGGCTTCCATGATATAGTTGAAAGCCAGCACCGCGGTCTGGTTTCCATTCATGAGTACCCATTTTCCCTTATTGTCTTTTACACCGATTCCAACCCGATCCGCATCTGGGTCTGTCCCCACCAGTATGTCCGCATTGATGGACGCTGCCAGTTTCAATCCCAGGCTCATCGCCTCGCTTTCTTCGGGATTGGGATACACCACTGTAGGGAAGTTCCCATTAGGTTCTGCTTGTTCTGCTACGATATGGACATTGGTAAATCCATAACGCTTGAGGACTTGCGGCATCAGGGTAATCCCACTGCCGTGAATGGGCGTATATACAATGGATAAGTCGTGCTGTTTGGCAATAACATCCGGATAGACCGATAGGCTTTGTGCCATTTGGATATAAGCCTCATCGATTTCATTTCCCACCAATGTAATATTAGACTCGCCCCCACCCCATTTGACGTCGTTAATGGAGGCTATTTGATTGACTTCATTGATGACGTTCTTATCGTGGGGAGGTACCAACTGCCCACCATCAGTCCAATAAGCTTTATACCCATTGTATTCTTTAGGATTATGGGAGGCAGTACACACCACACCCCCATGGCAATGCAGGTATCGTATGGCAAAAGACAACTCCGGGGTAGGCCTGAGTTGCTCAAACAAAAAAACTTTGATGCCATTGGCCGCAAAAACATTTGCGGTGATCTCGGCAAATTTCCGGCTATTGTTCCGACTGTCATGGGCGATGGCGACCCGAACTTCCTGGCCTTTCAATTGGTCTTTAAGGTAGTTGGCGTATCCTTGGGTGGCAATCCCTACCGTGTATTGATTGATCCGGTTAGTGCCTACACCCATGATGCCCCTCAAACCACCGGTACCAAATTCCAGGGTCTGATAAAAAGCTTCTTTCAATTCCTCTGGATGGTTATCCTTCAACTCCTTTACAGCAGCTTTGGTTTCAGGATCAAAATCTCCTTGCAACCAGGTGTTTACGCGTTGTTCTATGGTCGTGTCCATATACAAGTTTAATTCAAATCATCGACAAAATCAGCGGCCCCATTTATTTAAGGGGATTGGTTCTATTCCAGCCAGGCTCCGGAAACCATTCCATTTTCGACAGAGACAAATATGTGTTCCTGTAGCGTGGTGGATAATGAAAGGCCTATGTAATCTGGCTGTACGGGGAAGGCTTTGTGCGCCCTGTCTACCAGTACGAGTATTTGCACACCTTCAGGATGCCTGTCCAGAAAGGGTTTCAATGCATACAGGAGGGTCTTGCCGCTATTGGCTACGTCGTCAACCAAAATGATGGTTTGTCCATCAACCGGAATGGGCTTGCTGATCTTTATTTCGGAGGGATGGCGCTTATCCAGCTCAATTTCTATCAGGTCGGCAGGATGAAGGCCGATGTTCTTCAACATATCATAGAGGAGCCTGGCGATCTGCATTCCATTTTCATGAATCCCTGCCAGTACCAGCGACTTAACCCCGGTGTTGCGTTCTGCTATCTCATAGGCCATCCTTTGAAGCTTGCGTTGGGCTACTTCAGCCGAGAGGATGTAATTTTTTTCACTCATGGTGTACCTATTTTCAGGCCCGAATTTAAAGTAAACAGGTTAATTTAGCGCACAAACTAAGGTTATGCACGTTTTGCAGGAGGTCCTTTTCATCATCGTGCTGCTGGTTGCTGTGGGATTGTTTGCCAGGAAAATCAGGGAGATTAGCCGCAATATCAGGCTGGGTAAGGATGAGCCCCTAAAGGGAGATAAGGCCAGGCGCTGGAAAAATCTATTCTTCTATGCACTGGGGCAGAAAAAGCTTTTCCGTTATCCTGTGGTGGGGATCCTGCACTTTTTCATTTATGTAGGCTTCATCATCATTAACCTGGAAATCCTGGAAATTGTACTAGACGGGATTTTAGGCACCCACCGTTTATTCGCCCCCCTGTTGGGCGGCCTCTATCCTATCCTCATTAATGCTTTTGAGGTATTGGCAGTGCTGGTACTGGTTTCCTGTGTCATTTTCCTTATCCGGCGCAATGTTCTCCGTGTAAAAAGGCTCAATACTTCAGACCTGAAGGGTTGGCCCAGAGAGGATGCCAATATCATCCTGGTAACAGAGATTGTGCTGATGACCTTGTTCCTGACCTTGAATGCCTGTGATACGCTGTTGCAACAAAGGGGTTATGGACATTATGCGACCTATTTAACCGGTAACTTCTGGATCTCTTCCCATATCCAGTCATTGCTGGGAGGTCTTTCTTCCCCTATCCTTGAAGGGTTGGAAAGGGGCTGTTGGTGGTTACATATTATAGGCGTACTGGCCTTCCTCAACTATCTGCCCTATTCTAAGCACTTTCATATTATCCTGGGATTCCCCAATACGTTTTACGCCCCCCTGGATCCGCCAGGAGAGATGGAGAACATGCCGGCTGTCCAGCAGGAAGTGAAATATGTTTTTCAACCGGAATTAGCGCCTGCCGGAGCCACACCTCCCTCCCGTTTTGGCGCCAAAGACATCTTCGACCTGAGCCGTCACCAGCTACTGATGGCCTATTCCTGTACGGAATGTGGTCGTTGTTCTGCTGCCTGTCCTGCCAATCAAACCGGAAAGAAACTCTCTCCCCGTAAGATCATGATGGATACCCGGGACCGAATGGAAGAAGTCGGGGCCATTATTAAGGCCAAAGGTTCTTTTGAAGATGATGGCCGCACATTGCTGCATAATTATATTACCCCTGAAGAACTCCGGGCCTGTACTACCTGTAATGCTTGCGTGCAGGAATGCCCGGTGAGCATTAGCCCCCTTTCCATTATCCTGGAATTGCGCCGGGCTTTGGTGATGGAAGAAAGCAATGCGCCGGCCGAGTGGAATGCTATGTTTTCAAATATTGAGAACAACTTCGCGCCTTGGAAGTTCTCGCCCGAGGATCGCGGGCGTTGGGCGGAAGGTGTTTAGCACTCAGGTGAGCAGGCCATCAGCCGCTTGGAAAAAAAATAGGTAAAACATAGTTCAGCACTACATTTTACCTAACATTTTCAGAGCGGAAGACCGGGCTCGAACCGGCCACCTACAGCTTGGGAAGCTTGTAAATTAGCCTACTTGGCTCAAAATTATATTTTCGACTCACCTTACATTTTCTCGTAACTATCTGTAGTACAATAAGATAGGGAGCCAGTAAAAAAAGAGCTATTTGTTAAAATCTAGGCTTTGTTACCCGAAGTGTTACCCGAAGTGTTACTTTATTGAATACCTAAGTGCAAGTATATGAAATCTTTATGTTTCCCAAAGTCCCCTTTGGACGTTTTTTTATATATTAGGGAAGTTTGAATAAAATAGGAGTATTTTATTGCCCATCAACAATAGGTTGAAAATGCTTGTAATGGAATTCCCTTTACTTACCTCATTATCTACCTCTTATGGCCTCTAACCAAAAATCGGGAACCCAAATTCTTTTAGGAATTATTGGTACAGCTCTATTGCTGGGTTTCTTTTCCTATATGCGGGAAATGTCAAGGCCTAAAATCTATACTGGTCCACCCGACCCTCATAACTATTGGTCTATTTATAGTGGAGATTTACGTAACCTTATACATTTACTATCAGATGTCTGTTCAGACCCCACAGATACCTCTCAAAATTTTATGAATAGGTATGCCAATTTTAAAAAAGATCAAAAATATTTGACTGATGTTGAAAATAAATTCTTAGAAGGAGGCGCTCAAACATTCATCCTTTTTTCCATATTAGGCTCTAAAGATGCTTTCGTTGCTACAAACAAGTGGTACGAAACCGGAACTTATGATGTGATATTATCTGATGATTCAGATAGCCTATTAAATGTTTTGAGCACCAAATATTCAGTGCCTGATATTAGTGATACTTTACGAAGCCAATTCAAGACATTAGCCGCTCAAATAGTTTCAGAAAATAGCAGTAAGAAATTCTCTGGGGAACAATTGATAGCTTTAAAAGCAGCCTATAAGAAAAGTATGACCAAGTATATAATATTGGCAGTAAATAGAATGGCAAATGTTTATAATGATCTATTAAAGGATTCTCTACCACCAATGTATATAATTAAAGCAAAAACGATACTTAAAGAGTAATACTTAAACTAGAATGAGTTAGGGCCATTTGTACCCGCTCATTCGATTAGCGGTTTTGGCTTAAAGGGTGGTTTTATGGCATATTTTTGTTATCTTTGCATTTTCCTTAGCAGTCTTCTGGGACTGGAGCGGGAAAAAGATTCGGAAGTTCTTTGTTGTATTGTCCTTAGTAGTTTCCCTTGCTTTCCATGTGAAAGATGCCTACAATGATGTTTCAGAAATTCTTAATCTAGAACCTGAAATTGCTCAGGTTCATAAAACCAAAAAGGAGGCGCAAATGAACGACAACAATCAAGTACAAGAGTACCAGACCAAAGCAAAGACTCCATCTTACCATCGCTCCATATGCCATTCTATATAAAACAGCCTTGAAATTCGGGGCTGTTTCTTTTTAAGCACCATTAGGCTACCAAATCGGACTTATTCACTTACATTTATGATGCAAATCCTTCCGTATAGCAATCATTTACTTCACTTTTGTTGGCTGATAATGTAGGATTCTAAAAGATATGTTTCAGAATTGTAGCAGCAATCGTTTTAGCAATATTTTACATAGGAGAAAAATGAGGGGTATCCAATAATCTCTAAATTGGAGCGTTTAAAATACACGTAGTAAATATTCTATTCATTTATGGTATATCTACGAGAAACCCGTATTTTGCTTTCATACTTACCTCCACCCCTTAAATTTTGTACCTATGG
>CAJCIQ010000034.1 GCA_903970475.1 Beijerinckiaceae bacterium
CCAAAATTACATATAAATGAAAATTCTGCTTAAAGCATCAGTGATTCTAATGGTGCTGGCTCTGGGTTTTTTTCATGCCAGTGCACAAGAGAAGAAGACGATCGCGGGAACGATCGCTGATTCATCCGGATCGCCGGTTCCAGCCGCGACGATTCAGGAAAAGGGTAAAAAGAATTTTACCACTTCAGACGCTCATGGGCGTTTCAGTATTACGGTCACGCCTGGCGCGGTCCTTCAGATTACTTGTATCGGTTTTCAAAGCATGGAGGCGCCGTCAGACAATCCGACCCCATCTATCACATTGATCAATAAAGCCGGTGGCTTGGGAGAGGTAGTCGTAACAGCCCTGGGTATCCGAAAACAGAAAAAATCCCTGGGTTATGCCGTACAGGAAATCAAAGGCGAAACCTTGAGTGACATCAAAGATCCCAACCTGGTAAATGAATTAAGTGGACAGGTAGCCGGTCTCCAAGTCATTGGAGGCGGTTCCGGGCCTACTGGTTCCTCCCAGATCAGGCTCAGGGGAAATAACTCACTGACAGGCCCTTCCCAGCCCCTGATCGTGGTAGACGGGGTGCCCATAGGAGACTTCCTCGGCCGTCAGGGTGTGGGTTCCACCAATGACTTCTATAATCCATCCCTGGATATGGGTAACGGCTTGAGTGATATCAATCCGGATGATATTGCCACCCTTACGGTACTGAAAGGGCCAGCAGGGGCGGCATTGTATGGTTCGCAGGGTGGTAATGGGGTTATCCTCATCACGACCAAAAGCGGTACCAAACAACCAGGTGCAGGAATTAACGTTTCTTCTTCTGTTGGTTTCGAAAACATTTTCATGAACCCCAAAACCCAGAATGACTACGGTCAGGGTTCAAACGGACTCTTTGTCAACTCAGAAAGTACGAGTTGGGGCCCCAAGATTACCGGTCAGACGGTTACCCAATGGAACGGCGTACAATCCCCCCTCCAGTCCTTCAATAACGCAGGCAACTACTTTAAGGGCGGTGTTATCTCTACGCAGAACATCTCCTACCAGCAACAATATGGTAATACGTCCATTTATACTTCCTATAGCAGGTTGGACGATAAGAGCATTATCCCTGGATCCAAACTGGCCAGGAACAATATTACCGCCAGGGCGGTAACTAAATTCGGGGCAAACAACAGATGGAGCCTGGACACCAAAATCCAGTTCATCAATGCCACCGCCGACAATCGTCCGCTGGAAGGGGTGAATACCAACAATATTTTCCTGAACATCAACACGTTGCCCAGGTCTATTGACATCCGGCAGTTTAAGAACTCCGTGGATTCAGCAGGTAATATGATCTGGTATGCCAAAGGAAATCAGACCAATCCTTATTGGGCCTCCCAGTTCAATCCGAACACGGATACCCGCAACCGCTTTATAATGTATGGTACGCTGGGTTACAAATTCACTGATTGGTTGAGCGCAGCCGTTACCGGATCTGCCGATATCTGGACCACCCAAGGTAATTCCAAACTTTATGCAGGCAGCCCGGCCAATGAATCCGGCAGCTATAGCATGAATACAGATAATTATTATCAGACCAACTACTCTACGCTGATTACGGCCCATAAGGATAATATCTGGAGCAAATTCAGTGGATCTGCTTCTGTGGGTGGCAACCTCGAGTACTACCAAGACAATCAGTTCTCTGCCAATGCAGGCACCCTGCGCGTACCGAACCTGTTCTCCATTACAAACGCTGTCGGTAATCCCTCCTTCAACCAACAGTACGCATCAAAGGCCATTAATTCCTTATATGGTACTGCCGAAGCCAACTGGGATAACTACTTGTTCCTGAATGCCACCTGGCGCACGGACTGGTCCTCCGCACTGAGCGAGGCAAACAGGGCTTTCTCCTATCCTTCCGTTAACCTGAGTTATGTATTTACCGATCACCTCAAAGACCTGGGCGGACGTAGCCAATGGTTGAGCTATGGCAAAATCAGGGCTGGTTATGCAAGCGCAGGTAGTGACCTTGGTCCATACGAACTTTATAATTTGTATACCATTGGCTTGGATGCCAACAACAATACCACGGCAACCCCTGGTAGTACCTTATATAATCAAAATATAAGAAGCCAGTTGATCAAATCCATTGAATTAGGTGCGGAACTGAGGTTCTTCAAGGACATAGTAGGCGTTGATTTCACCTGGTACAAGTCCAACGCGACCAACCAGATCATCACCTTGCCACTGGATCCCCTCAGCGGCTACACCGGCAAAATCATCAATGCAGGCAATCTCCAGAACGAAGGCATTGAAATTACCGCGGACGCCAAAATAATGACCAGTAACCGTAATGGTTTCACCTGGACTACCAGCTTTAATTTTGCTGAGAACAATAATACCCTCAAATCCTTATATCCAGGGGTTAATATATACCAATTGGGTGGATTTGACCAGATCTCCGTGAACGGCGTCGTTGGTCAACGCTATGGACAAATCTATGGTTCCAGAATAGATAGGGTAGAAAATCCCAAAGATCCTAACAACGGTAAAATGATCCTATCGGCTAATGGTACACCTCAAGCCAACCCCAATGGAGATACTTTGCTGGGTAATCAACAAGCCCGGCAGATCATTGGCTGGACCAACCGGTTCTCTTATAAGCACTTCTCACTCTCCGTCCTGTTGGATGCCTCCTTGGGTGGGAAAGAGTTCTCCTACACCTTGTCCAGTATGGAAACAGCCGGTACTTCAGCGCTTACCGTAACCAACCACAACAGGGACTCCATGGTTCTGGCGGGTGTACAGGTGAATGGAAGCGGTGGATATACTGCCAATACCACCAAGATTTCTCCCCAGCAATATTGGACCGCCTTGGGCGTTGGGAACACGGGGATTACGGAAGCCAATTTGTTTGACGCCAGCAATATACGCATCAGGAACATTCAGCTCGCCTATGCCCTTCCCAGGAAGTACATGGCAGGAACACCTTTCCAGAAGGTGCAACTGGCCTTGTCCTGCAATAACGTATGGATGATATCCAGCCATATGCATGGGTTAGATCCTGAATCCTCCTATGCTACTGGAACAGTTGCAACAGGCTTTGAGAGCGGTGCTGCTCCGACGACGAGGACCTATTATATTACGCTTTCCCTGGGCTTCTAAGTATTTGATCACATTTAATCTTGAAGAAGATGAAAAAAATAACTGTTAAATATCCGGTGTTATTAGCCATGGTACCGGTATTTCTATTCTCCTGTCGGAAATTTTCGGAGGTCAACACCAACCCGACTTCCGTAACTGCTAATCAGGTACAGGTGGAATATCTGATTGACAACTCCATTACGACCGCCCAGATGAACCCTGGCGTTTCCGAACGCGCCTTTATCCTTTACTGGGCTGCTGCCGGTCACCAGATCTCCGATGCCGATGGGGCTACTTTCTCCTGGGGTTCTTATGACGACGAGTGGATCAGCGAATATTACAACAACCAGGCGAGCGCCCTGACTTATATCAACGATGCCATCACGGTGGCCCAGCAACAAGAGGCTGCCGGTACCCAAAAGTTGTATACCAGCAACCTGTACTGGGTATCCAGGATCTGGAGGGCTTACTTGTTATCTGAAATGAGCGATGGCTTTGGTCCCATGCCTACCAACGGTTTCCAAGGTGTCAACCCCAGTTTTTCTGATGTGAAAACGGTGTACGCTTATGCACTGAGTGAATTGGATAGCGCCAGCGCCGGCATCAATATCAACGCCGAAGCGGCTCCCTCTGCTGTTGCAGCAGAAGATCCCGTATATGGGTTTAACTGGCTCAACTGGCAGGAATATGCCAACTCCTTGCGCTTAAGGCTGGCTATGCGGTTGACAACCCTCAATCCTTCGCTGGCCCAGTCGGAGTTTCAAGCGGCTGCCGCCACCAAAAACTTTATCACTACCAATGCATCCTTGTTTGGTATTCGAATGGCAGCAGGTGGGTATACCAATCTGTCCAGTGTGTATTCCCGTAGCTGGTTCACGCTTCCCATGGCAGTTACCATCAATAACCTGATGGTGAACCTGGGTGGTGTCACGTCTGCATCCCAGTTACCCAATGTCATTAGCAATTCCGCGGGTTTAACGGCTGCCCTGGCCAACATTAAACCGCAGAATTATGTGGGTCAGTACCTCCCGGTACAGTTTACGACCATGACCAACAACCCTTATGCACCTTACTATTTTGATGGGATGCCTGCCACTATCGATCCAAGGGCCTACCAGATCTTCTACATTCCAGGCAATTACACCGATCCTTCCTATCCCGGAACAACGGCTGGAGGTGGGGTTGCTGCCACCACTACCGGGGAGTTCACCAACCTGGATGGAAGCAACTTTGAAGCGTTTGACGCTGCCTGGACCTGGAACCCTATGCCCGATGGAAACTGGGGTGCCAAAGGCGGTGTGGTGAACAACCTCAACCCCATTTTAAACATTGGTATCGCCAATGGCTATGTGCCCAGCTTGCAGGAAAAATTCAGGTTGGATACGGGAAAGCGTGTTTATTTCGGGCCCTGGGAGACCTACTTCCTCCTGGCTGAAGGAGCTGAAAGGGGATGGACTTCTCCCCTTAATGCTCAGAATGCTTATGATTCGGGTATAGCCGCCAGCTTCGCTTATTGGGGCGTTTCTGCTTATTTGCCCCAATACCTGATTAACGATGATTACAACAGGGTAGGTACCTGCGTGGACTGGAACAATACCGCCGAACCTCCTGCCAGCTATACGGCCACCTACGTGGATGGTACAACCCATGTCCCAGGCACGGTATCTATCACTTACCCTTCCAACACGATTTATCAGGGTGGTTCATTGAAAAATGACCATATGAATAAGATCATTACCCAAAAGTTCATAGCCAATACCCCCTGGTTGCCATTGGAAACCTGGAGTGATCACCGCAGGTTGGGTCTTCCTTTCTTCGAAAATCCCGTGTTGGAAGCACCCATTCAAACGTTGCCTGCTTTGACGACTGCCAATATGAATACGAGCAACCAGCAGTTCTTCCCCCAACGTATGAAGTATCCTGCTTCGCTGCAAAACAGCAACGTCAATGGATACAATCAAGCGGTAGGTGAACTGGGCGGTTTGGATGCGGTGCTGACGCCGCTCCAGTGGGCACAGTAGTCGTAAATCATAGGTTCCGCGTTTTTACGCTATATAAAAGGGTCTGTCGAACAATTACGCCGTTCGGCAGACCCTTTTTCTATATAGATCGTATAGGTGCTTATTCAGAGGTAGCTTCTTTATTGGCTGAATTTTTGGCAATCCCGCTAAGGGCTTCATCGGCTTTCTTTTCTTCTGCCAGTGTGGTTTCCAGGAGCTTGGCTACGTCCTTGTGTCCAAGTGTACGCGCTATCTGGGCCAGGCCTCCATAAGTCGCAATTTCATAGTGTTCGGCTTTCTGACCTGCGAGGATAAGGGCCACATCGCGGGTGGATGTACCCACTTCTGTTTCTTCTATGATGCTGGCCCCTTCTTCGGTGATGCCTTCCATAGCCTCACATTTTTTGGCCTGGGGCTTATGCCCCAGCAATCCAAAGACTTCTTGCAGGCGGGAAACGTGTTCCTTGGTTTGTTCAAGATGACTGGTAAAGGCGTTCCTTAATTCATCAGAGGTAGCAGCCTTGGCAAGTTTGGGCAAAGTTTGAACCAGTTTTTTTTCCGCCCAATAAATGTCTTTGATCTCATCATGGAAGAACTTAGCCAGTTTGCCTTCCTCCTTGTCCTTTGGATGGATAGAAACCTTTGTCATAGAAAGAGTGGATCCGTTATGTAGCTTGTTGTTAGTAGACATTATGCTTATTTCTCTTAAAAGGTCAAATAATCATGCCACAAGGCAATAACGTTGATATATAAGGAAAGTAGCCCTTGCTTATTATAGGGGAAATGATATTTGGGGTACAAAAGAGGTATGGTCGGGTGATCCCACCCGCCTAGAGGGAGAGCAACCTTTTGAATATAGCCTTAAAATCGCAGTAGGAGCTGGGTTTGACAATGAAATCTATTGCGCCCAGGGATTTTACTTCCTCTATGGTCTCACTCTCGGAGGAGGAGGACATGACAATGACTGGTATATCCTTTAAGGGCTCTTTAGTCTTGACCGCACGTAAGAACTCCTGTCCCGTCATTACAGGCATATCGAGATCGAGGAAGATCAAGTCGGGGTGAAGCTCGCCGGTATCCAGCTTTGCCAGGGCTATGGCGGCGTTCCCTATGGTATCGGTGTTAATGGATACGCATAAATTGCTTATTACCATAGGAAAAAGGCAGAGGTCTTCATCATCATCGTCAATAAATAAAAGACTAGTGATGGACGTGCGGATCGCATTGGATAAAGATGGTATGTTCATTATTTAATAAATAATGTTTATCAATAGGTGATCTACTTGCGTAATGTAGCGCTTTTATTTGAAGGGTTAATGTAACCTGTAAATCATGTAACATTGGGGCGACAAGGATAGCTTATATATCGGTTGGCGGTAACCAGTATGTCGAAATCAGTCTATGACGGTGGCCCGTCTGGTTCATTTAGGATCTCGGTGAGCTTGCCTTTTAGAAATTATTCCTTGTGAAGTAGATAAAGATGGCTTGAACGCCGGCCGCTTGATTGGTTCATTAGCATCCGTATGTATAAAATCTGCCGATAATCACAAAGTCACGCCAGACTAACGGTGATTGTTAATTTATGTTCCACTCCTTCAAATGCGCCACTATGAAAAGATTCGATATCAAAATGGTTTTACTAATTGGAATATTGTTCGGATGCTTTTTTGCAATGGTGAATGGCCAACCAGTCAGGCTGGTTGGTAAATCGGTGGGGACACTGGACACTGTTTTTGCAAACAATAAACTCCCCCATTCAGATTTGGTCAAAGACGTCCATGTCCGTTACGCGACGCTTATATACGCCAACCATTCTTATAAAAGTATCAAGCTTTTGGACAGGGAGGTTATTACAAACGGTAATACATTCACGGTCGTACAGAAACTATACGATGGGGCATCAGTCAATATAGACAGTGTTTTGATTGAAAAGAACACATTGGCGCCCATAGAAAGTTATTCCAATATTTCGACTTCATTGGATAGTTTTGGCTACCATGGTAATAGGGTCAAAGGAATGATGATACCTATTGCAGGGGGCAAGCAACAATCCGGCAGAAACGTGGATACACTTCTTGCCCATCCATTATTCAATGGATTGGCTTATATAGAAACATACCAGGTATTGAATTACAAAAAGGGGGTTCCATTTATCCTGGGTCAATATGTTCCCGGTCATAATGTGACCTTTGAGCGTGTGGAATATGTTTCAGACGAGAAAGTCTCCATCGCTGGGGTAGAGGTTCCCGCCATAAAACTCAATATTCAGAAGACCAGTCAGGTCAGCATCCAATGTTGGCTTAATGCAAAAAGCCATGAGGTTTTAAAGATTGAAGGGCAGTTTCCTGCGTTTACCTACTCTTTAGTGCAGGTGGCGGACTGACCGGTGGATCATTTGGCCCTGTCCTGTTCATCTCCAGCCCCTGATTTTCAAGTGTCACAGTGACAGTACTTCGTTTGCCGGCATAGTATATGCCTTCATTGTGGGCTTGTACTTTCCAATGAACGCATGCGGTATGGAGGAAATCCCTTTTATAAAGAAATTGATCACTTGTCTGCTCGCGGGGCTGGTAGTTGGCGCCTCCGTCTTACGGCAAGGCGTTACGTTCCTGCGACCCTGGGTACCAGTCAGGGCTATGTCTGTTGTCCAGTTGCTCATGGTGGCGGCGGCTGTCATCTATGCTTTTATATGGCAGGTTCGTAGGACGGATAAGGCTGGGACCCTTGCTTTTTGGCAGGGGCTCATTCGTTATGGGGTGGCCTATGACCTGGCTTCATTTGGCTGGGAAAAAATCTTTCATTTGCAATTAGGGGTACCCTTGAGCTGGCAAGACCGTCTCTATGGCAGTTTCCCACCATCGGAGTTATTCTGGAGTTTTTATAGTTATTCCTACCTTTTTGGCTGCATCATTGCTTCCTTTCAGATTATCGGCGCTCTGTTACTGCTGTTCCGGCGTACAAGGCTGGTGGGTGTGTTTATACTCATTCCGGTCCTGGCGAATATTCTGTTGATGGATATTTTTTACCAGATCGGTAACAGTGTGGTGGTGCATGCCTCTATCATGATGGCGGGGGTACTGTATTTACTATTGATGGAGTTCGGCCGGTTAAGGGCGTTCTTTTTTGCTGCGACGGACCTGTTACCTTCTTTGCCTATATCCAAATACTTTAAAATCGCTATCCGACTTTCTATAATTTACATACCCTTGTTGCTGATAGCCCTGCATGGGGGACCTGATAAACATCCTTCGCTTACCGGGAAATATGAGGTGAGGCAGTTGCAGGTAAACCGGCGCCTGGTAAATCCGGGTGCGGGTTGTGATAGTGCATTGAATGTTGTTTTCTTCGATGTAAGAAATGGAGCAGTATTTGAGTTTGGTACGCCACTAAGGAGATGGGATGGCCATTTTACCATCCTCAAGGATAGCCTGGATATTCATTGGCAGTCTCCGGAGGGTAAACCAGATTTTAAGGGCGTTGTGTTGCCTGTTGACCGTACTGGAGAAGTTGCATTAACCGGTACGCTGGGAAGGGATACATTGACCATGGTTATGCACAAGGTTATGGGACGGTAACCAATAATTCATCAGGACCTTATTGGATAGGTATTAAATTCAGTGTAAATTATTAGCTGAAACTTGGGATCGAGTTTACCGAAATTAGGGTTCAATTTGATCAAGGCTGCAAATTAATTACCGTATTCTAGTTTTTCTTTTAATACCTGTAGGGCTCGTTTTCTTTTTTTGTTCGTGCGATATCCTTTGGTGGTAACATAAATGGCAACGGAATAAGAAACCAATATGACGGCACTTACCTTAATTAGAGTCTGTCTATAAAAGATAATTAGTTGACGATCAGTTAATTGTGGCACAATTATTGTGATTCAGTCTGACATGAAAATGAATTTGTTCGAGCCGTTACGCTTAAAGTTTGAGAAGCCGGATTGGGCCAGAAACCCGGAGTTTGGGCTATTGGATACCGTATTAGACCAGC
>CAJCIQ010000035.1 GCA_903970475.1 Beijerinckiaceae bacterium
AAGTCGTACGGGCATTAGATTTACACTTTCCCGTCTTAATTGTTTAATGCCGATATAGCTGACCTGATATTCAATCAATTGGATAAGCCTATTTGCCTCAAATTCCAAATCAAGAAAATCTGCAAACGAAACTGGCTGGTCTTGAAGCATCAACTTATTAAAAGTTGCACCAATAAAGTGTTTCCCAGATACTATAACCATGTTTCGACGCTCATAGAAAAACCTGTCTATTATGAGCGCCAATTTATCTTCCAAATCATGTATTAAAGGAAAAATGGCATCGTAAACAACTTGCTTAACTGAATTAAGGTTTATTCTGATCGGGTTCTTCTGATCAAACCCAGTTGATGTCAATTTCTTATGATAAAGCGAAAACTGCTTTTCCCAATCATTTGGCTCATCCACTCCTTCTCCCTTTGCTGCTTTGATACTTATCTCCAGACTCCAAATCAATTGTTCCGCTATATATTCCACAAAAGCTATAAGATCACCAGAGTCAGCCCTATTCAGTGCAGCCAGATAGTTTTTCTTTTCCTCAGATTTAATGATCACAGGAGGCAGATCATTTTTCAATAAAACATAATTCAATAACAACCTCGAAATCCTCCCGTTTCCGTCATCAAACGGATGAATCCGAACAAATCGATAATGTAATAATGCGGCTACCGTAACAGGATCAAAGTCGTCACCATCAGAGGCCAACCTATACCAATCCATCAATTCCCCCATAAGGAAGGGTGTATCAGAGACTGATGCATATTCAAATATTTCCCCATTTTGGAGAACAACAGAATTCGGATATTCTTTATAAAGACCAACCTTTATTTGCCTTTTGGTAGACTGTCCATCCGGGGCAATAGCATCCTTCCAAAAAGGCTTCACTAAAATGATCTCATTCAGGTTCCTAATGTCTGCCTCAGTAAGATGATGATCCTTATCTTTTGCCCATCCCTGTATCCTTTTATACGCTACATCATGCCCCGTCATTTCCTCATAATCCCGGTAAGGATGGGTGCCGTTCGTCTGGCCGAAAATAAGCAACAGTTTTGTCTCGCCGTAGGTTAGGGTATTCCCTTCCAGGTGATTGGAATTATAGTTGAACTCTAACCTGAATTTCTGGTCAAGTTTCCGCTGGGTTTCGGGCTTTATAGGCTGCAAGCTTTTAAGGACTTGGCGGAGAGCCCTAATTTTGTCCTTTGTCACACGGTCCATAATGCATATTTCATCATAAACTTAACAAATATCCGTGGTTCCGGTAGGTAATACCTACGTTCCGGTATCTACGTCTAACCTTTCTGACAGCCAAGCCTATGCTTACACACAACCAAAAGGTGCCATTAGGACAGGCAAAACGAATAATCCCCAAATGTCAATAAATTTCCAGGCGGGAATTGGGGTAAATTGATAGATTGCGCGTTGATATATGCGGACCCCCGAATTTGCCGATTTGTTTGAATCCTCACCCTCGCTGCAGATCATCCGTATGCGTAATGCGGGTTGGGTCCTCCCATTTTTATACTCGGTTTTCAAAGCCCAGGACAGGCCTACCATAGCGGAAGGCAAGATGAGCCTCCTGCTCTCAGAATACCTCAGGGAATTCAAAGAGGACATGGACGATTTTGAAGAAGCCCGAATAGAATGGGGAGAAGACGAAGACAGCCGGGCCAGGAAATACTTGCTCAATTGGGTGCAGAGGCGCCTCCTCCAGGACTACCTGGACCAGGAGGGGCAAACCCATTACCAGTTGAGCGCCCACGCCGAGAAGGTGTTTCAGTGGCTACAGACCCTGCAAAAGCGGCAGTTTGTGGGTACAGAAAGCCGCTTCAAAATGTTATTCTCATCCCTGAGGGATATAGTGGAAAAAACGGAGGACGACCGCACCCGCAGGCTGGAGGATCTTCGTACCAGGAAAGCGGAGATCGACAAAGAAATTAAAGCCCTGGAAGCCGGCGCAGCCGTGGAAGTCTACAATAACGCCCAGGTCCACGAACGGTTGGAATTATTCAGCAGGCTTTGCTACGACCTGCTGGGTGATTTCAGGGAAGTGGAAGACAACTTCAAGCAGATCCACCGAAACATCGTAGAACAGCATACCCGGGCCGAATTGAACAAGGGGGCCATCGTGGGGTATGCGTTCCAGGCCTATGATACGCTTCGCAACAGCGACCAGGGCCGCAGCTTTTATGCCTTCTGGGAGTTCCTGATTTCCAGGGCGGGACAAGAAGAATGGAGAAAACTGACCCATCAGCTCCTTCAGCTGCTGGAAGACCGGGGCATGCCCTCGGACCATCCCTTTTTGCACAATATCAAGTCCATGCTCCTTCAACAGGGCAGACAGGTGTACGAAGCCAATGATAAGATGGCTGAGAAACTCAGCCGCATCATCAGCGAAAAGGAAATCACCCGTCACCGCCGATTGAGGCAACAAATAGCTTCCATCAAGGAAAGGGTACTTGAATTTGTAGACCAGGACAACGTCCCCTGTGGCATAGTCGTTGAGGAGTCCATGGAAATCCGTATGGCTATGGACAGAAGGTTGATCATTCAGGAAAAGAAACCACCGGTTGAACTCAAACAACCCAGCTCCGCACTGGAAAAAGTGGAGGACGTAGAACGCTTCAGCAGGTTGCTGCATGCTACTTACATAGATAAAAAGCGGCTTTGGGAAAAAGTAACCAGAGCGCTGGAAAACAGGGAGACAGCCACACTGAAAGAAATCGTGGAAGCTGAGGCCACAGAACACGGCATAGCAGAAATTGTCTCTTATTTTTCTTTCCTTAAAGAAAAACCCAAACACGCCCAGGTCCTGGAAAAAATGACGGAGCATATTCCTTTGAATCCAGGCGCCACCAAATTCATTGAAGTACCCTACCTGCTGTTCAGCCGGTAGACAAACCCACTTGCTATGGCCAACCCTTCAACCAAAATACTACCCTATACTTCCGTCCTCATCAAACTACTGAAAGGGCCGGTAGAATACCTGGAAAAAACCAACTGGGAGAAACTCCTCCAATACAAAGGGGAGCTGACCGCCTTTGTGCAGCAGTTGGGGTTATCCTTGGTCCTGGATGAAGAAGACGGTTATGCTTACCTGGTGCATGCCGCCTCAGAAGACGAGGAATCAGAAGTAAGCTGGATCAATCGCAGGGCTTTTACCTATGACGAGAGCGTGCTCTTAGTCTTGCTCCGGGACATGCTGGCAGAGTTCGAAGTAGGAGAAGTGGTGACCAGGGAATTGATCCGCAAAAGGAGGGAAATCAAAGAATATGCAGCCCTGTTTTTCAAAGAAAATCCCAGCCGGGTAAAATTCTTAAAGGACCTGGACAGGTTGATCGACAGGGCCGAAGAAAACGGATTCCTGGCCATGGTGGAAAACAGCGATTTCCCGGACGAACAGAAATTCAGGATCAGAAAGATTATCAAAGCAAAGGTCGACGCCGAAGTTTTGGAACAATTCACGCAGCAACTTGCCAAACATGCAACTGAACGTATTCAGCACGGATGAGCATAAGACGGGATTCCGTCTACAGTATTTAGAGGTATACAATTGGGGAACCTTCGACGAATATGTACACAGCATAAAACCCGAGGGAGAGACCTCTTTGTTGACCGGGGCCAATGGCAGCGGCAAAACCACTTTTGTGGACGCCCTGCTAACATTGATCGTGCCGGAGAAAAAATACAGGTTTTATAATCAATCCTCCGGCAGTGAAAAGAAAGGAGACCGTACGGAAGAGACCTATGTCATGGGCGGATACGGCACCCTGCACAGTGAGCAAACCGGTTCTACCAAAACCTTGTATTTAAGGGAAAATAAAGAAGAGGCCTACAGCATATTGCTGGCCAATTTTGCCAATCAGATGGGCCAGAACGTCACCCTTTTCCAAGTCAGGTATTTTGGTACCGGGGACATGAAAAGGGTGTTTGCCGTCGCGCACGTGCCGCTTCATATAGAAGAACATTTCAGGCCTTTTGATGCCGGCGGGGGTTGGAGAAAACGCCTGGACACCCAATTCATGCAAGGCGGAAGGAAGATGATTGAATGGTTTGACGGCGCTTCCAAATACGCCCAAAGATTGGTAGACGTATTGGGCATGCAAAGCCTGCAAGCCCTGAGTCTCTTTAACCAAACGGTCGGCATCAAGGTACTGGGCAACCTGGACGAGTTCATCCGCATGCATATGCTGGAACCCAGGAATATGGAGGCCGAGTTCCTGGAATTGAAAGAACACCTGGGTACTTTGCTGGATGCCCAGCGCAACATAGAAAAAGCAGAAGAGCAGATCCGCCTGCTCAAGCCCCTGGAATCGGCTTATAAAGAGTTCACCGAATTATCCTCAGAACTGGCCAGGTTGCGCCATGAATCTGAGACGGCCACCATATGGAACCGCTTCACCAAAAATAACCTGCTGACTACGGCCCGCCGACTGGCTAAAGAGTCCTATGACGACCTGCTTAAGGATTTGGAAAGGGGCAAAGCCCGCATAGAAGAATGGATAGAGGCCGAACGAAATACCAAAAATCAGATAGAGCTCAACCAGGCCGGCCAGCGACTAAAACAACTGGAAACGGCCCTGGAAGACCTAAAGGAAAACCTCAAACAAACCACCGCCAACTTCAACCAGTTTGCAGGCTGGTGTCAGACCTTGCAGCTCAATGAGCCCGAAGTAACGGATGAGGCCTCCTACAAGCGTTTGATTGCCGAAAGCCGCAAAGCCCGATTGCGGATTGAAAGGGAACAAAGGCTCAATGGGGACGATGAGTTTGATGCCAGGGGCATCCTCAAATCATCGGGCGCGGAAAAAGAGTCCATAGAGGCCGACCTCAACCTATTGCTGCATAACCGCAACAATATTCCCACCCACCTCATACAGCTGCGTAAGGACATTTGCGCCGACCTGAAAATAGACTTGGGAGACCTACCCTTTGCAGGGGAACTGATGCAGGTCAAGGCGGAAGAAATGAGCTGGGAGCCTGCGCTGGAGAAACTTTTGCATAGTTTTTCCTTAAGGCTGTTGGTACCTGAAAAATATTATAAGAAGGTCAACAAATACGTCAATGGCACCAACCTCCGGTCCAGGTTGGTCTATTCCAGGGTACATGATGTAGCCCTGATCCGCTATCCGGATGAAGATACGGTTTACGACAAACTGGAGTTCAACCAGGAACATCCTTTGGCCGAATGGGTGGCCCAGCAGATCATCTACCATTTCAGCTACGTCTGCCTGGATACGGAAAAAGGACTGGACAAACACGACAAGGCCATCACCATTAACGGCCTCATCAAAAACGGGGACCGGCACGAAAAAGACGACAGACCGGACCGCAATGATGCAGGCAGGTACGTCATGGGATGGAACAACGAAAAGAAAAAGGACACCTTGATCAAAAAACGGGACGTACTCGTCGAAAAGCTCCAGGGCGCCGCCGATGCGCTGGAAAGGTGTAAACGCAGGGCAGAGCGTTTGCAAAAACAAGCCTATGCCCTCCATAACCTGGAGCAGCACGAAGGCTATGCGACCATCAATATTGCAGACGTTCAAAAGAAAATCGCGCATTCCGAAAACCAGATAGATGCCCTCAAGGAGAGCAGTGATCAGCTCAAGGAACTGACGGCCCAGCTTCAGGACATCCAGGCTAAAAGAATGGAAGTTGAACAAGAAAGGGACGCACTCCTGGGTCGTAAAGGAGCCGAGGAAGGTCTGATGGAAAAGATGAAAAAGGACCAGGAACAACTCTCCGAATTAATGGTCCATATCACCGAAGAGGATAAGGACCTGCTGCTTCACTTCCAACAGAAATACGCAGAAGAGCTGGGGTCCCTTACCCTGGAAACCCTGGATGAGAAATACGTAGCATTGAAGAGCGTGATCGATAGCAGTGCCTCCAAACTCGCTGACAAGGTGAGGACCCTGGAAACCCAGATCAACCGGAGCATCAACCGGGTCAAACACCCTCCCCTGGAAGTCCAGCAGCGATTCCCAGACTGGAATGGAGACGTTCAGGAATTCTCGGAAGACAGCGCGCACGCAGGGGAATACCTCCTGTGGCTCCAGCGGCTGGAAAATGAAAACCTGCCCAAGTACAAAACTGATTTTGAAAGCTATATACACGTCACCATCACCTATAAGATCGGTGGGCTCAATGAGGAAGTAGAAAAATGGGAACGAGATATCCGAAACAGCGTGACCAGGCTCAACGAATCCCTTGCGGCCATTAACTTCAACCGCTTGCCCGACACCTTCATTCAACTCGGTATCCGACCAGCCATTGACACGACTGTAAAAAGCTTCCGCACTTACCTGGTAGAAGCCTTGCCTCAGGCAGCCAATTGGCAACAAAGCAACTTCGATCAAAAGGCCGCCCACTTCCGGGAAAAAGTCCTTCCCCTGATAGAAAGCCTGGAAGAAAGCGAGGCATATCGATCCAGGGTTTTGGACGTGCGCAACTGGTTTGAGTTCTGGGCAGATGAAAAATACAGGGAGACGGGCGAACTCAAAAAGACCTATCGGCAAATGGGTCAACTTTCAGGGGGAGAAAAAGCCCAACTGACTTATACCATCCTCTGTAGCGCCATCGCCTATCAGTTCGGCATTACCAGAGAGGGTCAAGGGGAAAGAAGCCTGCGTTTTATTGCTGTAGATGAAAGCTTCTCCAATCAGGATGAAGAAAAGGCCACCTACCTCATGGAATTGTGTAAACAACTACATCTCCAATTATTGGTGGTGACCCCTAGTGATAAGATTCAGATCGTTCAGGATTTCATTGCCCATGTGCACCTGGTCCAAAGAGTCAATAACCGGCACTCGGTCCTGTTAAACATGACCCTGAAGGAACTAAAAACAAAAATAGACGAAGCGAAAAACTAGGCCGCGCTGACGCTAAGGGCTTGCCATGGCGCACGGCTGGCGCCACTCGCGTTTAGCTAACCCACTTTATTTTTTGTTCCAGGGGCTTATTACGCTTGCCCGGAACCAGGACGTTATCCGCATAACCCAGGTACAGTAAGCCCAGGACCTGGTCGGCTTCACCTAGGCCGAGGTATTCCTTCATGGCGGGCTTTAGGGCCTGTCCGCCGGTTCCCCAGTATACGGCCAGTTCCCTGGCAGCGGCAGCCAGCAGGATGTTCTGCGCCGCGCAGGAAGTAGCGGCGATTTCTTCCAGTACGGGAATATTGGGATTATCCCCCCTTTTCATACAAAGGGCGATGAGGTGGCTGGCTTTATCCCCCATATGCTCCAGCTTCTCATAAGTCCCCGCCTGAAACCGGTCTTCAGGCGTATGCTGCTTATATAATTCAGCATGGTCCTTACAGAAACGTTTTACGGCCTCTCCTGCATATACCACAAAATACCAGGGCTCCGTATAAGCATGGGTAGGGGCCCAATCTGCCAGCTCCAGCAATTCCCTGATCGTCTGCTCGGGGATGCTGTTTCCATTCATTTTTTCGGGCTTGGTCGTACGCCTTAACCGGATCACCTGATCCAGATCATGTATTCTTTGCGCTACAGTTGTCATATGCGCTGCAAGTTACTTCATTTACCTTTGCTGGATGTTTCCCGCCAAACTATCCAAAGAACAGGCCCTGCAAAAACTCAGGCACTACTGTGCCTACCAGGAGCGCTGCCACCAGGAAGCCAAAGAAAAGCTTTATGGATTTGGTTTGAGAAAGGAGGATGTAGAAACGGCCCTGTCCCAATTAATAGAGGAAGGCTACCTGGATGAAGAAAGGTTTGCCATACAGTTCGCCGGAGGGAAATTTCGCATGAGGCACTGGGGCAAAAAGAAAATAGAATATGAACTAAAACAAAGGCAGGTTTCCCCCTACTGCATACGCAAGGGTCTGGCTTCCATTCCTGCCGAAGATTACCAGCAAACCCTGCACAAACTGGCCCAGGAGAAATATGCATTAATCAGCTCCGAAGACCCTTTTGTGGCTAGGGCAAAAACGACGGAATACTTACTCAAGAAGGGATACGAGTCTGAACTGATAAGGGAGGCGATCAACGCCCGCTAAATGCAGTAACACGGCTCTCTGGCCCGGATCAGCTCCACCCTTGTCAACTCCGCCATCAGGCGGCTCAGGTTATCGAGCACCGCGGGTCCGACCCATTTATAATTCCTGATTAAATCCGAACTTCGGGCTATGTCTACTTTATCTGTCACCTTGGTTCAAGCAGATCTGGCCTGGGGCAATATCCCTCAGAACCTGGACCATATCGGCAATATGATCAAAGGCCATACTGGGCCAATGGAAGTTGTTTTTCTTCCCGAAATGTTCAGCACTGGCTTTATGATGGAGCCCGAGCGCCTGGCCGAAACCATGGATGGACAAGCCGTCAATTGGATGAAACAACTAGCGGAGCAAAAGAAGATCATCCTAACGGGTAGTCTGGCCATCAAGGAGGAAGGCCATTTCCTGAACCGGCTGGTGTGGGCGCTCCCCAATGGACAATTGGGCACCTACGATAAAAGGCACCTGTTTGCTTATGCCGATGAAGACGAGCACTATTCCGCCGGAGCCCGCCGCCTGGTTGCCTCTGTAAAAGGATGGAAAATCAACCTCCAGATCTGTTATGACCTACGTTTCCCCGTATGGGCACGAAATCAGATTAACGAGCACGGAGAATCCGAATACGACGTCCTTGCCTACGTCGCCAACTGGCCCAGGGCCAGAAGCCTGGCCTGGAAAACCCTGCTCCAGGCCAGGGCCATTGAAAATCAGTGTTACGTGATCGGTCTTAACAGGGTAGGAAAGGATGGGAACAACATAGACTATTCCGGTGACAGCATGGTTATTGATCCCTTGGGCGAAATCCTTTACCACGGACCAGATACCGAAGACGTCACCACCGTTATACTTGAGAAATCAAGATTGGAGGAAATAAGGGGTCGCCTTCCTTTCCTTAGGGATGCAGACCAATTTCAAATAACAATTTAAGGCTCGTATATACGGCAACGCATGAAAACCCTATTTTATAACGGGACCATCTACACAGGTTATGCGGTCATAGAAAATGGGGCCGTTCTCACGGAGGATGGCATCATCAAAGGCATGTGGCCCGGGCCGGTGGGCCTAGCAAGCGCCGCGGGCGCGGACACGGCGGGCTCAGCAAGCGCCACAGGCGTGGGCACCAACCCGACTGAAATGGCCCACACCCATGACGCCGACATCTATATCGACCTGCAAGGCCAAGCCCTTGCTCCTGCCTTCATAGACCTGCAAGTCTATGGTGGGAATGGACAATTCTTTACCAACCATCCTTCTTTTTCCTCCATAGAAGCCACTTACCAATATTGCCTTTCCGGAGGTGCCGCCTATTTTCAGCCCACCATGGCTACCCAATCCGATGAGCTGATGGACCTGGCCATAGCCGCAGTAGCGGATTACCAAACTAAAGGTGGCCAAGGTTTAATTGGATTGCACCTGGAAGGACCCTATATCAACCCGGTTAAAAGGGGGGCCCACGTGCTGGAATACATACAGGTTCCCCAAAAAAATAAAGTTGCCGAATTAATCACCAAAGCCGGCAAGCACCTCAGCATGATGACGGTGGCCCCTGAACGCTGCACCCCGGAAGTCATCCAACAACTCCTGCTGGCCGGTGTGGCACTCTCTGCCGGTCACAGCAACGCGACCTACGAAGAAGCCCTCAGTGGGTTTGCTCAAGGGATCAGGGCCGCCACTCATCTCTATAATGCTATGTCCCCCCTTAACCATAGGGCTCCCGGATTGGTAGGAGCCATTTTGGAGAAAGCCATACCCTACGCCAGCATTGTCGTTGACGGGCATCATGTAGACTGGGCTGCGATCAAGATCGCCAAACAGTTATTAAAAGACAAACTATTCCTGATCACAGACTCAGTAGTAACCAACAACGAAGGCGTATACCAGCACCAATTGGAAGGAGATAAATACGTACTGCCGGATGGCACCCTCTCTGGCTCTGCGCTCACGATGATCCAAGCGGTTCAGCACTGCGTAGAGAAAGTAGGCATATCATTGGAGGAATCCTTACGAATGGCCTCCCTATATCCGGCCAGGGTGATGGGGTTGGAAAACAGATTAGGATCAATCGAACCGGGCAAAGAGGCTACCCTGGTATGGTTTGACAAAGACTACCGGGTGAAGAAAGTCTGGGTGCGTCAGTAGAGAGCGCAGACCAGCACCAGACCGGCCCAGCGGCCCTCAGTAGGGGGCAAAAGCCAACCCGTGCAATCCAATCAACTCCGCCACCTTCTTCATTTTAGGGTCTACCGCCCCGCGTATATCGGCGGTCGTGGGGATTACTTCAATATCCGGTAGTACGCCCCGCCCATCTTTAGGAGACTTATGGTTGATGATCATGCGGAACAGGGGCAATGACACCCTCAATCCCGTATTGGGTAAAGTCGCTTCTGTAATGAACACCCCGTCATTTCCATAGTAGCCTCCGCCGGTTTCTTCACCCACCACAGTGACGCCCGGCGTCCCTTTCATGTTGGCAGCAAAGATGGAGGCCGCTGAAAAGGTGAATCCGCCAGTAAGGATATAAACTTTGCCCTGGTAATGGTTTTTCTTAGTCGGGGTATAGGTCTTACCTGCAAAATAAGAGAACCTGTAACGTCCCTCCGCCTCCTTATGGGTCAGGAAGGTCATGCCCAACTGATACAAAAACCCCTTATCCAGGTATCCTTTATAGGATAGGTGACGCGTCCCTGAATAAATGGAATCGGTAAACACAAATGGGTCTTGTTTGAGGTATTCGGCCAGGCAGATCGCTGTGCGGATTACCCCACCCGTGTTGACCCTTAAATCGATGACCAGGTTGGGCACCTTCTCCTTTTTGAGGGTTTTAAAACTTTGACGGATAAAGCTCCTGCTCACGCCATCTGCAAAACTGCGGATATTCAAAACGGCCAATTGACCAGAGCTATCAATTTGCAGGTATCGCATGCGTTCCAACTCCTCCCTTTTGGAAAACCGGTAAGGGGCGCCCATTTCCCAGATCTTTAAAGCCTCGGCCAGGGAAGTATCCCGTTGAAGGTCATAGGCCTTTACCGGAGCGGTGAAAGGCTCCGCGCCGGGACGACTGACGCCTACGTTGTAAATGGAGTCCCTTCCGAATATGTTTTGGTAAAACAGCGGAAAATCTCCGCTGATCCTCTGGTAAGCGAAGTTATAAGCGTATCCGTCCACAGACAAGAAGCGTTTCATGGAGTCAATCAGCTTAGGCGCAGGAATCCCGTTGATCTGGGTTAATATATCCCCTGCCTTAAACAACGTGTCCTTCACATAAGGGTTAAAAACAAGGGCCAATTGAGGTTGGGGGTTGTCCCCCAGGATTTTTACCTGAAAGGGAAATTGAGGCGCTTCATGCACCGACTCATAATAGTCCATTTGTTTGCTCGCCCTTACACCTGTATGACCACAACGGATATGGGCCAGGGTGGAAGCAATCAGGTTCTTGAAAGCCGCTTCCGTCATGGGTGTTCGGATAGAGGCGGCCGCCTGATCGAAATAATAATCCATACTATCCTTTGGCGTATACCAATACAAGGAAGGATGATCTGCTTCAAGGATCTTACGCATGAGGTTAAAATCCTTAAGCAAAACCGTTGGAGCATATGTCGTTTCAGGGGTATATCCTGTCATTCTGGAGGAGGCACACCCAACCATAAGGGCAGCGGTCAACCACAGCAAAACCAGGATAGGGTAAGGTCTTTTCACACCAGGATGATTTATGTTAAAAGGCTTTCCAGCCCTGGGCGGTAATCTCATGTGTATTACCCCCTTTGGTTATGATTCGTGCTCCTTCTGCTGCCTCAGCAACATATCCTATCACACTGACCTTTTCTGAGAGAACAATTTTATCATAATCTTCCTGCGCAATGGTGAATACTAACTCATAGTCCTCTCCCCCGCTAAGGGCGCAGGCTGTAGGATCCAGCTCCAGTTTAAAGGCAAACTGTCTGCTGTCTTCCGCAATAGGTAATTTGTCTTCATAGACGACACAGCCTACCTCACTTTGCTTGCATATATGCAACAACTCACTGCTGAGGCCATCGCTAATATCCATCATGGCGGTAGGCTTTATTCCCTGCTCACCCAGGAATTCTATGATGTCCTTCCTGGCCTCCGGTTTCAACAACCTGCCTATGATGTAATCCTGTCCTTCCAGATCTGGTTGGATTTGAGGAGATTCAAGATAAATCTTTTTTTCCCTTTCCAACAAGGTGAGTCCTAAAAAAGCGCCCCCCAGGTCTCCGCTAACGCAGATCAGGTCGCCTTTCTTTGCCCCATTCCTGGTGACAAATTCCCCCGGTGTTACCTCACCCAGGGCCGTAACACTGATCATCAACCCTTTTTGGGAAGAGCTGGTATCCCCCCCAATAAGGTCAACCCCATAGCGATTGCAGGCGGCATAAACGCCTTCGTAAAATTCATCCAGGGCCTCCAGGGAGAACCGGTTGCTGAAAGCAATGCTCAAAGTCACCTGGGTTGGAGTGGCATTCATGGCATACACATCACTGAGGTTAACAATGATGCTCTTATACCCCAGGTGCTTCAAAGGCGTATACATCAGGTCAAAATGAATTCCCTCCACCAGCAAATCCGTAGTGACCACGGTTTGTTTTCCAAAATGATCTATGATGGCCGCATCATCTCCAACCCCCAGTATAGTGGAAGCATTGTGGAACTCTATATTCTTAGTCAGGTGCTCTATGAGGCCAAACTCTCCTAAAGTGGAGATTTCCGTGCGTGTTATCCCTTTATCCATTGTAGCATTTCATTGTGGATGATACCATTGGTAGCCACTATCTCCGGTTGATAAGGAGAGTAGGGATTACCTTTAAAATCTGTAACCTTTCCGCCTGCTTCTTCGACGATTAACCAACCCGCTGAACTATCCCATGCCTTCAATGTATGCTCATAAAAAGCATCGAAGCGCCCGGCGGCTACCCAACAAAGGTCTATGGCTGCGGAGCCCAGTCTGCGAAGCGGAACCCCTTTTCGAAGAAAACGTTCGAATACCTGTAAAGGGCCGTTGGGTATATCAAGGTAAGCGTATGGGAACCCAGTAACCACACAACTGGTCTGAACCTGGGCAGCGGTAGAAACGGAGATCTTCTTTTCATTCAGGGTAGCCCCAAAGCCTTTTTCAGCGAAAAAGAACTCATGCATGATGGGATTAAAAACAGCGCCCAATATCATTTCCCCATCTCTTTCCAGTCCGATGCTTACACAACAAAGGGGAATACCGTTGGCAAAATTCACCGTCCCGTCTATGGGATCAATAATCCATTTGTATACCGAGTTCTGAGGTAGCTCTCCCACTTCTTCACTGAGGATATAATGATCCGGGAACTCGCTTCGGATGACTTCTATGATGGCCGCTTCTGATTCTTTATCCGCTTGGGTAACCAGGTCATTGACGTTTTCCTTGTGGGAGACCTCAAATGAGCCGTTGAAATAGTGTTGCAGAACCTTCGCCCCTGCTTCTGTCGCCCTGAGCAATGTCGATTTAAGCATAGACAAATATACGCCCGTTTTGCCTTATGTTTGTCCACCATGGAGCTCTGCGTCATAATCGTCAGCCTGAATGTCAAGCCCTACCTGGATCACTGCCTCCGCTCCCTTTGCGAAGCCCTCAAAGGAATAGATGCGGAAGTCTGGGTAGTGGACAACGCATCTACAGACGATACGACTACCTGGCTGCCCAAAGCTTATCCCCAGGTAAGGCTTTTAGCCGGCAATGAAAATCTGGGATTCAGCAAAGCCAACAATCTTCCCCTGAACCAAACGAATGCCTCCTTCACCTTGTTTCTCAATCCAGACACCATACTGGAAGACCAATGCCTGCACCAATGCTTGTCTTATATGAAAGCCCATCCGGAAGCAGGGAGCCTCGGCCTGAGAATGATCAATGGGAAAGGGGCTTTTCTTAAAGAGTCCAAAAGAGGAATACCAACACCAAGCGCTGCTTTTTTCCAAATGAGTGGACTAGCCAACGCCTTTCCCGCAAATCCCCTGATGGCAGCCTATCATGCGGGGCACTTAGATGAATGGACTACACAGGCAGTGCCCATTCTTTCGGGGGCGTTTTTATTGGTTCGCCAGGAAGTATTGAAGACTACCGGAAGTTTTGACGAGCGTTTTTTCCTATACGGAGAAGACATCGATTTAAGCTATAGGATTTTAAAGGCAGGTTGGACCAACATATTCTTTGCAGACACCACCTTGATTCACTTTAAGGGACAAAGCACCAATAAAAAGAGTGCTGCTTACAGGACCCATTTCTTCGGCGCCATGTCCCTGTTTGTGCAAAAGTACTACCGGGGGCCGTCGGCCTTAGCTTACCGGGTCCTGCTCCAAACCGGCATCCTCTTACAAAAGGGCCGGTTTAAGTTATTCCCTCCTGCTCAAACAGTCACCCCGACTACTAAGTATACCCGCTGCCTTTTATGGGGGTCAGATGACGATACCCAGGATTTTTTAACCAAATACGAGGCTTCAGGTATTAGCCTGGAAAGGGTGACCACTTTAATAGGACCCCCTGTCCCTGATGCCTCCGTGGTATTTTGTCTGGGCCAAAGGAGTTATACGGATGCGATTCGTTTGATGAGTCAACCCCTTTGGAAATCCCCAGCCTTCTTTTACCATAGACACAGCGATTTCCTGATCGGACCAGACAAAAACTGGCCTAGTCCCTTCCGGAAGAAACAAGGACCGGGAACAGATCCGGGGCCAGGGAACAGCATATTTGTATAATATCCCGTACGTTTGTAACCTTAACGTAATAACCTTAAGCTTAAGAATGGCTTTACTGGAGTTTAAATTGCCCAAAAATTTTAAAAAGGCGCTGAGGCTCCCAACTTACTCCCCTAAAAGGCAGCAAGTCAGGGTGTTGAAGAAGTTGTTGAAGAAGGCGCGCTTTACGGAATTCGGCCAAAAGTACCGTTTTGACGAGCTCCTGCTCAATAAGAATCCTACCCAACTGTTTCAGGAATTTGTGCCCACATATAACTATAATAAGATCTATAACGAATGGTGGCACAAAACGCTGGAAGGTAAGCCAGACATATGCTGGCCGGGGGTCATCAAATATTTCGCCCTGTCCAGCGGTACCTCTGAGGCCGCCAGCAAATACATACCCATCACCAAAGACATTATCCGTTCCAATAAACTGACCATGTTCCGCCATTTCCTGACCCTCACCGGATATCAGGACATTCCCGTGAAATCCATTGGTAAAGGATGGTTGATGTTGGGCGGAACAACAGACCTTCAGAAGGGACCGACCTACTATGCGGGTGACCTGAGCGGCATATCCGCCACCAAAGTGCCCTTCTGGTTTCAACCTTTTTATAAGCCTGGAAAAAGCATTTCCAAAACCAAAGACTGGAACCTGAAGCTGGACAAAATCGTAGAAGAAGCCCCCAACTGGGATATAGGCTTCGTCGTCGGTGTGCCTGCCTGGATACAATTGGTCATGGAAAAGATCATAGAACGCTATAACCTCAACACTATTCATGATATATGGCCCAACCTTGCTTTTTTCGTGCACGGTGGGGTGGCCTTTGAACCTTATAAGAAGGGATTTGAACGATTACTGGCCAAACCCCTTACCTATATAGAAACCTATCTGGCCTCAGAAGGCTTTATCGCTTACCAGGATAAGCAGTACGCCAAGGGTATGAAGCTGGTTACCGGCAACAACATTTTCTTTGAATTTGTGCCCTTCGATGACCAGAACTTTGACAGCGATGGCAACATGACAGACACCGCCCGCCCTCTGCTGCTCCATGAGGTGGAAGAGGGAAAGGATTATGCCATCCTGCTCAGCACCAACGCCGGAACCTGGCGCTACCTCATCGGAGATACGGTAAAGTTCACCGATAAGCGCAGAGCAGAAATCGTCATCACCGGGAGGACCAAACACTTCCTCAGCCTGGTGGGAGAACACCTGAGCGTGGACAATATGAATAAGGCGGTAAAGCTCGTGGCCGAAGAACGCAACCTGTCCATACCCGAGTTCACCGTTGCCGGAGAGCCGGCAGGTTCCTTCTTTATGCACCACTGGTGGCTAGGCTGTGACCAATGTGCCGATAAGACAGAATTAGCAACCCATATTGACGCGACCCTTAAGGAGCTCAACGACGATTATGCCGTTGAAAGGGAAAGCGCCTTAAGAGAAATCAAGCTGGATGTACTGCCAGAAGATAAATTCATGGAATTCATGAGGTTGAAAGGGAAGGTCGGTGGCCAGCATAAATTCCCCCGGGTATTGAAGGGTAAAACCCTCCAGGAGTGGAAGCAATTTTTGGAAACAGGAGCCGTTTAGCTTTTCTTAATTTTACAGGCATTGATATTCACATGATCCAAGCTTTATTGAAAGGATTGTTCTTGGCTTTGCTGTTGACCATTTCGGTAGGACCCGTCATTTTCGCCATACTCAAACAAAGCATCAACAATGGCCATAAGGGAGGGATAAGTTTTATCCTGGGCGTATCGGCCAGTGATATCACCTTAGTCGTACTGGCCAATGCTTTTACCACCGTATTCGATTCCATTAAGAAATACAGCAACGAATTGGGGGTCGTGGGTTGCACCATGCTCATGATCATGGGGGTCTATTACCTGTTTTTCAAAAAGGTCAAAAAAGCAGAAGTAGGAGATGTCAAACCAACCTTCCGCAAAAGGGATTATGCCCGTATTTTCCTGAGTGGTTACTTCATGAACTGCCTGAATCCTGCCGTGCTGTTGTTTTGGTTTACCTGTTCAACCGCTTTTGCTACCATAAGCCTGACCGATAAGATTGTATTGTTTTCTACCTGTCTGGGGTTGAACCTGCTGGCCGATTTTACAAAAGTCTTCCTGGCCAACAGGATCAGGACCCGACTGACACATCATAATATATTAATAATCAATAAGTTATCTGGACTGATCCTCGTGGGGTTCGGCATGTTTATCCTCTATGGTATCTTGTTCCTCAAACAAACAGTGGTCAAATGAAATATGGGTTGTTGACCGGTGACCACACCCAAATCCTAGATTAACCCAAATCCCTATGTTTCAAAGAAACAACTCCTCCTCAGACAACTGGTGGGCCAGAGCCTGGCGGTTTACGAAGCGGTTGGTATTGATCCTCGTCATAGCCCAATTCATCTACATCTTTCTACTCAAATGGGTATATCCTCCTATTACCGTTACTCAATTTGGCGATATGGTATCCGGGTGGTTCCATCATTATGGTTTCCACAGGGATTACGTGAGCGCCGATGAAGTATCTCCCAATATGAGACTAGCCGTCATTGCCTCAGAAGATCAACTCTTTCCCGAACACGGCGGATTCGACTGGAAGAACATAGAAAGGGCCATGGAATACAACAAGAAGCATCCGGGCAGGGTACATGGGGCCAGTACCATTTCCCAGCAAACGGCCAAAAACGTGTTCCTCTGGCAAGGCCGGAATTTTATCCGTAAAGGCTTTGAGATCTATTTTACCAAAATGATCGAATGGACCTGGGGGAAGAAACGTATTCTAAACACCTACCTCAACGTCATTCAAATGGGTCAAGGCATATATGGGACGGAAGCCGCTGCCCAACAGTACTTTCATAAACCCGCCAAATCCCTGAGCAGGTCAGAAGCCGCCCTGATTGCAGCTTGTCTGCCCAATCCTGTACGTTTCAGACCGGATGCCCCTTCAGCCTATGTGTTGTCCCGGCAACGTTATATCTTAGGCCAGATGAGTAACCTGGAAGGAGATCCTGAAATAGACGCCTTGGTACATCAGGCGCCCCCCCCGCCCGATACCAAAGCATCCAAGTCCGGTTCTAAAACAGCTCCGGCCAAAAAATAAACGCCTTTATTATGAACCTACAGCTCAATCGTCAAACCTTCGGAGATCCTGCGGATAAAGGGAAGGTTCTTAGCCGTGAAGAAGCCGCTTCGCTCTTGAAAGAATGGGTTCCTAACGAGCGTCTCAGGCTCCATATGGAACAGGTAGGTCTGCTTATGCGCAAATGGGCCGAAGAAAAAGAACAACTGGGACCCGAAGACCAATGGCGTTGGGAAATGGCCGGCCTGCTCCACGACGCAGATTGGGACCAATGGCCTGAAGAGCATTGCCGGCGGATCATTGCAGAACTCGAAGCCAGGCATATAGATCCGGAAATCATACGTGCCATAGCCTCTCACGGGCCGGCCCATTTTGGGGTGGAACCTGAGACAAAAATGGACAAAATGCTCTACGCCTTCGATGAGCTTTCCGGTTTGGTACACGCCTACTCCCTGATGAGGCCAGGTGGATACGATGGCATGGAGTTAAAAGGCGTAACCAAGAGATTAAAAGAAAAAACATTTGCTGCTGGTGTCAACCGTGAAGACATCACAGACGCCTGTTCCCGCGCAGGCATTACCCAGCAGGAGCTCATTGAGTTTATCCTAAGGCACCAAGGGAAATAACTTTCTGAGTCGCACCCCTAAGCCCCGTTTTTCTCATGCTCCAAAGACCGCCATGATACCAAAGGTCATTTTCTATATCCATGATCAAGTGCATCTGCTGGACCTCGCAGGAGCCGTGCAGGTCTTTTACGAGTCCGGAAATTATGGGCATCCGTATGAACTTCATTTTGTAAGCCGCCGGCCCAATCAAACCAGCTCAGCTTCCCTCCGCCTGTTCGCGCTGGAAGATTATCAGGACTTTGCTTTAAGCACAGGAGACTTGCTTATAGTACCGGGTTACTCCACACAAAAAGCCAGCGCCGAAGGCCTTTCAGCGGTCTATGCCTGGTTAAGGGAATCCGAAGCCAGGGGCGCCATTCTATGCTCCGTTTGTACGGGATCCTTTCTTTTAGCAGAGGCAGGTGTATTGGATGGAAAAGCATGTACGACCCATTGGATGTATACGGAGATCCTGCAAAAGGAATTCCCGCGTACCAAGGTTTTTAAAGACAGGCTCTTTGTTCAGGCCGGGAATGTCTATACCAGCGCGGGCGTCACTACGGGTTTAGACCTCGCCCTCTTTATGCTGGAAGAAAGACATGGGGCCTCCCATGCCTATGCCGTGGCCAAAGACCTGGTAGTCTATATACGCAGAGACGGAAACGAGGATCAGCAAAGCGTATACCTCCAATATCGGCAACACATCAGCTATCCCGTGCATGAAGTGCAGGACTGGATTGTGCACCACCTCAGCGGGAAACTTACCCTTGAAGCGCTCAGTGCCCAGGTCCATACCACCTCCAGAAACCTCACCCGCTTGTTTAAATCTGCCACCGGTATAACCATTGGCCAATACATCGAAAAGTTGCGCGCAGAAAAAGCCGGACGCCTCCTGCTGGACGGTCTTAAAATAGATGAGGTGGCCCGAGAATGCGGTCTAAAAAGCACCAATCAGCTCCGCACCTTATATAAGCGCCACAAAGGCATATTGCCGTCTGAGCGACGCCTAGACCCTCCACAGGGTTAACGCCTCGGCCTGTGGCCATGACCCCCTTTTTACGATCCCTTTGGCGCCCACCCAACTTTGTCCCGATACTTTGGGCGCCCACCCAACTTTGTCCTTATACCGCGCTATCCTGTCCTAGCCCCCCTGGGCCCATACCCGTAGCTTTGAGGTAAAATATATAGCCATGAAATTTCTCGCGCTTTTCCTGTTCGTCTTTGCTTTCGTTTTAGGCTGGGCATCCTCTACAGTTGCCGCCTCGCCGCGGGCCGGCATCCCAGGCAATGCTGACGATCCACTGGCCGCCAATCCCACTTCCGCTGACACTGCCCATCCCAATAAACATATACACTTCGACACCATCTATGTTTGTCCACCCTGTGGTAATGAATGCGATACAACCTCCTATCATCATCCAGGCACCTGCCCCCGCTGCGGCATGACGCTTATTGTTGGAAAGCCCCAAAAGGGCAAACCTACTATGCCAACGGTTGCCTTCTATCTCCAGAACGGTATAGAAATTCTGGATTTCGCGGGACCCATGGAAGTATTTGTGGACGCCGGATTCAAGGTATTCACCGTATCCAGGACCAAGGACACCATTTACGCTCAGGGAGTCCTGAGAATGATCCCCGACTATAGCATAGCCGATGCGC
This sequence comes from Beijerinckiaceae bacterium, assembly GCA_903970475.1. GTDB lineage: Bacteria > Bacteroidota > Bacteroidia > Chitinophagales > Chitinophagaceae > Dinghuibacter. Next base: position 20,090 of record CAJCIQ010000035.1, read on the forward strand.
CCCCGGCAGACGTACTAGCCTTCTTTGGAGGCAATACAGGCCCATCCAGGGACGATACGACCCTCATAAGCTGGATCAGGTCCCGCAGACCTCAAACCCAATATTTTTTCACGGTATGTACAGGCGCCCTTATTGCCGGAAAGGCAGGTCTCTTGGATAGCCTGACAGTCACCACCTTCCACGAAAGCATCCAGAACCTGGCTAAGGCGGTTCCCAGCGCTAAGGTGTTATCCAATGCCCGTTATGTAGATAACAGCTGGATCATCACCACCGCAGGAATATCAGCAGGTATTGATGGAGCCCTGCACTTTGTATCCAGGTTGGAAGGGCCAGATGCGGCAAAAAGTGTTGCGGAATATATGGAATACGATAAATGGACCCCTGAGCAAGGGTTGGTAATTACTTCCTCAAAATAAACTGATCCACCGCGGCTATGGCCTTGGCAAGGCGCTCCGCTGCATTTCCACTGATATCTACCCAGGGCACCGTTTGATTTACCAGCAGGTCTTTGTACATGTAGTAAAGTTTGTCCCGGGTCTCCAGGTCGGGATATTCCCTGAGGTCATCCGCTACCCAGGGGAGATCGGTGCTGCAAAGCAAGTATAAGTGGTATTCCCTGGAAGCTATTTCTTCTATGACAAAGGGTGGACATTGGTTAAATACGAACTCTGCCCAGATCTTCATCACATACATATCCGTATCCACAAACAACATCTTATGATCCAGGTCGTCTGAGGCGTTGGGGGCAAAGTCTGCATTATTCATCAGGGACAGCGCATATTCATCTTCCTCATCCAACTGGCCTTTGGCAATAACCTTCAGATCCTCATAGGTGTAGTTGGTTCCGTTTTTCTGAAGGTATTCCCGGGCATACTCCGGCACCCAGGCTGTCCTGTAGTGTTTAGCCAATAATTCACACAAGGTGCTTTTCCCGGTCGATTCAGGTCCTATTGCGACGATCTTTTTAAGCATATGCCGAATTTGATTGCTTCCATTTCCTGGACCATTCAATCAATCCCATGATAGCAAGGACAAGGAACACTAGAAATTGGAAGCTGGTAAATACGTAACCCTTAATGAAATACAAAGGAATGGATGCAATATCGGTAATAATCCACCATATCCAGTTCTCCACCTTTTTCCTGGTCAGCAGCCACATGCCTGTATAAGCAGCCGCAGCGGAAAAAGAATCCGCTAGTGGAATAGCACCAGGAGCAAAGGACTGTTTGGCGTAAAACAAAGCCACATAAAGACCTAACCAACATACACCGAAGAAGCCCAGGGCCACTGTCCAATTTTTGATACCCGAACGGGTGATGACCAGGCTCGGCTTATCGGAGTCATCCTTCCTTGCCCACTGCCACCAGCCATAGACATTCATAATGGTATAGAAAATATTGACGCTGGCTTCTCCCAATAAGTGCCCCTTAAAACTTAAGTAAACGTAAATGGCCGTGCTGATAATCCCGATGGGATAATTGGATATGAGCTCCTTTCTGCCCAACCATACACAAAGTATCCCCGTCAACACCCCTATATACTCCAGGAGGGTTGTGTCTTTGAGCCCCTGTATATATGCCTGATATACCTGGTCTATGGTCATATGTACAAAAAAAGCAGGACTAAGCCTGCTTGTATGATGCACTAATTTAGCGTATTATTCAGCTTCCGCGACCACTTCCCTTACCTCAGGGATCATGCGCTTCATCATTCCCTCAATACCTGCTTTTAGCGTTATCATGCTGGAAGGACAACCAGAGCAAGACCCCTGAAGCATCAGGTTAACTACTCCTTCGTCATAACTCCTGAATTGTATGGCGCCACCGTCCATTTCAACGGCAGGGCGTACATAATTTTCCAGCAGTTCCTTTATCCTTTTCACTACATCATCGTCATCAGCATGAACGGCGTTGGTGCTTTCCGGCTTTTTGATGGCCAGGATTTCTTCCTCATTGATCACTGCTTTTCCTTCTTCCAGGTATTCCTTCAAAAACTGACGAATGGTTGGAATCACATCGGTCCAATCCGTTTCCGGGGTCTTTGTGAGGGTCACGAAGTTGGAGGCGATGAAAACGCTTTTAATGAAAGGGAACCCAAATAACTCTGTGGCCAAGGGTGAAGGTTTTGCATTTTCCACCTCAGGAAAGTCAGCGGATTTTCCTGGATACAAGAGCTTGTTGGCCACAAACTTCATGGTTTCCGGATTGGGCGTCATTTCCGTATATATACTGATCACGGGGTTACCAGTTTTGATCATAACAACCTATTTAGAGTAGCAAAGTTACAAAAAAAAGGACAGGCAGACCGGGCAATTGCTCCGGCAGACCTGTCCTGACAAACTGTTTACAATTAGGCCAATACGGTCACCAGTCCTTTGATCACCGCCCCCAGGCGAATGGCTTCGAAAACCCTGGATTCTGAACTACCATGCTGTAGTACAGACTGCTCATGGGACGTTACGCATAGCTCACACCCGTTTATGGCAGAAATGACCAAGCTCAGCAGCTCGAAGAACTCTTTCCCCAATACAGGAGAAGCCATGGTGGTCATTTTAATGCCCGCAGGCTGATTGGAATAGTGTTCCTTTTTGACAAAGTGTCTGAAGCGGTAGAAGATATTGTTGGTATTCATCAACGAAGTACATGCTACCACTTCGGCCAGTTCTGCATCGGTTGCTCCGGCTTGTCTGGCCAGGGCGGTTAAAGATTCCTTCAGCAGATCTGATTTTTCATTGATGGCCACCGCCAGGGCCAGCAATAAGGCGTCTTTCCTGTTTACATGCTGGTTGTTGTTCAAGACGTTACTCACATTGATCTTGAGGTCTTTGATGTAACGGCTTTCACCAGCCAGCAACAACTGGGTAGCAGCGGAGGGGTTATAATCCTCCAGCTGTAATTCACCCAGCAGGTTTAAGAATGTTTCATTCTGAATAGCAACGGCTTGACTCACGGCACTAACGTTTTAACCGGTTTTTTAAAAAGGATATTAGTTGGATGGAGGCCCCCATCCAACGTCTTATGATGGCCCTTCGGGCACGGCGGCACAGCGCCGTTTTAGTTCAGGGCCAACTGTGAGGTCAAGGTTTGTTCACCTTTGCTCCAGTTGCAAGGACATAGTTCATCGGTTTGCAGCGCATCCAATACCCGGATCACTTCCTGTACGTTACGTCCTACGCTCAGATCGTTTACGTTTACCCAACGGATAATGTTCTGGGGGTCAACGATGAAAGTAACACGGTAAGCCACTTTTTCATCGGCGGAGAGGATACCCAGTTCTTCAGCCAGCGATTTTGACGTATCGGCCAGCATAGGGAATTTCAGGTCCCTCAGGTCGGCGTGGTCCCTTCTCCAGGCAGCGTGTACAAACTCAGAATCGGTAGAAGCACCTATCAATACCGCGTCCCTGTCAGAAAATTCAGAAGCCTTTTTGTTAAACTCGGCAATTTCAGTCGGACATACGAAAGTGAAGTCTTTAGGCCACCAAAAATACACCGTCCACTTACCCTCTGCAGAACCAATCTCATGGGTAATGTCAACGAACTCTTTGCCTTTCTCGATGGAAACGACAGCCTTCTTCTTGAATGCAGGAAACTCACTGCCTACGGATAATACGCGATTGCTCATATTATGTTATGTGTTATTTTTTTAATGTAAAACCTTCACATAACAAGCATGATCGTTAGAATGACCCCGCAAATATCCACTTTTACGAGATAGACAGAAATTGTAATTATATATAACCATATAGAAAGAATCTATATGATCCCATGGACGCCGCCGCCGTTCATCTAACAGGTCCCGGCACCCCACCATCCATCCATCTATCAGGTTAAGGGCCCAGGCTATAAAATCCGGAGCTTCGCGTAGTTCAACATGATCTTCTTTTCCCCATTCAAGTCAAACTTGATCGTGGCTATAGGATTATGGGCAGCGCCTTCCAGTTTCAGGACCTGACCAAAGCCAAACTTTTGGTGTTCTACTTTTTGTCCTTCCGCCAGGGCGCTCAGATCACTGGGTGCAAAATCTTTGCTGGGGGTATGTTCCACCGGCTGGGCCTTAGGCGCAGGACCCAGGTAAGTGGGACGGGCCGGTTGGGCTTTTTTGGAAGGGGGGGCGCCATACATCCTTTCTGCCTGAGCAGCATCAGAAGGCCTGAAGTTACCATGCATACGGTCAAAAGCGCTGACGCCACCGAATCCCTGGTTACGTGCACCGCCTCCGGCAAAACTCCTATCCAGGTAAGTATCCGGAACTTCTTCCAGGAATCGGCTGGGATCATTTTGAACGAGTTGCCCGAACCGGTAACGGCTACCTGCATAGGTAAGCCAAAGCCTTTGTTTGGCCCTGGTGACGGCCACATAGAACAACCGCCGCTCTTCCTCTAACTCTTCCCTTGTATTGATGCTCATCCCACTGGGAAAAAGCGTTTCTTCCATGCCCACTACAAATACGACAGGGAACTCCAACCCTTTGGCAGCATGAACGGTCATCAGTTTCACCACATCCGCATCTTCCTTATCGTTATCGGCATCAGTGAGCAGGGTAATCTGCTGTAGATAGGTTCCTAATCCTTTATCCCCCACCTCTCCGTCTTCTTCATTTGCGGGCGTTTCTATCCATTCTTTGATGGAGTTGAGTAATTCCTGCACGTTTTCGTACCGGGCCAATCCCTCCGTGGTCTTATCGTTAAACAATTCTTTGACGATGCCCGTATGTTTGCCCACGGCAACCGCTACTTCATAGGCATTCCGCTTCTGTAGTTCGGAACGGAACATATTGACCATCATCACGAATTGCTCAATGGATTCCAGGGTCCCGGCTTTGAAACCAAACTCCCGGCCCCTGTCCAACACCTGCCACATGGAGATATTGTTTTCATTGGCGGCGAGTACTGCCCTTTCCACAGAGGTTTTACCTATACCCCGTACAGGATAATTAATGATGCGTTTAAGGGCTTCCTCCTCCTGGGGGTTGACGATGACCCTCAGGTAAGCAATGAAATCCTTTACTTCCTTACGCTGATAAAAGCTAAGGCCTCCATAGATCCGGTAAGGAATATTCATGCGCCTCAGGCTTTCCTCAAAGCTTCGGCTCTGGGCATTCGTTCTGTAGAGAATCGCAAAATCCTTATTGTAGTAATGGTTCCTCAGCTTTTGTTCCTGAATCGTATCAGCTACGAATTTCCCTTCGTCGTTATCAGAGTTGGAGCGGACCAGGCGTATCTTTTCCCCCTCATGGTTATCGGTCCACAACGCTTTGGGAATTTGCCCCTTATTCTGTTTGATAACCTCGTTGGCAACCCCGATAATGCTTTGGGTACTTCTGTAATTCTGTTCCAGCTTCACCACCTTCACATCATCATAGTCCTTTTGAAACTGAAGGATGTTTTCAATCGTCGCACCACGAAATGAATAAATACTCTGCGCATCGTCACCGACTACCGCGATATTCTCATGTACAGCGGCGAGTAACTTAACAATCTGGTACTGGGCAGGGTTGGTATCCTGATACTCATCTATGAGTATATACTTAAACTTATGCTGATACTTATACAGGACTTCAGGGAAATTCTTCAACAGGATATACATGTTGAACAGCAGGTCATCAAAATCCATGGCCCCGTTTTTAAAACAACGGTTCTTATAGGCCAGGTAGATTTTCCCAATGGCGGGGCGTCCGGCCTGCATGTCCTCCTGCTGAAGATGCTGATCCTGTATATATTCTTCTGCGGTAACCAGGGAGTTCTTCGCCGAAGAAATCCTATTGAGTACCAGGTTGGGTTTATAGTGTTTATCATCCAGGTTGAGTTCCTGGATTACCGTTTTAATCACGCTTTTGGCGTCATCCGTATCGTATATCGTAAAATGTCGGGGATATCCCAGACGCTCCGCTTCCGCCCGCAAAATGCGCGCAAATACAGCATGAAAGGTTCCGACATACAGGTTCCGGGCTTCCGTATTCCCCATGATCTTTTCGATCCTTTCCTTCATTTCAGCTGCGGCCTTATTGGTGAAGGTCAGGGCCAGTATATTGAAGGCATCCACCTTATGATGCGACATCAAATGCGCTATCCTGGTGGTCAATACTTTCGTTTTTCCGCTTCCCGCTCCCGCCACGATCATGATGGGACCATCCTTATGTAAAACAGCCTCGCGCTGCTGCTGATTCAATCCGTCCAGATAATTCTGCATGTTGCAAATCTACGACCTACAACTATAACCATCCTCCCTGGGGATAAATACCCTTATCCATCGGGGATAAATATTATATTTATTCCTATGAACTTTATGGGCAACCTGATCTGGATAATTTTCGGCGGCTTCTTTGCGGCTATGGGCTATGTCATCGGTGGTTTTCTACTGTGCTGTACCATCATAGGCATTCCCTTCGGCGTGCAATGCTTCAAGCTGGCCAGTGTGGTTCTATGGCCTTTTGGAAAACAAATTGTCTCCGGAAGCTCCGCTACTGGTTGCCTCAGCCCCATCTTCAATATCATCTGGTTGATTTGCGGGGGATGGTACATTGCCCTTTGCCACCTCTTCTTTGGCCTCCTGCTGGCTATTACCATCATTGGTCTTCCCTTTGCCAATCAGCACTTCAAACTCCTTCCCCTTTCATTAATGCCTTTCGGCAAAAGGGTGATCGGATAGGCCGTTCCCATCAACCTTCCAAAAATATTTAGTAAAAAACAGGGCAATTACTTGTAAAACTAAATTTATTAGCTTTATATTTGCTAAATATATTAGTGCTCAAAGCAATACTTTTGACCCTGATATAGAACCCACTCACCCCCCAAAATAATAGTTATGGCAACCCAAACCGAAAAGTTAAACGGTCAGGAAAAGACGCAGCAGGACAAATCACCAGAGAAGAGCGCCGTCAGCGAAAAGCTGAAAGCCCTCAAGCTTACTATAGACAAAATAGATAAGGACTTTGGAAAGGGCAGCGTAATGATGATGAACGAAAGGGCCGACAAAACCCTGGAAGTAATATCCACCGGTTCGCTGGGCCTGGATGTCGCCCTCGGTGTAGGAGGCTTTCCCAAAGGACGCATCGTTGAAATATACGGGCCTGAATCTTCCGGTAAAACAACCATTGCTATTCACGCTATTGCCGAAGCCCAGAAAAAGGGTGGTATATGCGCCATCATAGATGCCGAACATGCTTTTGACAGCTCCTATGCCAAAAAGCTGGGCGTTGACATCGATAATCTTTTGATCTCTCAACCCGATTATGGGGAACAAGCCTTGGAAATCGCAGATCGACTTATCCTTTCCGGAGCCATTGACGTAGTTGTCATTGACTCAGTAGCCGCCCTTGTACCAAAAGGGGAATTGGAAGGGGAAATGGGCGACTCTAAGATGGGTCTACAGGCTAGGCTGATGTCTCAGGCCTTGCGTAAACTCACAGCCACCATCAACAAAACCAATACTATCTGCATATTCATTAACCAGCTCCGTGAAAAAATCGGGGTCATGTTTGGTAACCCGGAAACCACCACTGGTGGTAACGCCCTGAAGTTCTATGCTTCCGTGCGTCTGGACATACGCCGTTCCGCCCAGATCAAAGACGGAGACGAAGCCGTAGGCAACAGGGTCAAAGTAAAAGTCGTTAAAAACAAGGTGGCTCCCCCTTTCCGCAGCGCCGAGTTTGATATCATCTTCGGAGAAGGTATCTCCAAAGTCGGAGAAATCGTCGACATGGGAGTTGAACTGGCTGTCATCCAAAAAAGCGGAAGCTGGTTCAGTTACGACAGCAACAAGCTCGGTCAAGGCCGTGACGCCGTTAAACAATTACTCCTGGACAACCCAGGACTAGCTACAGAACTGGAATCCAGAATCAGGGCCAAGCTCGCAGAAGCTCAGAATGGATCTCAGCCAGTTAGCAGCGAAGCCTAAAATGCCAGGCAGCATGGCTCCGCCATGGAACAAGCCGTTAGAAACCTGGCCGCGGCAAAGCCGCCGCCCACCAATCGTTTATTTTGGGGTTAGTAAGTATACGGGGCCATCCATATGGATGGCCCCCTTTGTTTTCGCCAATTTGCCGCCAATAACTATCTTGCCAACCAATCAAGAATGCTATGAACAATGTCCGCTTAATTGGTAGCCGCAAACGCATTGCCCTGGTGGCGCATGACAATAAGAAAAAAGACCTGATCGACTGGGCACTGTTCAACAAGGCTGCTTTATCCAGGCATGAGCTCTATGCTACCGGTACCACAGGTACGCTTTTAGAGGAGAAGCTGGATCGTAGCATTCGCAAACTATTGAGTGGACCACTAGGTGGAGACCAACAAATAGGCTCCATGATTGCAGAGGGTGAAATAGACCTCCTGATTTTCTTCTGGGACCCCATGGAGACCCAAGCCCACGACAGTGACGTCAAGGCCCTGCTTCGCTTAGGCTGTGCCTGGAATATACCTATGGCCACCGATCGGGCCTCTGCCGATTTTATCATGACCTCACCGTTGATGAACCAGGACTACGAAACCATTATCCCCGATTACAGTACGTATCTTCAAAGGAAAATATAACCCATGCCCGTTCAGCTCAGGCCCTGGCAATGGAAGGATGTGCCCCAACTCATGAATATCTGCAACAACATTCATATTTGGAACAACCTTAGGGATCAAATGCCCCGCCCTTATACCAAAAGGGATGCTGAGGAATGGGTTCGGTTCAACAGCCAGCAACATCCCATGCGCAATTTTTGCATAGAAGCGGACGGAGTGGTAGTTGGCGGCATAGGAATGGTGTTCCAACAGGATATCTATAAGAAGAATATAGAGGTCGGTTACTATATAGCCGAGGAAGAATGGGGTAAAGGGTATGCCTCAGAAGCCGTAAGACAATTGGTCGACCATATATTTGCAACCACCGATTGCATCCGCGTCTACGCGGAAGTCTTCGCTCATAACCTCGGCTCCATGGCCGTATTACGCAAAAATGGGTTTCAACAGGAAGCTATATTGCACAAATCCATCTTCAAAAATGGGCATATCATTGACGCCCATATTTGGGTGCGCTTCCGGGAAGACGTATAATTCAAAAAAGAACAGTCATTTATTTATAAGTGTAGCTATTTATTTCATTATTGGACGAACTCCTACTATACCAGCAAAATCTATTGGGAACTTTTGATGAGCAGTTTAGGCGCTTTCTCTATCCTCAACTTTCTAAAGAAAGAAGGATGTTAGCTATAAAGGGTTTATGGGGATCGGGCAAAACAACTTTACTCCTACAATATTTAAAATTCGGGTTGGAAAACAAAAAGGATGCCCTCTATGAAGACGAAAAAGAATACCTAACCAAACTATATAATGTTATAAATGCCACCTTGACCAGCGATTTGGCATTCATAGAAAATTATTCAGCTTCACCTATTGCCAAATTAAAGACACTTCTAGGTGTAATAGCCGAATCTGCACCCTTTGAGCCCAATATTTCCGCCTTGGCGCAAAAACTAACATTAGGTAGAGTAACAGTTATTCACTTTCTTCAAAGCCTTGAAAAAGGCCGATTGCCAAACCTATTGAACAAGTCCGCCAAAGCTGTTGCAGCAATGCAAAAGCCTGACAAAATCTATCTGGAAAACACCAATTTCAGTTATGCGCTTAAATCAAAGCCCGATGTTGGAACAATCAGAGAGACCTTCTTCCTGAATCAAATCCGGAACGCAGGTCTTCAAATCAACCAGGCGACAATGGGCGATTTTTTGGTAGATGAAAAATGGACATTTGAAATAGGGGGAAAAGGAAAATCTTCCGTTCAGATCAAAGATGTACCAGATTCCTTTATTGTGAGTGACCAATTAGAAAGGGGTGCATTGAATCGTATCCCGCTTTGGTTGTTTGGATTTTTATACTGAACCCCAAAAGAGCATAAACACAACAGCCCCCTTGCGGAGGCCATTGCGAACAACTATACTAGAAAAACAACTCCAAAAGAATAAATACCTACTCCACTTCCGCTTCATCCACAAACAACCAGGCCGGTCCTCCTTCTCCAGGGTATCCTGCTGGTATGTGATCCGTACATTCGGCGGTGATTTTCAGGTAGCGGGAAGTTCCAGCGTGAAGGTCGAACAGAACAGTTTCTGTCACTGAATCCGGGGTCGGATTAAGGGTTGTATCGCCTACTGGATAAAAGTGGATCCCGTCATCGGAAGTCTGCAAGGACACTTTTTTAGGCATCCAAATCCAGCTTGAAGGCTTATGGAAAAATCTGAGGCGCAATTTATGTAAAGTTTCTGGTCTTCCGAAATCAATAGTGCCCACAAAGTCCTTACCATTCCATCCCAACCATTCGTCATCGGCAAACTGTTCGTCGCTTCCGACCACTCCATTTACCCAGGCCTGAGCGCCGCCCCGGTCATATTGTTTATCAGGCTCCGTAGCCAAAGTTGTTTTCTTTCCTACTGCCTTATGCAGGATGAACTGTTTGCTGATCCTGTCCATGGTTACGCCGTTTTCTAAAACGGCCGCGGTCAGGGTTGCATTTTGTATAATGCTTATAGGGCCATTATATACCGGAGCCGTAGTATCCGGGGCCGTTCCATTTAAGGTATAATGGATCTTGTGACCATAGGCTCCTTCCAGTTGCACAGTGATGGCTCCCGTTTCACTTCTGCCGGTAATGGCTTTCAGCTCAAATACATGGTGCGAATAGTTCACCTGAAGTTGATCTAAGGCTTTCAGGTATTTTTCGAGCCTACGGGTAAAGTCGGGAAAGTTTTTTCGTTCAGATGAAGACCAACCAACCTCTGCCAGGGCAATGGCCCTGGGAAAGATCATGTATTCAGCTTTAGTAGTCGTAGGCACATATTCCGTCCACAAATTGCCCTGGACCCCCTCTATATAAGTAGCTTCCTCTGCGCTCAACTCGGAGGGAACGGGGTCGTAACTATAGGCCTTTTGCAGGGTTGTCAATCCGCCGAAAGCAACGGGTTCTCCAGGTGCGTCTGACTGGTAATGATCCAGATAACAATAGTCTCCGGGGGTCATCACTACCTTATGATGCTGTTTGGCAGCGGCTATACCTCCTTCCTCTCCCCTCCAGCTCATGACGGCGGCATTGGGAGCCAAACCACCTTCCAGGATCTCATCCCATCCAATAATCTGCCTGCCTTTGCTGTTGACAAATTTTTCGATGCGTTGGATAAAATAGCTCTGCAACTCATCCACATTATGAAGACCCAAGTCCTTCATGCGCTGTAGATCTATGGGACAAACCTTCCAATCCCCCTTGTCCGCTTCGTCACCGCCAATATGGATGTAGGTAGAGGGGAAGATGCTCATCACTTCGGTCAACACATCTTCCAGGAAGGTAAAAACAGAATCCTTCGTACAATATTCGTTTTGAATCTGCTGAGGATAAGGATAAGGTTTACTGTCGGACTGTAGACAGGCCAACGCCGGATAAGAGGCCAGGGCACTCATAGAATGGGAGGGCATTTCTATCTCCGGCACAATGGTCACAAAGCGGGCCGCCGCATATTGCACCAGGTCCCTGAGCTGGTCTTGGGTATAGAAGCCGCCATAGAGACTATCACCGGGCCTGGAGTCATAATCATACGTCGTATGCAGAGGGTCTCCTTTACGGAAAGCCCCGATTTGAGTCAGTTTGGGATATTTCAAACTTTGGAAGCGCCAACCCTGGCTATCGGTCAAGTGCAGGTGAAGGCGATTCATTTTTTGCATGGCCAGCAGATCCACCAGTTTTTTGATAAAATCCATGGGCATATAGTGCCTGGCCACGTCCAGCATCACGCCCCTGTAGGCAAAGCGGGGTGCGTCTTCTATGTGCACGCAGGGCACCGTTAACGCCGCGCCGTTCGAAGCGAGCATCGTGGGTACGGCGCCAGCCGTCGGCATTAACTGCACCAGGGTCTGGACGGCATAGAACACGCCCATTGGAGTCTTGGCCCGGATACGGATCCCAGCAGGATCTACATCCAGAATATATCCTTCATCAGAAGTTACTGACGGGTCTAAAGTCACCTGGATTTTTGCGCCATTATTGTGCTTGGAAGCAACCACCGTTAACGCAGGGCCTCCCGAAGCCTTCACTACAGCCAGCAAAGGTTCCACCGCTGCTACCAAAGCAGGGTTGTGTGTATCCAGGGCAATAGCTCCGCTCAGGGTAAATGTCCCCGCACGAGCATCCAAATGCAAGGGTTGGGGAATAATGGCGTAGCGCGTCAGGGGGATGGAGTCGCCGACCGGTGCAAACGCACCAACGCCTAAAGCGGGCTCCTTGAAACCTGAACCAATCGCCAGAGCCGAAGTCAAGGCCCCCAGAAAAAAAGTGCCAATCAGAAAGATTCGTTTCATGGTATGATTTCCCAATGTTGATCTACCGCAGTAGACAGATAACCTGTCTTCACGTGCAACAACCCACCTTTATCAGCGGCATCGAAGAAGTAACCTTCAGAAACTGCGTCATAAGCACCAGCATCGGTAAATACAGGAAGTGCTTTTCCATTTAACCGCACGGAATGCGGAGCGGAAGTTGCATGAAGCTCCAGCAAATATACCCTTCTTAAGTATTTACCGGTATAATGACCTTTAGCAGCATGCACGGTAATCTTCCAGGAATCAGCGCTAAGGTGCTGATCTATGGATGTAATGGCGTAGGCGCCCGTCCTATGTTCCCTGGTAACCCCATCATCTTCATACATATTGAATGAACCATGGGCAGCAGGATAAATATCCAGGGTCAGGGTATCCGCCGGACGCTGGGCGTCATAATCCATAGCGGGATACATGGGAATGATGGCTCCGGATTTCACAAACACAGGCAGCTTATCTAAAGGAGCAGGATAATGCCTCAACCATTGCTTTCCTTGGATGCGCGCTCCGCTCCAGTAATCATACCAGGTACCTTCCGGCAGGTAGATACTGTCTCTTTCTCCTTCAGATTTATACACCGGAGCAACGAGGAAGGATTCCCCGTTCATAAACTGATATTGCGTGGCCGTGCCCCAGGTCGCTGTATCCTTTGGATACTCCAGCACCATCGCCCGGGTGGCAGGTACCCCATACTTATGTGCCTCTTCACAGTAGGTATACATATAGGGCGTAAGCCTCATTTTAAGTTCCAGGTATTTGCGGTTAATGGAAGTATAAGGTTCCCCGTAGATCCAGGGTTGTTTGTCATACTTTGCCCATCCACTCATCGTCATCAGCACAGGGATAAAACACTTCCATTGCAGATCACGCACGTAGGTGGAATCAGAGCCCCTGAAGATGCCGTCAATATCACTGGAAGCCGCATTCATGGCCGTAAGGCCGGCTCCTGTAAAGGTGGGGATATGGAAGCGTATGTATTCCCAGTTCCCACTTTGGTCACCAGACCATACCGTGCTATATCGTTGGGTACCTGCCCAACCCATGACACTCCAGACAAAGCCCCTGGCATCACTGTTGTTTTCTATGCCTTCATAAGCAGACTTGCAAGCATCCAGGGCAAACTTGTATCCAGGTCCTACCCAGGCCACATCCAGTTTACAAAGCCTCGTACCATATTTGCCCACCTCGGTGGCAATACGCTCCACGCCATTTTCCGTCCACAGACCCGTATGAAATCCCCTGAGCGCAAGCTCTTTTACCACGGAATCCAGTTTCACATAACCGCAACCATAACCATCATTGGGCAGAATCCAGCCCCTCGGCATGTCGTGGGCAATGTATTGATCAGCCACTTTAGCAATGACCACAGGGGTCGTTTGCGGTTGGTGATTACGGTCGGGTTTGTTATAACAGTTGGCATCCCCCATACTCAAAGCCCATCGAGGCATGAGGAAGGGTTTACCCGTAAAGTCCGTATACAGGTCCAGGATAGTTTTCAAACTAGGGCCATAGAAATAGAAAGCGTCAAAACGGTCTTCATTATGAGACAGCGACACCGTATCCATAAAAGAATACTTACCCGCATCAAAGGTATTGCGCAGTACACCATACCCGGCAGTGCTCATATAAAAGGGAGCAGGATTTGGCCTTCCCCCATCATCCCAACCGTTACCTTTTTCAATATAGACGACCTTACCCCTATGGGAGAAGTAGCCGTTCTGCATGCCACATCCATAAAAGTACTCAGCCGGATGCCGGACCAAAAACTGAGTGGTATGCGCGCCAAATACCAAGGGTCTCTCCTCTTCCCAAATCACCTGGGTATTGGTTCGGTCATAAAGCGCAAAACGCAAGGCAGCTTTGTATATCCTTAAGACACAGGAAGAAGTACTGAGCTTATAATACGTTCCTGCGTCAGCAGAAGTCACCAGGGGTTCCACCACCGGCAATTTGTTCACAATATCAGATCCGGCAGGATTGGTGAACGCACCATCGGCAGCCAGCCATATCCGGAATACGTCCTTGGTATAGAAGATAACCCGGATTTTTGAAAGCCCTGACCTTATGGTGCAACCAGGACCCTCAAAAGTGAACGCATCCACCTTTCCTAAAGAAGTAGCTGCCGCGTTAATCTTGCTGACTAAAATATCATTGGAGGGATTTTCATCTCCCGTTAAGTCAAGGTGAAATTGAAGCTTATGGACAGGTGCTTTACTCAAGTCCACCGTTCCGAAATACACTTCCCGCTCCGTACCCGCTTTCCATGGGTTGGTAGCGTCTGCGGAAATCCGGGTACTGATTGCCCCACCTCCATCCAGCGAAAAAGTAGCCGGCACGCTTGAAGTAATATCCTCCGTTCCCGAGTTACGCACCAATAACCTGATGCTGTCTGCCTTACCAAATACGTTGTCGGATTCATGCTGAGACAAAAGACGCACCACTGAAACATCCTTTTTCACTCCTTCCGAAAGGCTGATATCATCCACCATCCAATACCAACTATAAAAGCCCTTCCAATACCAACGCAGGTAAACGACGGGCTGACCCGCTGCCCACTGGGTGATATTGATTTCCTCCTTCAAAGGCTCGAACATGTCTGTAGACCCGGGCGCTCCATGACGGACGTCTATATCATGCCAGTGAATGCTATCCGTACTGACCCCCACATACAGGCCAGCGTCCTGCTGAGGATGATGGCCATTATAACGGAACGTTTGTTCGAAACGTAAAATGACAGAAGCATGCGCACTGCAATTGATAGCACCCGTACGCACATAAGCATTGGGATACCAACCCTTCTTTTCCCAGGAAGGCTGATCTTCATCCACCATATAGCCCGCCTGGAATTGAATATGGTATCCCCTGGAAGTACTCGCAATCGGAGGAGCCTGTTGCTGGTACTGGTAAGAACCCGGATACGGCTGATTGGTCACCACCCAGGCACATCCTTGTGTAGAGCTGTCTATATTGGCCCACCCGTCTGGCCATTGTCCAGTAGTAAATGATTCGGCAAAAAACGGTTTCGCCCCTTGACCCCAAGCAACCCTCGATACAATCAAGCAAAGCAATAGAATACCCAATACTTTCAATCTCATGTCTTTATTTTTCACTAATGAGCAACAACCATCCTTTTGCAGCAGGAACTGTCAAAGCCTGATCCTTTGATATAGACAGGGTCGGCTGGAAGCCCGCTACTTCAGGCGCACTGATCACCGCTTTGGCAGGATCTATACCCAGGGCAGTCCAATCAATATGCAGGTGCACCGCCGTATCTCCGGTTGCCCAAGAGGCTATGGCAACCAAAGCACTTCCCGGACGTTTATATACCGTGGCGAGTACCCTTTCGTTGTCTGTTGTCACGGGACAACGTCCGCTCCAGTAACCCAGCATCTGGGAGCCCGCCATGCCGAAACTATCCCATAACTTCCACAGGGGGCGTGGATCATTGACATCCGTCCAACCCAAACGATTGGTCATGCCATAGATCATACCCCTGTATGGATTACCTCCGCCCTGCAACATCTCCCCCATCAAGCCGAATGGAATGCCACTGACTTCTGTCAGGAAGAAATCCGGCTTGTTGTGCTCATAATCGAAGTATTCCCCAAACCAAAGTCTGTTGAGGTAGGGGAAGTTCTCCATATATAGATTGGCGCTGTTGTTCCAACCATCATTGGCGTCATACTGATTAGCCGAGTGAAGGTCGATGATCCCAGGATGATTGTCCTGGGTCAGCACGCGTTTTATCCTTTTCATCGTAACCCGATCGAAGGCAACGTCATCCAGATAAATACCATCAATACCTACATGCTGAACCAGCCAGTTCATGCCTTCCACGTAATAGTTGTGCCAACGGTTCATGCCACTATTGATAATGGCCGCGTCTTTGATTTCAGGAACAAACCAGGCAGCAATATAATCGTCACCCACGTGCTCCTGCAACCAGGCAAAACCACCACCCTTACCGGCAGAATAAACCTCATGACCGAGACTGCGCAACACAGGCAGTTCATAAGCATGGTCAGACAGCTCCCTGATCGTATTATAGATTTTGACCTTAATACCCAATTGGTGAGCCGTGTCGATATATCCCTTCATCCATTTCCATTCAATGAATGGATAGTTGATATAAGGATTGATGGGCGTTGCATGGTGGATATTCACCACTGTGGCACCCGTAGCCTTAATGGTATCCAGGTTATTGTATTTATGATAAAAGCGGTTAGCCCATTGGAAATCCGTGTTGATCGTGTGGAAAGGGGTGATCAACAAGTTGAAGTTATAATAAAGCGTATCCCCCTTATGCATATCCCGCGGGCCACTATAAGCATTCACCAGAATGGCTTTCCCCTTGGGGCCTATATCGATCCCACCTTTGCCTTCATTACCCCAGGACTGAGGCAGGACAAGGGGTTTGAGCAAATAAAAGTTAGTATTGAGGGGCCGCATATAGTGCTGGTCCCTTAAAGAAAATTGCAAGCCTTCGTTTACCGTTCCCACCCAGGCCCCATCCTGGTTTTTGTGGACCACGTCCCACTTCCATTGAAGGGTGTCCGGCCTGTTGCCCCCAATATGCCCCAACCCAATCAGGTATTTGGCGGCTTCGGGATGCATCGCAATATGGAAACGCACATCTTTGGTGGATATATCCTGAAGGGCAATCAGCGCAACCTTGTAGGACACAAATCCATCAAACTCTAACGACGCATGTACCTCCATGCGCAAGGCATCCGATTGGCTGGCAGCCTCCCAAACAACGGTGCCATCGGTTTGGCTCACAAAATGAAGTCCTGAAGGCGTAAGCTTAATATCCTTCCCATCAGCCCCATCCAGGTGAAAGTGAATCGGCTCCGTGAGTAATTCATTGGCCGTATCGGTAGTAGACGTCATTTCAGGCGTAAAATAAGTCCTGATCTGGGTGGGCAACCCGTTATCTCCTATGCTGATATCCCTGCCCAATAAATGAACCTCGTTGCCATCCACCTTCAGGGGTGTATATGGCGCGATTACTGTATTGTCCTGAGCCATCGTAGAGTTCAGCCAGGGAATACGGGTCATCTTATAGGGCTCATTCACGCCGGCTTCCATCGCTGCCGTATCCGTCACGGTAAATTGCAGGGGAATTAATTCTTGCGCCAGTCCTTCTCCGCTTAAAGTCACAGCACCTTTGTAAGTCCCGGCCTCCGCATCTTTTGGGATGGTAACGGTTACCCAGAGAGGCTGTATATTCCCTTTGGGTACATCTACCGTCTGCGTGAAGGGTTTGGCGTCATAAGTAACGCCGTCTGTATTGATACAGGAAAAAAGGTTGGCATTTAGCGTTGAACCGGATTTACTTTTCCAATCCCCAAAGGTCAGTTTCAGCCCTTTCAGCTCTTTCAAGGCGTAGACCCCTATTTGAAAGGAATAGTTTTCTCCCTTATTGGCAGAAGATAGATCCACCTTTACAGGGTTTCCACGGCTGACCCAGCGGTAGGGCAGGTCGTATTTCATCTTGATGGCGTAATTCCTGTCTTCCGGAAAAGCCAAATAAGCGGCTCCAGGATAATGTCCCACCAGTTCTTCCGTCTCCTTGGAGGTTGCAATGACCTCCATCGGATAGAAATTATTGAAGGCATTAATATACTGAATTTCCTTAACGGTGGATCGCTTTGCGTTGCCCATGCTTCCTTTCCCAGCCCCACCGGCTGACGCGTTCCCCACTGCGCCCAGGCCATTGGCACTAAGCCATCCTGCATCCGCCGTAGTGTCCGGTTTCAGGTATCTACCCCGTGGATAGTTACTCCTGCCTTCATTTTTATAAGGAAGATAATAGATATAGTAAGTTCCCTTCCCGGAAACGGGTTCAAAATAGATTTCCCCATATTCTCTGTCTACATGGCCTACTTGCACATTTTTCACCCGTTGATGGGTCTGTCCATCTTCTACAATGATGCGCTTGAGTTCAGGTTTTACATCCCTTCTTCTCCAGGCAATACGCGCCAGAGCAACCTTGGCGCTACCATCCACTTCAACAACCGCTCTGATATCTCCCAGGGAATCGGGATTCCAGGCATCTTGCCCGTCAACGAAAGGAAGCACAGCGGCGGCTTTCCCCGTGGCAGCGCCAGATCTACCCTCCCCTACGGAAGATCCAGCCGTTCCCGACTTGGTTCCAGCAGACTGAACCTTACCCCCTGCTGACTGGGCAAAAGAAGAAGAGGCTATCCCACCGGCGAGCGCCAGCAGGACAAAAGAGCGAACGTAGAAACGCGAGTGAAGACTCATATTGGCAATCATACTTTCGGAAAAAAGCCGAAGGTAATCACCAAACGCCATGAAGACCCCATTTGGCCCATGTCTGCTCAAAATATCGGACAAACGGTTGCACCGCAGCCGAGCCCAACCCTTTCCGAGCCCCGGCCCTATCGGAAGCCGATTCCTGATCCTGCCCGCGAGTCGATTCCCGGCCCTATCGGAAGCCGATTCCTGACCCTACCCGCGAGTCGAGCCCAGAAAATCACCGTCGATGATGAGCAATTTGACACCCGTCTCAGAATAAGAGCGGTGGGAGCTCAAATCATCAGACACCACATAGGTCATGCCTTTATTAAGCCGGAAAGTCTGGCCTCCTTGGAGTTCGCTGTTTAACGCCCCCTCCAGGCAGTGCACAATATGACCTTTCTGGCACCAGTGGTCGGCCAGGTATCCTGGAGAATATTCGACAATCCGGAGCCTAAGACCTTCTAACTGAACGGTTCTCCATAGAGATAGTCCCGTTTCTCCGGGATGTTCAGTAGGGGCGATGTCAGCCCAGTCTATGGTTTGAAATGCGTAGTTACTCATGGCTCCCCCAAATTAAGGAAAACCCACGGGCCGGAGCCACGCCGTCATCTGGGCCGCGCCAAGCCGCCCTATTTCCCCCAAGCCATGTCCAGGGTGTCCCTGACAGTCGTTGGATAGGCATCAGCATTCCCCATATATCCATCGGCGGGTACTTCACGGCCGAAGGCCGTCAGTAAAACCTTCCCACTTCTGTAGACCTGGACCAGGGTAAAGCCATAGTTCTTTTGAGCAGGGTCTTTGATAAAAGGGCTTAAGGGGCTGCCCCCATTCCCGGAAATGATCTGCCAGGTTTTACCTTCATGGGGCCTGGTCCTGTAGTAAAGGTGATCATGGGCCGACAAAAAAGCTTCTACTTTATATTGTTCCAGTGCCGCCCATAACGTATCCCTTTGGGCAGGGTAGGTATCCAAGCCATCTTCCCCTGGAAAAACATAAGCGGGTATATGGGACAACAAAAAGATATGTGCAGCTCCACTGGTGCTGGCTTTGGCAATATCAGAGATCACCCAATGGTAAGGCAATTGAGAAACCTTGCCTACCCCGTCTGTATTGAGGATGACGAAATGGGTTCCCTTAAAGTCAAAGGAATAACTCAGCCGGCTTTGGTCTGTGACCAGGGAATCTGCACCTCCAATACCCGGTCCATTACTCCCCACGATATAAGGGGCCATGGTTCTAAGCCATATCTGCTCCGCATCGGCTGAGGCGGGTTTGCCTTTGCCCATTAGGGTTTCGTGATTGCCCGGAACCGCTACCAACCTGATGCCCACCTTAGCCAACCCGGACTGTTCAAATTCCCCGACCCAGGCCCTGAGCTCTGAACCCAATACAGCCGTATCACCACCAGCATAACCCATGACCATATCCCCAACAAAAAAGAGGAAGTCGGGTTTGACAGGAAGTTTCAGGATGTCCTGGTAAGTACGCCGGAGCTGGTTTAAATTGGCTGTGCTTGGATTGGAAGGGCTTACATCCTTTTTATCGACCCGGTTACACCCAATAGAAACAAAAGAATACAGTAAGGAATCCGCCCCAGGGGCCGTATTGTGTCCTCCCTGAGCGGTGCTCGCATAGGGTAAAAATGTAAAGCAAGCAATCGTTAACCGGTTAATTAATCTCCACCGGATCTTCAGGACTTTGTCCATTTCTATTCGCATGTACTATCAGTTTAACCGTAACAGGATATTTATTGGAAAATTGCCATAAAGCATTGATGACGGAATCTGGAGCAGAAGCATTCACCACCGGGGTCATACTGTTGATGTCTACACCAAAACGATTTCCGTCATTACCGATGGTTTGATAAGAATGAGGGAGGTACTGTATATAATTGGTCCCCTTTACCAACCAGGGAGAAAGGCAGATATGATCGTACCAGGATTTGGCCCCACCGCTGGTACCGCAGGAATT
>CAJCIQ010000036.1 GCA_903970475.1 Beijerinckiaceae bacterium
ACGGAGGGATCAAGGTGAAACACGCCAAATCCTTCCAATACCAGTTCCTTATTCTGATATAAATACTGGCATAACAAATCTGAAATCTTCATTCTATTTGCGGTGTTTGGGGACAAACCTACAGGAAAAAACTTAAACCCCCTTGTCTAATCAATATCTTTGCCGAAATCCAGGATATGCTCTCGCAAAAAGAAAAAGACTTTATCAGCTACTGGGAAGCGCACAGGGACAGGGAGAGAAAGTTGGGCTATCGGTTACTAACAGGGTTGCCACTGGGCATATGTTTCGGATTCCCCATTCTTATCTGTTTTATTTTCAGGGGCTGGTATAAGTGGCTTCCTTTTATCAATGATGGCGAGCTTATATTTATAACCCTGGCTGTGGTCGGAGTGGTTTTGTTTTTTGCCCTATTCCGGCAGCAGTATCTTTGGGAGAGAAAAGAACAACAATACCTAGAATTTAAGGCAAAAGGAAAAAAAGACGATGAAAAGGGAAGCGATATCCGTATTTGACATGTTCAAGATTGGGGTAGGACCCTCCAGCAGTCATACCTTGGGCCCTTGGCGGGCTGCCCAACGCTTTGCCTGCACTATAAGAGAAAGGGGCCTTTTATCCAAGGTTAGTAAACTACAGGTACTGCTCTATGGTTCCTTAGCCAAGACAGGCAAAGGCCATGGTACAGATATAGCGGTAATGTTGGGACTCAGCGGTGCCGATCCCGTTACTTTCGATACGGCCATTATTGCCGCAGCTATAGAAAAAATACAGATGGAGAAAACCCTCGTACTGGAAGGTTCACATCCTTTGCCTTTTGATCCTGCTACAGATCTGGTATTCCTTTTTACGGAGACCCTTCCATATCATCCCAATGCCCTGACTTTCCTGGTTCAAACCGAAGATGGCGGATCCATGGCGGAAACCTATTATTCCATAGGCGGAGGCTTTATTCAACAGGAAGGAGAGACACCAGGAGCTGCGGCCTCTGTGCAATTGCCTTTCCCTGTGGATCATGCCGGAGATCTGCTCCATTGGTGCATGAAAACGGGCATGAGTATTTCGGAAGTGGTGATGGAAAATGAAAATACCTGGAGGTCAGAGGCGGAGACCAGGAGTGGGGTTTTCCATATCTGGAACGTGATGAAGGACTGCATCTATAAGGGTTGCCATGCCCAGGGGATCCTGCCCGGAGGACTTCAGGTAAAGCGTAGGGCAAATGGATTAAATAAGCAGTTACTGAAGGGGAGGACCTATACGGATTTCGAGGGCTGGTTGCAGGCTATCAGGGCCGGAGGCGCCAGCTTCCAATATATTCTGGACTGGGTAAGTTGTTTTGCCCTGGCCGTAAACGAAGAAAACGCCAGTTTCGGCAGGGTAGTAACTGCCCCAACCAATGGGGCTGCCGGGGTCATCCCTGCCGTTTTACAGTATTTTGTGGCTTTCTGCGACGGCTATTACGAGGATAAGATTATCACTTTCTTATTAACCGCCTCGGAGATTGGGAGCATTTTTAAAAAGGGCGCCACCATCTCTGCTGCCATGGGTGGATGTCAGGCTGAAATAGGTGTTTCTTCTGCCATGGCGGCGGCTGGTCTGACCGAAGTGCTGGGTGGTACCCAACGCCAGGTAATGATGGCCGCAGAAATTGCCATGGAACACCACCTTGGCCTGACCTGCGATCCGATCGCAGGGCTGGTGCAGATTCCCTGTATTGAGCGCAATACCATGGGAGCCATTAAGGCCATTACAGCTTCCCAGTTGGCCCTCCAAAGCACACCGGATTATGCTAAAGTCTCGCTGGACGCGGTAGTTAAAACCATGTGGGATACGGCCCAGGACATGAATACAAAGTACAAGGAAACCGCCGACGGAGGATTGGCAGTAAATATACCCCTGAGCTTACCTGAGTGCTGAGTCGAGCTTTTGCTGAATCGCTGCGGGGACGGTAAAGGCTTCCTTTGGCGACTGATACTTCTGAATGGCCATATTGGTTTCCATAGCCGCCTGAATATTGTTGGTTTTCGTATCAATCAGGATGTAAGCAAATCCTTTGGTGGAATCGTGCACAATGGGTGCATAGGTGTACAGGAGGGTATCCTTCACCAGGGGCGAAGCCGCGTCCATGTACTTGACAAACTGGTCATACTGGTCGCCGGTAAGCTCCTTAAGTTGGGTGTGCAAGGGCTCCGATTTCCAAATGCCGGATGCGGAGGGCAGTTGACCTACGTACGCTTCCAGGTATTTCAGTCCTTTATGGTTATTACAGGACACAAAGACCAACATCAAGGCTGCGAGGGCAAAACGTTTCATATATAGGGCCTGGGGCTTAATTAAATGAAGGATCGGCCATCATGGACTCCACGCTGACATTGGAATAATCATGAATGGTATTGTATACCGTATCCCTTTCCACGGGAGCGCGTTTAACCTGTTTGATCAGGGCTACGAGTTCTGCGGTGCTCAGTGCAGGCCTTTGCTCTTCTGCCCCAGCCATGGAATAGATCTTTGTGGAATCGTCTATGGTTCCATCCAGGTCATTGACGCCGAAGGAAAGGGTCATCTGGGCTTTTTGTCTACCCAGCATGGGCCAGTAAGCTTTAAGGTGGGGGAAGTTGTCCAGGAACAGGCGGGCTACCGCATACATTTTCATGTCTTCCACAACGCTTACTTCAGCTACGTCGCTCATGTCATTTTCCTTATTGCGGAATTTAAGCGGAATGAAAGTATTGAAACCTCCGGTTTGGTCCTGGAGATCCCTGAGCCTTTGCATATGGTCAATGCGGTGGGCGTAAGATTCTATATGGCCGTAAAGCATGGTTGCATTGGTATGCATTCCTAACGCATGAGCGGCTTTGTGTATGTGCAACCATCCATCGGCGTCTACTTTGTCCGCACAGATCTTTTCTCTTATTTCAGGATGGAA
This sequence comes from Beijerinckiaceae bacterium, assembly GCA_903970475.1. Lineage (GTDB taxonomy): Bacteria > Bacteroidota > Bacteroidia > Chitinophagales > Chitinophagaceae > Dinghuibacter. Next base: position 2,921 of record CAJCIQ010000036.1, read on the forward strand.
GATTTCCGCTCCGCCTCCGGGTAAAGACTGTAGCCCCGCTTCTTTGAGTTTGGCCATGCCTTCTTCTACACTTAGTTTGGCTTTGCGGAACATATAATCCAGTTCCACGGCGGTGAAGCCTTTGACGTGCAGGTCTGGGCGATGGGCTTTGATCTGACGGATGAGGTCCGCAAAGTAATCCAGGTTCATTTTGGGATGGACCCCCCCAACGATATGGACTTCGGTTACGGGTTTACCGTCATACTTCTTTACGATGTCCATCATTTGCTGAATACTGAGTTCCCAGCCTTCTTCCCTATGGGCATATAACTTGGAGTAAGAACAAAAAGCACAGGTATAAATACAAACGTTGGTGGGCTCTATATGGAAATTTCGGTTAAAGTAAGTCACGTCCCCATGTTTGGCTTCCCTTACGTAGTTGGCCAGGGCGCCCAGGTAGGACAGGCTTCCTTTTTCAAACAGGGTTAACCCTTCGGCTCCCGTGATTCGCTGGCCCTTTAATATCTTTTCTCCTATTGGTCTAAGGTCGCTATCGGCCGTGCTAACGATGGTTTCTAATTCTGTAAGGGCGCCCATTTGATATAAGCATTTAATTCCAGCAAAGTTATGGATTGTTGATATTCCAGGATCGTGTAAATTTATCCCTGCACAGGCGCCTGTACATTAAGCATTAAAGCATTTACATAACCATTAAAGCTTATATATTGACTATCAAGTTCCGCTTAACGATCCTGAATTTTCTGGAGTATTTTGTGTGGGGAGCGTGGTTGGTGTCGTTGGGTGGATATATGTTTAGTACCCTGCACTTTACAGGTTTGCAAATATCAAGCATATTCGGAACCATGGGTGTCGCCTCCCTGTTTATGCCCGGGCTGCTGGGGATTATAGCCGATAGATGGGTCAATGCGGAAAAATTGTTAGGGTTGTGTCACCTGGTAGGGGCTGGTTTGCTGTTGGCGGCTACGCGGGTTACTGATTACCAGACTTTGTATATACTCATGCTCCTTAACGCCATGTGCTATATGCCTACCATAGCGTTAAACAATACGGTGTCTTACATAGTATTGGAGAAAAACAATTTCAACATTGTCAAAGACTTTCCACCTATCCGGGTATGGGGAACCATAGGTTTTATCTGCGCGATGTGGGTGGTCGACTTCTCTCACTGGACCATCAGCGTTTCCCAACTATACGTTTCTGCGGGAGCGGGTATTTTGATGGGGATCTATTCTTTTACCATGCCGGCTTGCCCTCCGGTGAAGACGGCATCCAGAAGTGTGATGTCCTCCCTTGGGCTGGATGCTTTTGTATTGTTTAAGAAGGGGACCATGGCGGTGTTCTTCATTTTCGCTATGTTTCTGGGGGCAGCCCTACAGATTACGAATGCCTTTGGGGAACCTTTTCTCAATTCATTTTCATCTATCTATCCAAAGTCATTTGCGGTTCAGCATCCTAATCTGCTGACGTCTATCTCCCAGATCTCTGAAACGTTATTCATACTGGCTATTCCGTTTTTCCTCAACCGTTTTGGGATCAAAAGGGTGATGCTCCTGAGCATATTTGCCTGGGTATTCCGGTTTGGCCTATTTGCCATTGGCAATCCGGGCGATGGGCTTATTTTCCTGGTGCTGTCGATGATTGTGTACGGTATGGCTTTTGACTTTTTCAATATTTCCGGATCACTGTTTATAGAAAGGGAGGCTCCGCACAATATCCGGGCCAGTGCGCAAGGGTTGTTCATGATCATGACCAATGGACTGGGTGCCTTTTTGGGAGGCTTCTTCAGCGGAAGGGTCATAGATCACTATACCGTTAATAAAGTGGTCGATTGGCATAGTTGCTGGTTGGTGTTTGCAGGGTACGCTTTGGTATTGGGGATTGTTTTTCCCCTGGCCTTCCGCTATAAACATAAAAGATTGCACGTAGAAGAAGTTAAACCACATCCATAATTCTAGATGAGCACGCTATCAGAAAAAGATCAGATGAAAAAGAAGGTGGGCGAATATGCTGCCACCTTTGTACAACCGGGCACCGTCATTGGTGTGGGAACGGGAACGACAGCCTATTGGATGATCCTGGCCTTGGGTGCCAAGGTGAAGGAAGGTTTTGATATCAAAGCGGTCCCAACTTCCAAACAAACAGAAGACTTGGCAAGGGCTCAGGGTATTCCCCTGACTACCTTAAACGATATAGAACAACTCGCGCTCACTATAGATGGTGCGGACGAAGTAGATCCTGGTTGGCAACTCATCAAAGGTGGAGGGGGCGCATTGCTACAGGAAAAGATGGTGGCTGCTGCTTCCAAACGCATGTTGGTCATTGCTGATGAGCAGAAGCTGGTGCCGGCTTTGGGTAGGTTCCCCTTACCGGTGGAAGTGATTCCTTTTGGCTATAAGCAGGTTTACCGTAAGATCCTGGCCCTGGGTTGTCCATCGGTAACGGTGCGTGCCGCTGCGGATGGTAGCCCTTATATTACCGATCACGGGAACTATATCCTGGATTGCCATTTCGGTGTGATTTCCGATGCTGCCTCTCTGGGAGAGGCCTTGCACGATATTCCGGGGGTCGTTGAGCATGGGTTGTTCATCGGCCTGGCTACGGAGGTGCTGGTGGGGTATTCCGATGGGCGAGTTGGGGAGTTGAAGCAGTAGTATAAATTGTACGTAAAAATTTTGCACATTTGTACGTATAAGGACAAATTATGGCGACTAAACTTACATTAGCCTTAGACCCTGATGTCATTGAACGGGCTAAGGAATATGCCAAGTTGAAAAATACCAGTCTATCAAAATTGGTGGAAAACTTCCTAAGGAAAATAGCTAATACAGACAAAGGCAAAGGGAGCCTGGAAGAAATTTCACCATTAGTGAAGAAACTTTCAGGCGTATTAAATCTACCTCCTGACTACGATACCAAGACGGGTTGCAGGGATTATATATCTGAGAAGTACAGGTAACATGAAGGAGAAGGTTTTTGTGGATACGGATATCATATTGGATCTCCTAGCCTCGCGAATGCCACATTACGAGTACGCGGCTAAGCTTTTTACATTGGCAGATCATGCTAAAATCTCCATTTCTGTTTCTTCCCTAAGTTTTAGCAATCTGCATTATCTATTATCCAAACAGTATGGAAAGCAAGAAGCGCTTGGCATTTTAAGGGAATTTAAGGTATTGGTAAGTGTACTTGGTGTTGATGATAAAATAATCGACCTCGCGCTAAATAGTTCCATGTCATACTTCGAAGATGCGGTACAATATCATACTGTCCTACAAAGGGAAGTCGATGTATTACTTACCAGGAATTTGAGGGATTATAAGGTATCAGGGTTAACTGTGATGACTGCTGAAAGTTATGTAAAAACTTTTGGGTGAAGTTAGGGCTGATGTGACCGCGCGGGCAAAAAATAAGCCATCCCCCAAAAGAAGGACGGCTTGTGACCTTTATGTTTGCTAAAGTTGAAATTACTTTGGCTGGTGGTTTAGCTCAGGTGGGCTTCGATCTTCTTAACGAAGTTGCCCTTAGGTTGAGCACCTACGATTTTATCTACCAATTGACCGTTCTTAAAGAACAGGATGGCAGGTATTGAAGTGATACCATAATCTGTGCTCACCTGGGAGTTGTTGTCCACGTTAACTTTACCTACGTTAACGCGTCCGTTATATTCTTTAGACAATTCTTCAATAACAGGTCCGATTGCACGACAGGGTCCGCACCATTCTGCCCAGAAGTCCACGATGGTCAATTTATCGGACTCCAATACAGTTTGTTTGAAGTTGCTGTCTGTGAATTCTTGTGCCATATACGTTGTTTAAGTTTAAGTTATTTTCTTGTTCCTGATGCAAAAATACAACCATTCGGTATATCCTGGTACAATGGCATGTTATCGTCACGCCGTTGTCACAACATTGACCTCTACGTCAGGATGTTGGAGCAAAAAGTGCGTCATTTCGTCATTCATTTCCACGCCGGATCCAATGCGTTGAAGCCCAATCCTTCTGCCAGAAGTTTCGTCTTTCATCTGTATGCGCAAAGCGGTCTTTCCGGGATACTTATCGATCTGATTTTGGAGGAAATCCACTATTTCTTCGGTTAGTAACATGGGGTGGATTTCCAGGAGCAACTGACGGGTCATGGTCCGCTTCAGGCTTTCCAACAGCATAATACTGCTCACCTTAAACTCGAAGTCATCCTCCCGGTTAAAGCGGTTTTTAAAGCCTCCTGATATGCAGATGACGGTACCGGGAGCGAAGTAGTCCTTGAATTTGATATAGTCTTCTCCAAACAGGGCTATTTCCATCTTTCCGGAGTAGTCTTCCACCCCGAATATGCCAAATTGTTTACCTGTTTTGGATATGCGGTGCTGGGCATCGGCTACCAGTCCGGCCAGCCGGAAAAGCCGGAAGGGGTTAGCCTGGAGGGTAATGCCGTCTTTGAATTCGTTGTAATCTACTATAGGGGTGATGCCATAATGCTGGATTTCGAACTTGAAGTGGTCCAGGGGATGTCCGCTCAGGAAGATCCCGGTCACTTCTTTTTCATTTTCCAACAGGGTTGTAAGGGTCCAGGGTTCGCAATCGGGTAGTTTGGGGGGCTGTACGGCGGGCATGGCCATATCCCCAAAAAGGGAATTGGATTGGGTCTGGATATTGGTTTGGTATTGGTTACCAAACTTGATGATCTTTTCCAACCCGTTGATCTGCTCCCCTTGAGCCACGAAGAAATATTGGCCCCTATGGTATTGGGGGAAGCATTCAAATGCACCGGACTTCACCAGGCATTCCAGGGACTTCTTGTTTACGGTCCGCTGGTTGATGCGTTTGATCATGTCCCAGATATCGGTATAAGGCCCCTTTTTTTCCCTTTCTGCCAGCAGGGCATCAATAGCAGCTTCACCTACACCTTTGAGACCGGCGAGGCCGAAACGGATCTCTCCTTTTTTGTTGACAGCAAAGCCTGCTTTGGATTCGTTGATATCGGGGCCCAGCACTTTGAGACCCATACGCCTACACTCCTCCATGAAGAAGGTGATCTTTTCTATAGAGCCGGCGTTGTTGAGTACGGCTGCCATATACTCGGAAGGGTAGTGGGCCTTCAGGTAGGCGGTCTGGTAGGCCACGAAGGCATAACAGGTGGAGTGGGATTTGTTGAAGGCGTATTGGGCAAAGGCTTCCCAGTCGGTCCAGATCTTTTCAAGTTTATCAGCCGGATGCCCTTTTTCCCCTGCTCCTTTGAGGAACTGGCCCTTCATTTTGTCCAGTACAGATTTTTGCTTTTTACCCATGGCCTTACGCAGGACGTCCGCATCGCCTTTGGTAAATCCAGCCAAACTCTGGCTCAGGAGCATCACCTGTTCCTGGTAGACGGTAATGCCGTACGTTTCTTTGAGGTATTCCTCCATTTGGGGCACATCATAGACGATGGCTTCCGTACCATGCTTACGGGCGATGAAGTTGGGGATATACTCCAGCGGGCCGGGACGATACAGGGCGTTCATGGCGATCAGGTCGTCAAACCGGTCCGGTTTGAGCTCGCGCAGGTATTTCTGCATCCCTGGACTTTCGAACTGGAAGGTACCGATGGTATCGGCCCTTTGGTAGATCTCGAATGTTTTAGGATCATCCAGCGGGACATCATCTATAACGATATCTATGTCATGGTTTTCCTTGATCATGCGCAAGGCATCCCTTATGATGGTGAGGGTTTTTAACCCCAGGAAGTCCATTTTGATAACGCCGGCTTCCTCGATGATGCTGCCTTCGATCTGCGTTACCAAAAGTTCTGATTCCTTGGTGGTGCAGACGGGAATGATGTTCATCAGGTCTTCGGGTGCAATGATGATGCCCGCAGCATGCAAACCGGTATTGCGCACAGATCCCTCCAGTCTTTCTGCTTCATGGAGTACCTTGGAATGAAGGTCATTCCCATCGTAGATCTGACGTATGCGTTTGACGTTTTCCAGGTCATCGGCGATCAATCCCTCTTTCTCAGAAAGAGACTTTTCTCCGTCCTTGGCCGTAAGGGGCGCATGCAATACCCGGCGCAATTCAATACCCGGTTTATCCGGAACCAATTTCGCCATCGCGTTGGCATCGGCCAAAGGAAGGTCCATTACCCTGGCTACGTCCTTAATACTCATTTTAGCCGCCATGGTACCGTAGGTAACAATTTGGGCGACCTGATTACGTCCGTATTTCTGAACGACGTAATCGATGACCTTCTGACGTCCTGAGTCGTCAAAGTCGGTATCTATATCCGGCATGCTCTTACGATCCGGGTTGAGGAAACGTTCGAACAGCAGGTTATACTTAATGGGGTCTATATTGGTGATTCCTATACAATAAGCTACTACACTTCCGGCGGCAGAGCCCCTGCCGGGCCCGATAAATACGCCCAGTTCCCTCCCTGCCCGGATAAAGTCGGAGACGATCAGGAAGTAACCGGCAAACCCCATGGTTTTGATGGTGAACAATTCAAAGTCTACCCTTTCCTGAATCTCCGCTGTGAAGTCGTTGTATCGCTTATGGGCCCCCTCATAGGTAAGGTGCCGGAGGTACTCCCATTGGTTGAGGGTGCTGTCTGCGTGTACCTGAAATTCCTTTGGAACGGGGAAGTTGGGCAGGAGGATGTCCTTTTTCAAATTGAGTACGTCCACTTTTGAGACGATCTCGTTGGTATTATCGATGGCGTCGGGTATGTCGGAGAAAAGCTCCGTCATCTCCCGGGTATCCTTGAAATAAAATTGGTTGTTGGGGAATTTAAAGCGCCTGTTTTTCAACTGAACATCATCGTTGACGAAATCGTCATAACCGGGGGTGGCTTTCTTTTCTCCCGTGTTGATGCACAAAAGGATATCATGGGCGTCGTAATCGTCCTTGTCTGTATAGTGACTGTCGTTGGACGCTATGACTTTGACTTCATATTTACGGGCGAATTTTAATAAGACTTCATTGACCTTTTCCTGTTCGGGTAAACCATGCCTTTGTAATTCTACATAGTAGTCTTCTCCAAACATGTCTAACCACCAGCGGAACTCTTTTTCGGCGGCATCCTCCCCATCATGTAAGATGGTTTGCGGTACGTAGGCTCCCAGGCAGCAGGTTGTCGCTATAAGATCGGAATGGTATTTTTCTATCAGGGACTTGTCGATACGAGGATACTTCCCGTATAAGCCCTCCATGTATCCCGCACTGGTCAGTTTGATGAGGTTCTGGTATCCGGCTGTGTTCTTGGCCAGCAATACCTGGTGGTAACGCTCATCTTTCTGATCTTTTGTAAAAGCACGCTTGGTCCTGTCTGCTACCACATAAAATTCGCAACCAACAATGGGTTTCACTTTAAGAGACCCATCTTCGTTTTTATTCTTATGGGCTTCGGCTACAAATTCAAAAGCGCCAAACATGTTGCCATGGTCCGTAATAGCCAAAGCAGGCATCCCGTCTTTGATGGCTTTTTTATATAGGGAGCTTATGGAGGCGGCTCCATCCAGTAGTGAATATTGTGTATGGGTATGTAGGTGGGAAAATTTCATGGTAAAGGCAAATTTACGACAGGTAAGCGTCTTTTTGGTTTGGGTTATCCACAAAGGGTGCATACCTGTTCCGATCACGGGGGCTTCTCCGGCCCGGTTTTTTTTACTATTTTGCCGCCTGAATACTAACCCTAGTGCGTTATACCCTACCATGTGTGTGTGTGTTGCTCGCCTTGAGCAGTTGTAGCAGTTCCCGGCACTCGTCCAGCGCAGGAAATGCCACGGCGCCCCCTCCTTCCGCACCTGCTGCCGGGTATGTTAAAAATACGCCGGTGCGAACCATGGGCATGCCACTCACGACACCTGGGTATGATTATGTCAATAGGATGGGGTTGAACATTGAGAACCTGGATGGACTCAATTTCAAATACGCCATACAACTGGACGTTCCGGTTGAGTTGATCACCAATATGACCCTCTACAGATTCATCGACCAATGGATAGGCACTCCGTATCATTTGGGAGGTAATGACCAGAATGGTATTGATTGTTCCGGTTTTGCCAAGGTATTGGAAGGGACGGTATTCAACCTTAGCCTTCCACGCACATCCTCGGAACAATACCAGGAATGTCACCACGTTTCTTCTTCCGAAATGCAGGAGGGAGACCTGGTATTTTTCGGTACCAAAAGAGGGATTACCCATGTCGGCATTTACCTGGCCAACCATAAGTTTGTCCACGCCTCTACTTCTTTTGGCGTCATGATCTCTGACCTGGGAGACGATTATTGGCGGGTGCGTTTCCGGGGCGCGGGTAGAATAACCCAATAGTTATCTGCTGAAGGGTAGTTTCTTTTTAACGCCTTCCCAAACCTGAGCCGCATCGGGCGTTAGTTTGGACACCAGTACCGCCACCCCATATATCCCTCCAAACAGGATACATTTTACAAACAGGGAGGACCATCCATTCAAGGATGCACAGGACCACCAAACCAGTGCATAGGCAGCCGCTGCATAGAGCAAGGTCAGGCCACTTTTGTAATTAAAGGGCTGCATCTTGAACTTTATGGCCAGAAAAGCCCAGCGTATTCCATTGTAAATGACCATAGAGATCAGGTCGGCTATGGCAGATCCCAGAATCCCGTAATGCTTGATCAACAAGATGTTCAGGGGAATCCTGAAAGCCAAAAAAATGACCCCGGTAAAGAACTCGAATTTCCAATAAGTGGAAGTGCCTATGATATGGCTATTTACCCCGGTACCACTGTCAATCACCCTGGCTATACCCAGTAGGAATAAAGCGCCAAACCAGGGAGCATATTCGGGTTTGATATGAAAAACAGGTATAGCATTCTCGTAACAGAGCATGATCAGGCAAAACAGGAAGCTGGAGATAATTAACAGGTTGATGGAGGTCCTGTGATAAATCCTTGAGATGGTACCCATGTCCTTATCTTTCCAGGCTTTGGATAGGTGGGGGATGGCTACGTATTGTACACTGCGTTGGGGAACCTGAATGACATTGGCTACATAGACTAAAAAGGCATACACCCCCGTATAAGCCAGTCCTTTGAAACCCATGATCAGCAGTCCATCCAGGGATTGGGCGACAATTTGGATAATGATTCCCCCGTAGACCAGGGAGAGCATGCTGATGATCTTTTTCCTCAACCTCCGGGTGACCTTACTTTGTTGAAAGGTCAGGTGGGTCAGGTGACGTTTCCTTAAGTATAACCAAAGGGTGATCGTGATACAAACGTATTGTAAGCTGAATATTTTAATGAAGGTGTCGAAGCTGATCCAACGAAATGCAAAGGGGACAATGAGTATGGAAACATAGACCCTCACCGCACCTTCCCTCAAGAAAGTAGAGTATACGGAATGCTTCATGGCTACCGCGTAGGCTTCCAGTACACAGAAATACAGGTAGCCCAGGCCAAAAGGGAAGGCCCAGCGGTAATAGAATACAAACAATGCGGATTGACTGGAATATTTCCGGATAATCAGGGGTTCAAATATCCAGCCGGACAATAAGACGCAACCAAAACCCAGGGTAACCAAGGCCAATACCCAGGTCAGAAGGTCATTGTCTTTTTTAGATAGGTTGTCCTTATAATAGGGTAGGAACTTGTAAAGGATATAGGGGACACCCAGGCTTCCAAAGGCATACATCATTTGACCTATGTCTGTGAAGGCGCGGGTAAGACCATATTGAGCAGTGGTGAAAGATCCTACCCCGGCACGTACAAAAAGGTAGGTGTTGAGTGCACCTACCAAAAAGCCGATATACGACGATAAACTGGAAAGAATAGTTTGACGGCGGATCTGCCCCATAGTTCAATTATTGGGCGGCCTCGTTTGCGTAAACGTTGGGATCAAGCAAGGCCTTCTGATTTTGCAATTTTGCCATACTGAAGGGCAGGGTTGCTTCCATTTGACCCGTGGATGCCTGCATCAACTTGGTGCTTCCATCCGGCATTTTAAAACGGACAGGCATATTGAAGCCATCTATACAATTGGTCCATGCGAAATCAATCACGCTGGAGTTTTCTCCGTTGGCCCTCAGAATATAAGTGAGGGTAGGGATCTGTGTGGTCCTCAGGTATTGATCGAAGGTTTTGGCCAGGTCAATGCCGCTATACTTGCTGACGTAGGCTTCGACCTGAGCCGTGGTAACAGTCTGATGGTAAAAGGTCTTGTTCAGTCCCCTGAGGATCTGCCTGAATTTTTCATCGTCATCGATCAGGCAACGGATGGTATTGAGCAGATTACCTCCTTTATAATACATATCTCCGGACCCTTCTTCATTCACCCCATAGTGGGCAATAATGGGTTTATCATTCCGGATGTTCTTACGCGTTCCCTGGCAATAGGCATAACCTGCATCCTTACCGGATTGACAGGTGGTATATAGGGTTTCGGAATAGTTGGTAAAACCTTCGTGCACCCACATGTCAGCCAGGTCCTGGGTGGTGATGTTGTTGCCAAACCACTCGTGACCGCTTTCATGGATGATGATAAAGTCCCATTTCAATCCCCAGCCTGTGCCCGAAAGGTCCTTGCCTCTGTATCCATTCATATAATGGTTGCCATACTGAACGGCCGTCTGGTGTTCCATGCCCAGGTTATGGCTTTCTACCAGTTTATATCCATCTTCATAAAAGGGGTAGGGCCCCATCCAGTATTCAAAGCAATGGATCATTGGCTTCACATTCTCGGCGAAGTGAATCTTAGCCCTTTCCAGGTTATAAGCCAGTACGTAAAAATCCAGGGTAAGTATGCCTTTTTCACCCAAGGTGGTATCGCTCCAGTGGGCATATTTGCCTATGTTAATGGAAATGTCATAGTTATTAATCGGGGATTTGACCACCCATTCGTAGGTATGTATCCCATTGGTTACCGGACTGACACTTTTCAGGCGTCCGTTGGATACATCCATAAGGCTATCGGGAACCGTCACGAAGATATTAGCCCCTTTGTCCGGCTCATCGGCCTGGTGATCCTTATTGGGCCACCAGGCAGAGGCACCCAGCCCTTGACAAGCTGAATTGACCCAGGGATTACCCAGGGAGTCCTGCTTCCAGTCTATACCCCCATCCCAGGGTGCATTTTTGGCTTCCCTGGGCGTGCCATGGTACCAAACGGTGATGTCTTCTGTGTTACCAGCCCTTTGTTTATGGGTCAGGTGGATGAACCAGGCATTGCCATCCTTGGTGAAGGGCTGAGATTCACCCTTTTGTTTGACGCTATCTATAGTTAGCGGCGCCTGGAGGTCTATCTGCATAACCGTATTGGGCTGAACCACTTTATAGGAAATCGTATTGAACCCGGAAATGGTCCTGTGGTTGATGTCAGGGGTAACGTGAAGATCATAGTGCTGTAAGTCCCACCAGGCTCTTTCAGGGGTAATGGCGCCCCTCAGGGTATCGGCGTGGGTAAAAGTCTGGGCATTCAGGGCCCCAGAGATAATCAGGCAGGTAGAGATAAGAACTCCCCTGATCAATGGTTTTGCCATAGTCATGAATAAGTAAGCCCCTAAGATAAGTGTAAAACCAGTTCCCATGTAAATCTGGGCAAATTTGTGTTTATTTTAAGTGTCTCGCTAAGGGCTTGAACCAATTGGAGTTGAACCCTCTGTACAAGATATGATCATTTTATTTATGTTTTCTTTACACGGGTTTATGGAACGGATGGGGTAACTTTGCGGATTCTTATCGAATTAGTGACATGATAGCAATTCTCATTTTCTTTGTGGCGCACTGGTTTGTTTCTCTGTTCTTTCATACCTTTTTCCTTCATAGGTATGCTTCCCATCAGATGTATACTACCGGCACAAAACGCGAAAAAATTTTTTACTTCCTGACTTGGTTTGCTCAGGGGTCTTCTTATCTGGTGCCCAGGGCATACGCAGTTATGCACAGGATGCACCATTCCTACAGCGATACGGAGAAGGATCCGCATAGCCCTCATTTCTTCAAGGACGTATGGCAGATGATGTGGCATACGCGCAAGATGTATAACGCCTACCTGATAGGGGAAAGCATGCCTGATCCTGAATTTACCAGGGAATATATTCCCATCTGGGAAAAGATGGACAAGTTTGGAGATAACATGATCACCAGGCTGACCTTTATGGCAGGTTATATTGCGTTTTATTGCTACTTCGCTCCTAACCTCTGGTGGTTTCTGTTACTGCCCATCCATTTTCTGATGGGGCCTGTACAGGGAGCTATTGTGAACTGGTGCGGACACAAGTACGGATACCAAAATTTCAATAACGGAGACCATTCCCGCAATACTACGCCCTGGGGCATCGTTCTTATGGGAGAATTGTTTCAGAATAACCACCATAAGTATGGAACCAGTCCCAACTTCGCCAAGAAGTGGTATGAACTCGATCCTACTTTCCAGGTAATGCGGTTTATGCATTGGGCCAGGATTATACATCTTAAGCCTGTGCTTTTACCCGTTCGTGGGGGAATCTGAACCGATCATAGGTAAGCCTACCCAACGAAAATGACATTATTTCGTATTATTGGTTAGAAAGTTGCCTATAAATTGTAACCCTGGAATAAACGTTAAACTTTTTTTCAGGTCTTATAGGCAGAAAAATCATTTAACGAAGTTCCTATGCGGAAATTGATCCTTATTGCAACCATCGCACTCGTAGCAGTCTCTTGTACCTCCAATAACCATACAAGTACCGGGGTACCTTCTTCTCCTTTGATTCCTTTGGCAGCGGGGTACTATTGGATTTACACCGATTCTGTATTCAACCAGAACCAGGGCGGCGCGCTTGACTCAGTCTACCTCGATACAGTGACGGTAAACAGCAGCGTCGTAGAAATAAACGGTCAGAACGGTCCAGTTACATTTTATGGAATTAACGATCCCAACGGATGGTTTGGTAACTCCTATCTCGGCGTAGATCCAACGAATACGGCGGCTTATGGTTTGGATAGTGTGAACGGAAGCGCTTATACCTTCTTTGGTACTTCTACCGTAGATGATGCTTTATTGGGTCAATCTGTAGATAATACGACCAATCCCAATTGCCCCACCACCTATGCCTTGTATGGCTGGGCTTCTGCCTTCACGGTGGATACCATACCCTGTCTGAAAAACGTACAGGAAGCCATTAGTTGTAATAGCCAGATACTGGAGCAAATCAATACCTATATAGCTCCTGGTACCGGTGTGGTACGTATTGAAGACTATGAACTGGATAGCGTTGGTACTAACCTGAACAAGAGCTTCACTATGACGCTGAAGGCTTATAACTTATAATATTACATGACTACATAGAAAGGGTAAACTTTTGGAAAGGGGCTTAAGCTCCTTTTTTTATTAGGAGTTAAGCCCTGATAGCGGAGATTGATAAGGAGTTGGGGAAAAACTGATTAGGTTTTTTCGGGTCCATCCAATATTTTTTTTTGGCTCCGGGATGGTGCTTTTGGAACATTTTTTCGTTCTATATACCACAGATTATAATTCAAGAGGGCCCAGCGTGGAATCTGGGTTCTTACCCCCAAAAGCTTATTTTGGTGTCCTCAGTGTCGGCTCTTTTTTCAGGAGCCGACTTTTTTTAATGCGCAAAAGGATTAGCCCTTGACTGTTGGGTATAATCGGCAGGAATCCGGAACAGGGCATCCGGAAAGGTTTGTTGATCGGCTTTAATAAGCAACATATCCATGCTGTAATTGGGTCCCTGCATAGTCATTTTCACAAACATCCCATCACAGCCGGCCTGTTCGAGTGCCTTTAGCATGGGTATGGTCAGGTTCTGTATGGTGTTTAACTGTTTCATTTGCGCATAACCCGGTACGTCTTTACAAGTCCATATGTCCATAGTTGATTCTTGTTTTCCGGAATGGATGGTGGTCATTTTGGAATGTATGCAGCTATAGCCCTGAATGGTCTCCGCACCTATTTTGGTGACCTGGTAGGTGAAGCCCCTGGATGAACTCAGGGCGGCGGTATCGATCACATTAAAAACATAGGTTTTCTTGTCCGGAAAAAGGGTGACGCTATACCGGGGCATACCGGCATGACCCATTACGGCCATTCTTTCTCCAAAAGTCCCCATATCCGTCCTTGCATTATGTGAATCGGTGATGACAGAGGAGGTGGTGTCCGTGAAGACTGACTTTTTGTTGTTTGCAGATAAATTGTAGATGACCCGGTATTGATAAAGCCAACCCCTGCCACCGGTACCCGTCATGAAACTTTTGATGCCTGCCGCGGAGTCTGCGGGGGAAGTGGCATTATTGGAAACGGGCTGAGCCACGGTTTTGTTGCCGATGTTGTTTTTCATGTTATTCACCAGGTTCTTTAGAACCTGGGCTTCGGAAGCCAGCGGCCATCCTGAGATCAGCAGCACGACGGCTAACCACATGTATTTTGTTTTCATACTTTATATGTTGAAAGATGAGTAAAAAGGGCTGCCCTCCCGGGAAGGCAGCCCCATAGGTTAGCAGGCAAGCTTTCTATTGTCCTTTTGCCTTGAATGTTCCATCGAAATAAAGGGTCATTTCGGTGCTCTTGTCGCTGACCGTAAAGGCGCCGAACTTGACATTCTGAGAGATATCTCCTTCAAAGTTCAGTTGCAAGACCATGCTGCTGATATTCCACGTATCACTTCCATCCGGATAAATATGCAGGTGGACGATACCTCCATGATTGACAAAATAATCCATGTCCAGGTTTCCATAGAGGGTGTTGGGCCCCATGTAGGTACCGAGATAGGCATTATTGGTCAATTGGTTTGTATTGGATTGCCCCGGACTGAATACGACATTGAGCGGACCCGTCTTGTACATGGCCATAAA
>CAJCIQ010000037.1 GCA_903970475.1 Beijerinckiaceae bacterium
AGGCCCCTTAGGTAAGAGATAAGCCGGAATCAAAGCAACAGCCACCAAGCCAGAAGAAACCCAAAATCCCCGCTGCAAAGCCAGGTGTTCCGCAAGGTTATGATTGCCGAGTGAAGCGGTCTCGCGCGTGAGGGTATTGGTATGGATGATGGCCAACATGGCTATGCCGAGTGAGCCGCTGAGCTGAAGGGTAAGGCTGTTGATGGAGGACGCCATGGTGACTTGGGATGGTTCCACGGAGTTGACGGTGGCGGTGGTAAGGGGTGTAATGAGCATGCCTATGCCTAGGCCGCGCACGAATACGGTGATGATGATCAGATAGGAGGGGGTACCTACGCCGGACATGGCAAAGGCGAGCATGGATAAACTGAGCAATACTAGGGCTAATAAGAGGATGTTCCGGGAGCCATGCTTGTCAGCCCATTTGCCGGAGATGGGGGTCATGATGGCGGTACCTATAGATCCGGGTAGCAAGAGCATCCCTGACTGTAATTCAGAATAACCCATCAGCCCCTGAAATAAAAAGGGTAGTAGAAAGATCCCACCAAACAAGGCGGCGGAGCGCACGGAGGTGAGTAGTTCGCATTGTACGAATAGGTTGTTACGGAATAGGGATATGTCGATGAGGGGGTCATCCCGCCTGGATTCCCAAAGCAGGAAATAGATGAAGCTCAAAAAAGCAATGACAAAGGTGGCCAGCACTTCTATGGAACCTCCACCGGCTCTTTCCAGGCGGGCTATGCCATACTGGAGACCAACCAGAAATAGGGACAGGCTGACAAATCCTCTGATATCAAATTTTGGTTTGGAACGGGACATGGATGTCAAAAATCCCAAATAGCGTAAAGCCAGGAATATGGTGAGAACGCACACGGGAATGTTGATGAAAAAGATAAAGGGCCAGCCCCACTCCTGGGTGATGATGCCGCCCAGTGTGGGCCCTAAAGCAGGACCTAACAGGGAACCCAGTCCCCACCAGCTGAGGGCGCTTCCTCTTTTGTTTTTGGGGAAGACGATGGACATGATGGATAGTACGGTGGGCGTGATGGCTCCTCCGCCTAAGGCTTGAAGTACGCGGGCGGCGATCAGGGTGCTTAAGCTATGGGACAGTCCACAGAGCAGAGACCCGGTGGTGAATATGATAAGGGCGCCTATGAATAACCGTAAGAAGCCGATTCTTTCTTTCAACCAACTGGTCAGGGGCATGAACACACAGAAGCCTAACATGTAAGCGGTGACCACCCATTGGACGTCATCCAGTCCTGCATTGAATTGAGTTCGCATGACGGGCAGAGAGACGTTAACGATGCTGGAATCCAGGGAGGCCATGAGGGTGGCCAGCATGAGGGTTATAATGATCCACTTTTGGTTAACCATATTATGGAAGCTACGAAAAAGGCGCCACTCGCGTTGTGGTGGGGTGCAAATTCGATTTAGCATTTATTAGCAAAATAATTTGCCGTATTATTGCCGACTTAAAACCGGACTAATGAATCTCCAAATCACCGCTTCCAGCACTAAGGAGCAAGTTTTTTCCCAGATAGCGGAAACCCTGGCCGCCCAAGGTTTTACTGTAGTTCAGAACGACTTTTCCAGGCCCTGGGGTGGATTCTTTGTGATTGAAGAAACCCAGGCTCCTGCTTTTATCAAAACATATTTTCCTGGCATGGAGTTGAAAGACTTCACCATTACGCATAAGCTCAGTCCCAAGATCCTCGTGGTTGCACCGACCAAGCGGTTGAGTTGGCAATACCATTTCCGTCGTGCGGAAATCTGGAGGGTGGTAGCCGGAGAGGCCGGAGTAGTAACCAGCCTGACGGATCAGGAGGGTCCTTTAAAGAAATACCAACCAGGTGAACTGATCAAGTTGCAGCAGGGTGAGCGCCACCGTTTGGTTGGTCTGGATACCTTCGGGATCATCGCAGAGATCTGGCAGCATACGGACGAGTCCAATCCTTCTAATGAGGACGATATTGTGCGCCTCCAGGATGACTTCGGCCGCTAAGTCGGAAGTAGATATGCCGCTACATGGCAGGATGTAAATTATAATGCGACAAGCAGGAAAAGTGCTGATGCGAAACCCTAATTTTGACGATCGGGTCCATATCGGGCCCAGACCGGCCCTCGTCAAAATCAGGTTTGCTATGCGGCTTTTACTGCTTGTCGTTTTTTTTGCTTGTTTTTCCCTTTTTTCTAAAGCATCATCGCTTAGGGACAGTCTATTAAAATCACTTCAGCATACCATCGATTCGGTGGAGGTGTTTGATGCAGCCAAGCGCGCGGACATCGCAAAAATTACTACAGCCCTCAAGGGGACCTCGCCTACAGAATTGCGCACCCAATATGACTTATGCCTCCAACTCTATGAGGCTTACCGGGTGTTCCAGTTTGATTCTGCTTTTACTTATGCCGTTAAACTACAGGATATCGCTTATGCGATGAAGGACCCTTTGCGGCTCCAACAAGCCAAAATCAAATTGGGTTTTATTTTGGTTTCCTCCGGCATGTATACGGAGGCCATAGATTCCTTAAAAACCATATATGGATCTGGGTTGCCGGATTCTATACGATCGGAGTATTATGCCCTGATGGGTCGCTTTTATTATGACCTGTCTGATTATAGTAATTATGGATACTATGTAGCTGGCTATTACAAAAAGGGAGGCATCTATATAGATTCAGCCCTCCTGGTGTTCCCCAAGGGCTCTTTTGATTACCTCTATTATAACGGACTCCGCAATTTTAAGACGGGTGATATTGACAAGGCTTTTGACAGTTTTCAGAAGATCAGGACCCTTCCTGGGTTGACTGACCATCAGTTAGCTTTGGTTACTTCTACTTTAAGTGGGATTTATTCACAGAAAGGGGACTCCGATAGGGCTATGGATTTGCTTATGGAAGCGGCCATGGCCGATATCCGCTCCTCCACCAAAGAAACCTTTGCCATCCTGAATCTGGCTTCCATGCTATTTAAAAGCGGGGACGTGAAGAACGCCGCTATGTGTATAGAAAAAGCAAACGAGGAGGCCATCTTCTATGGGGCCAGGCAACGGAAGGTGCAGGTTGGGGCTTTATTGCCGATGATTGAGGGGGCTAAGATCAATACGATTGAAAGCCAAAAGCAAAGGTTGGTGGAGTATGCCGTCATCCTGACTTTGCTCCTGGCTGTTTTGGTGGCCCTGATTGTGGTCATTTTCCTCCAGGTCCGCAAGTTGCAGACGGCTCAGAAAATCATTACGGAAGCCAACCGCAAGCAACAGGAGATTAATCAGCAACTCATGGAGGCCAATAAGATTAAGGAAGAATATATTGGCTATTTTTTTAATGCTAACTCTGACTTTTTCACCCGTATTGAGCGGTTTAAAAAGTCCCTGGATAAGAAAATTGGGGAGCAGAAGTATGAGGACATCCGCGTGATTGCCGGCAGTATTAACCTGAAAAAGGAAAAGGACAGCCTGCTCCAGAATTTTGATAAGGTGTTTTTAAAGTTATTCCCTCATTTTGTTCCTGCTTACAATGCCCTGTTTAAAGAAGAGGATCAGGTCCACCTTAAAGAGGGGGAACTCCTCAACACGGACCTGCGGATTTTTGCCCTGATACGAATGGGCATAAATAACAACGATAAGATCGCCGAGATCCTGGAATATTCGGTCAACACCATCTACTCCTACAAAACCAAGATCAAGAACAAATCCATCGTCCCCAACGAGGAATTCGAGGACCGGATCATGGCCATTCCCGCTGTTTAAGCCGGTTCAAACTGCCTTTTTTGCCTGTGTAACCCCTTTTATTTATCTATATAGGGGAAATTGTTAATATTAATTCAATCAATTAAAAATCAATCAATTAAATTTAGGTGAACCCCCGAAAGGGTGCCTATTTTCCATGTAAGGCCCTGTACTAATTGCTTCGGGCCTGTGAGCTTCCGTTCTTTGATCTGAATAAACAAATCGAAGCTTGTTATATGAAAGGAAGTCTCGGTCTCCGATGGATACTTATCCTCCTATTATTATGTTCCAACGGAGTAGTGCGCGCCGGGGACAACCCCACTTCCCCAGTCCAGGGTCCTGGAAAAATCAAAAGCTTACGTCAGCGCGGTCAACACCTGGAGATTCTCACAGAACATGCCTTTGTGGATGTGTCTGTCTACAGCCCTTCCGTCGTCCGGGTGCGTATGAGTCTTCAACCATTGGGCGATGATTTCTCCTACGCGGTGGTGGGTAAACCCGAGCTAGCTGCGCTTCAACTGACCCAAACCGATAGTGTCTATACCTTATCTACGGATACCCTGGACATTCAAATCCATAAGGCCCCCTTTGCCTTAGCGTTTTACACCAAAAACCATCAACTGATCAATGAGGACGAACCGGGTTTGTCTACCTCCTGGGTAGGTACCTCGGTTACCACGTATAAGCACCTTCAGGATGGGGAGCGTTTTGTTGGATTGGGGGAAAAAACGGGGAATGTAGATCATCGGGGTAGTGGATATACCAACTGGAACGAGGATCATTTCGGGTACCTGGCCGACCAGGATCCCCTGTATTCGAGCATCCCCTTTTATATAGGCCTGCACCACGGACTCGCTTACGGTATTTTCCTGGACAATACGTATCAGACGGATTTCAATTTCGGCGCCAGCAACAACCGCTTTTCCTCTTTTGGGGCCAGGGGAGGGGAAATGAACTATTATTTCTTCTACCGCCCTTCGGTGGCTGGTTTGATTACGGCCTATACCCAACTCACGGGTCGTATGTCCCTGCCTCCGCTCTGGAGCTTAGGTTACCAACAGAACCGGTATAGTTATTATCCGGATACGGAAGTCGTACGTATTGCTGCTACGCTGCGCGAAAAACATATTCCAGCCGATGGCATCACCCTGGATATTCATTACATGAATGGATACCGCGTGTTCTCCTGGGATCCTAATCGTTTCCCGGACCCTAAAGGATTGACAGCCAAATTACAATCCATGGGGATGCGCCTGACGGTGATCATGGATCCTGGCATCAAAGCCGATACGGCTTATCCCTTTTATAAAAGTGGAAACAACGCGGGGGTATTCCTCCATTACCCAGACGGGGAATTATACGCAGGCCAGGTATGGCCAGGTTGGTCTGTGTTCACGGATTTTACCAGCGCTGCCGGCCGACAGTGGTGGAGTAAGCAGGTACGTGCTTATGCGGATCAAGGGATTGCCGGTTATTGGAACGATATGAACGAGATCAGTACCTGGGGTCAGAAAGTTCCGGATAACGTGTTGTTTGATTATGATGGTCATGCCACGACTATGCTACAGGCGCATAATGTCTACGGTCTGGAAATGGCCAGGTCCAGCTATGAAGGGGCTAAGTCAGCCATGGGTCAACGGCCTTTTGTACTGAGCCGTTCCGGTTATGCCGGGTTACAACGCTATAGTGCCTTATGGACAGGAGATAACCGGGCGGAGGATGATCATATGCTGGCAGGTGTGCGCTTGCTACAGAACCTGGGTCTGAGTGGGATGCCTTTCACGGGTATGGATGTGGGCGGATTTACGGGTAACCCTACCACGGAGCTGTATATGCGCTGGATGCAGTTGGGGGCCTTCCTGCCTTATTTCCGCAACCATACCCAGAACAACACCAAGTCAGCCGAACCCTGGACCTTCGGGGAAGATGTGACGGATATTTGCCGGGATTTTATAGACCTGCGCTATACCTTATTACCTTATATCTATGCTACTTTCTTTGAGGCCACTCAGGACGGATTGCCTGTGCTGAGGTCACTGGCCATTGATTACACCAACGAATACCAGATTTATGATCCCCGCTTCCAGAACCAGTTCACCCTTGGCTCGGCCATTCTGGTGGCTCCGGTAAAACCCAAACAGGATTTCCAGAAGGTATACTTGCCCAAGGGTACCTGGTACAATCTGTACTGGGGATCCAAACTGAGCGGCAGCCAGGAAATGGTGGTAGATCTTCCCCAAAGGCAGTTGCCTGTATTTATAAAAGGGGGAAGCATCATCCCTATGCAGTCTTTGGTGCAAAGTACTGCGGAAAAGCCTTCCGATACCCTGACCGTACACGTATACTATGCACCGGAGGGCGGACATTTTGTTTACTACGAAGACGATGGCATAAGCTATAGCTACGAACAAGGGAATTATTACAAGCGAAACATTCACTTCGATGCAGCGGGACGCAGCATCGTTTGGGAGGCAGTGGAAGGGAAGGGGAGCAGTAAGTTCTCTCAGATCCACCTGGTCCTTCATGGATTCGATGGATTAAATGGTGTAAAAGTAAATGGGAACCCAGTGTCTGTTTCCAATGGTTCGGTATCCTTTATAACGGATGGATCCCAGGCGCCGGTTCAGACTTGTCAGTTCCCCAATAATAATGGAAAAATTGAACTAGTATATTAACACAGATCATCATCTAACATTGTACGTCATGCATGCTACCAAAACTATTGTATTGCTATTGGTGAGTTGCCTCCTCTGCCTTCCGTCGGCCTGGACCTTCGGTCAGACCTCCGATCAGAAGGTGAAGGGCACCATCAGGGATGAAAAGGGTTTGCCGCTGAGTGGAGTGACCGTCACCATCAAGGGAAGTACCGGGGGTACTCAAACGGACGGAAATGGCGAGTTTACCATTGAAGCGGGCTTAGGGGCCGTCTTACAGGTATCCATGATCGGATACGAGGCCAAACTGATTCCGGTCATTCATGGAAAGCCCATGGACATTTCTTTAAGGATATCCACCACGTCGCTGAACGATGTAGTGGTTATCGGTTACGGAACCACCCAGAAGAAAGAAGTGACCGGATCTATTTCCACGGTTTCTTCCAAAGATTTCCAAACAGGAACCGTCACCACGCCGGAGCAATTGATTGCCGGCAAGGTAGCCGGGGTATCCATCACGCCCAACGGAGGATCCCCCGGTGCTGGTGGTACCATCCGCATTCGCGGCGCAGGTTCTATGTCTGCCAGCAATGATCCTTTGATTGTCATTGATGGGGTGCCATTGAGCGGTAATAATATTGATGGAACGGGCGACCCCTTGAACATGATCAACCCCAACGACATAGAAAGTTTTACGGTGCTTAAAGATGCAGCCGCTGCCGCCATCTATGGCTCCAGGGCTTCTAATGGGGTGATCATCATCACCACCAAAAAGGGAAAGAGGGGCAAGCCTATCATAAGCTTCTCGACCCAGGTGTCTGAAGGCAAGCTGGTCAAGGAAGTACCCGTCTTTAGCGCTGGCCAGGTCCGCCAATATGTGGACTCCCTGGGAAGCTCTGCGGAACAGGCTTTGCTGGGTTCGGCCAATACAGATTGGCAAAAGGTTATCTACCAGAATGCCCTCACCACGGATAATAACTTAAGCCTGACCGGAAGCCTGAAGAGCATCCCTTACCGTATATCGGCTGGGTACCTTGATCAGAATGGATTGCTCAGGACGGATAATTTGCAGCGTTTAACAGTGGGCATTTCCTTAAGCCCCCGATTGCTGCATGATCACCTGAAGGTGGATCTGAATATCAAGGGCGCTGAAAACTGGCCCCGTTTTGCCAATGGAAGTGCACCCAGTGCGGCCATTAATATGGACCCCACCCAACCTGTGCACGCAGAAAATTCCTACGGCAATTACTTCGAGTGGACCACCACTGCTAACGGGGTGACTTCCTTAAATCCCAATGCCACCCGCAATCCTTTGGCGCTCCTGGATCTCTACCACAATACCGCCACCGTGCAAAGGAGCTTTGGTAACCTACAACTGGATTATTCCCTGCCCTTCCTGGAGGAATTACACGCCAACCTGAACCTGGGCTATGATATTTCTAAAAGTAATGGTAATGTATTCGTACCAGCTTACGCTGCCCAGCAGTTACCAACCAACGGCATGAACGACCCTTATTCCAACAAGAACAATAATAAGGTGTTGGAATTTTACCTGAACTACTCGAAGTATTTTACATCTATAAAGAGCAACATCAGCGCTACGGCTGGTTATGGTTGGTACAACAACCTACAGACCAACTACAGCTATTATAACTACAACGCGGCCGGAGATACCATCGCGGGTTCTGCACCTGTTTCCCCCTTTGATAAACCGGAGAATACACTTGTATCTTATTATGGACGTCTGATCTATACCTATAATTCAAAGTATGTGCTGGCAGCTTCCTTAAGGGATGATGGATCTTCAAGGTTCGCTGCCAATGACCGCTGGGGTTTGTTCCCCTCCGTGGCCTTTACCTGGAGGATTAATCAGGAGGATTTCCTGGCCAAAGCCCATGCCCTGTCTGATTTAAAACTCCGATTGAGTTATGGGGTAACGGGTAACCAGGATGGTATTTATGGCTATTCCTACGAACCTGTATATAGTCGCAGTATCAACTCTGCCTTATATCAGTTTGGAGATGCGTATTACAACATGTATAGCCCAGCCCCATATAATACCAATATTCAATGGGAAGAGGAACATGCCACCAACCTTGGGTTGGATTATGGGTTCCTGAATAACCGGATCACGGGTAGCGTTGATTTCTATTATAAGCTGACCAGCAAATTGCTCAATACTATTCCCATACCTGCTGGTACGAACTTTGCCAATACGCTATTGGAAAATGTGGGTAATATCACCAATAAGGGGGTCGAGTTCAGCATCGCTGCCACCCCCGTGAAAACGAAAAACTTTACCTGGGATGTGGCCTTCAACGTAGCCTTCAACAATAATAAAATCACCAAACTGACGGCTACTAAAGATTCGACCTTTCAAGGTGACCTGACAGGTGCTGGGGTGGGCGGAAGTTATGTGCAAATCAACACCGTGGGTTACTCAGCCCAGAGTTTTTTCCTCTACCACCAAGTCTATGGGAAAAACGGAGCGCCTGCGGAAGGGGTATATGCAGACCTGAACCACGATGGCATCATCAATCAGAATGATTTGTACCATGACCATTCTCCCTTCCCTGCTGAAGTGTTCGGATTCAGTACCTCTTTCACTTATAAGCAATGGACCCTGAGTACCGTACTGAGGGCCAACCTGGGCAACTATATGTATAATGCCATTGCGGCCCAAGGTGGTGTCCAGACCAATATCCTGAACTCCAATGGGTTTATTGATAACGCCTCTACGGATCTCCTTAAAACGCACTTCTACTCCAACCAATTCCAGTCCGATTATTATGTGCAGAATGCTTCTTTCCTGAAAATGGATAACCTTGGACTGGGTTACAACTTTGGCAGTGTGTTCGGGGCCAGAACAAATTTAAGGTTGAGTGGCAATGTCCAAAACGTATTTACCTGGACCAAGTATACGGGGATCAATCCGGAAATCTATGGTGGTGTGGACCAGCTCCTCTATCCTATTCCCAGAGTCTTCACCCTTGGTGCGAATCTGGTATTTTAATCATTGATCCCTTAATTTAATTAATGCTATCATGAAGAAGTTATCTCATCATATTACACTGGGTCTGGTCCTGCTTTCTGCCGGGTTTACTTCCTGCAAGAAAAGCCTGAATCTTTCCCCTACCAATTCTTTGACCAGTGCTGACATATACAGCAGCGTATCGGGTTACCAGCAGGTCCTGGCCAAGGCTTACGGAGCCTATGCATTGATCAGTTCTCAGGGCACAGGCGCTTCAGACATCGCTATTGCGGGGGTAAGCGATCCTGCGGAAACCGATTTTCTCCGGCAGTTCTGGAATGCAGAAGTACTGACCACGGATGAGGGCCTCAACGCCTGGAACGACCCCTACCTCAACCAGTTTCACGGGTTGAATTGGACGGCATCTAACGTATATGTTACGGCGCTGTATGACCGTTGTCTGTTTCAGATTACGGTTTGTAACTTGTTCATCCAGGAAGCTTCGGATGCCAACATCGCTTCCCGGGGTTTTACGGGCGCCTCTGCGGACTCCATCCGTCAATTCAGGGCGGAAGCCCGCTTTTTGAGGGCCTTTCAGTACTGGGTGCTGATGGACCTCTACGGCAGTCCGGCCTTCGTCACTGATAAGGACCCCATTGGTCAGGAAGGCTACCTGCCTCAGCAGATTACCCGGGCCAATTTGTTTAATTATGTCGTGTCTGAATTGAAAGGCGCGGATTCCTCTTTGGCGGCGCCCCATACCAATGCTTATGGAAGGGCCGACCAGGCGGCTGAGTGGGCGCTGTTATCCCGCGTATACCTCAATGCCGAGGTTTACCTGGGCGCGGGTAATGTACACTATACAGATGCCATTACCTATGCCACCAAGGTGATCAATGCCGGTTATACCCTGCATCCGGTTTACCAGGACCTGTTCCTGGCAGACAATAACCTGAACAATCCGGAAACCATTCTGGCCATCAACTATGATGGGGTGAGCTCCCAGAATTACGGGGGTACTTCCTACCTGGTGAATGCCTCTATCAGCGCGGCTCAGGTGCCCGCTAATTTTGGCGTACCCAACGGAGGATGGACCGGGAATCGTTCTACCCAGAGCCTGCCCACTTTGTTTGGGGATTATTCTGGTGCAACGGATCGCCGGGCCATATTTAATACGACTGGCCAAAGTTTGGACGCCACTGTGGTGACCACTTTTACCGATGGACTGGCCGTTGTCAAATGGAGTAATGTGACTTCCAAAGGTCAGCCCGCACCGAGTGTAAACGGCATATTATGTTCCACCGATTTTCCCTTGTTCCGGTTAGGTGAACAATACCTGAACTATGCAGAGGCGGTTTTGCGTGGAGGCAGCGGTGGAAGCATGAGTCAGGCCCTGAGTTACTTTAACCTGCTTCGTCAGCGGGCATATGGCAATACTTCCGGCAACGTGAGCAGTATCGCTTTACCGGATATCCTCAACGAGCGCGGAAAAGAACTGTATTGGGAAGGGTTCCGCCGTACGGACCTGATCCGTTTCGGTGAATTTACCCAAGGCAATTACCTCTGGGCCTGGAAGGGAAATGTATTGGGTGGTACAGCGGTGTCTTCGGACTTCAATCTCTTCCCCATCCCTCAAACCGAATTAATTGCTAACCCCAAATTGATTCAGAATCCTGGGTTTTAACCTAAAAACTGATTGCTATGAAACAAAATATTCTTGCGCCCCTGTTTTATGCCGCCCTGCTGGGAGCGCTGCTGGCATTTGGCTGTGCTAAACCCAAGCCCCAGTTTTACTGGTCAAATGGGCGTTATGGAGATAGTGTACTTACGGCTTCCCAGTCTTCGGTCACCCTGACATCCGCTAATGATTCAACCCAGGTCATCACTTTCGGTTGGCCCAGCGCCAACTATGGATTTCCTGCGGCGGTGACTTATACCCTGCAATTTGATGTGCCTTCCGATACTCTAGGCACGGCTGCGTGGGGAAAGGCTACCAGCATCAACCTCGGTACGGATGTCAATAGTTATTCCTATCTGGGAACAGATTTCAATAGCTTGTGCAATGCCCTGAGCATGGTACCCGGTACGCCCGATACCCTGCTGGTGCGCATTAAGTCCGCTGCTTTGCAGGACAATGGATCTACTTCCGTCATTCCTGCCGTATACACCAATGTGGTGGCCGTCATCGTGACGCCATACGCATTGGATCTATATGTGCCTGGTGCTTATCAAGGTTGGTCTCCACCTACAGCGCCCACCATTGCACCCTTCTCAACGGCTTTTAGTTATGTATATGAAGGGTACATTTATATGTCTCCTGCTGGTTTGAATTATTTCAAATACACCAGCGCACCGGACTGGAACCATATCAATTATGGGGATGGAGGTAACGGAACCATGAGTACCAATGGAGCCGCCGCCGGTTTATCCGTACCGGACTCGGGGTATTATGAAGTCACTGCCAACCTCAAATCGCTGACCTGGACAGCTACAAAGACGGTATGGGGCATTATCGGTGACGCTACCCCAGGAGGCTGGACTTCAGATACCAAGATGATTTTCAATCCTACTACCCAGTTGTGGACGGTGACGTGTAACATGAGTGCCGGCGGATCCTGGAAATTCAGGGCCAACGGTGAATGGGTGATAGACTTTGGGGTAGATGGTAATGGTAACCTGGCTTATTCAGATAACCCCATTTACTACAATGCCGCTACTGCCAATATCACCGTTCCATCGGATGGTAACTATACCATTACCCTGAATCTGACCTCGTCCGGCCATTATTCCTATTCCCTTCAAAAGAACTAATTTTCCCGCATGAATCGTATGCTGCATATAGCCCTTTGCTTGTCCCTGTCGGCGTTCCTCTCTTGTTCTAAGAGCGGAACGCCCGGTGGGGGTTCTACCGGTGGTGGCGGAAGTACTACTACCGGCTCCACGACGCCTGCTCAATATGGTACCCCTTTTAGCGGTGTCCCGAATGCTTCGGATGCAGCCATTTATCAGGTCAATATGAGGGCCTTCAGCTCCACTGGGGACTTTGCCGGGGTAACGGCCCGATTGGATTCCATTAAAGCATTGGGGATCAATGTGGTTTATTTATTACCCATCTATCCTGTTGGGGTCCTGAAATCCATCAACTCTCCTTATTGCATCCAATATTTTGATTCTGTGTCCACTGAATACGGGACCCTGACGGATCTGCGTGCATTAGTGGACGGCGCCCACCAGCGCAATATGGCGGTCATCCTGGATTGGGTGGCAGAAGAGACTTCTTGGGATAATCCCTGGATCAGCAATACTTCCTGGTATCAAACGGACGGCGCCGGAAACATTATCAGCCCCAATGGATATAACGATGTGGCAGCCCTGAATTTCAACAGCAGTCCCATGCGGGCAGCCATGATTCAGGCCATGAAATACTGGGTATATGCCGCCAACATCGACGGCTACCGTATGGATGATGCAGACGTCGTACCCTTCAACTTCTGGCAGCAGGCGGTGGATACCTTGCGGGCCATCAGCACCCATAAACTGTTGCTGTTGGCAGAAGGCAGCGCGCCATCCGAATTTACAGCTGGTTTCAACCTGCAATACGACTTCGGTGCCTATGGTATCATGAAGAACATATTTGCTAACGGGCAGCATGTGACTTCCCTGGATAGTTTGACCATTGCCGAATACGGCAGCATGCCTGCCGGAGACTACATGATGCGTTATACGTCCAACCACGACGTAGACCTCAGTGACGGTACCCCCCTGACCTTGTTCGGAGGACAACAGGGCTCCATTGCTGCCTTTTTAGCTCAGGCTTATATGCAGGGTATTCCAATGGTGTATAACGGGCAAGAGGTGGGCTGTCCCACGCAATTGACTTACTTCAATACCTCCACCACCATCAACTGGAGCATTAATCCCGGCATGGAGGTCATGTATAAGCAAATCCTGGGCTTCAGGGCTTCCAGCACAGCCTTGCGTCAGGGTGCCTGGACGACCTACAGTTCTTCGGATGTGGTGGCGTTCACCAAGATGCTGGGAACAGACACCGTTGTTGTCATCGATAACCTTAGAAGTATTCCAATATCCTATACTGTTCCCACTGCCTTACAAGGGTCCTGGACCAATGCTTTCGATGGTTCGACATCGACTTTGGGCGCCTCGGTTACGCTTCCGGCTTACGGGTATATCGTTTTACATAATTAACAGTCCCCGGCGTCACTCCAGCAGGCCTCCGCAACGCTATGCGACCCCTCCAGGCCGGTGAAAAAGCCGGCCCTTCAGGGCCGCATAGCCATGGCGCGAGGCAGCAAAAATTCGTACCTTCATCTTAATGAAGGCTAAGGACATTGCTACCTATAGTTTAAAAGACCGGACCGGAGCGGATACCCCATTCGCTGTTACGCCATTGAATGGACCAGAGGCTCTTACCCCTCCCGTGCCGGCCGCCGACGCACCTCTGGCGAAAGCCGCCGAAGCACCTCTGTACCAGGCTGCGCGGGCGGGAGACCTGCGGGCCCAACCCCACCGTAATTCTTTCTACACTATTTATTGGATCACCGCTGGAGAAGTAAAGGTTACCATTGATGCGGTGACTTATACCGTTTTTGGGGGTACGCTCTTATTTGTGGCCCCTGGACAGGTTCTTCAAATGGTCGAGGCTCAGGCTACCCAGGGTTGGTGGATTGGCTTTGATGAGCAATTTTATTGCATCCGGGATTCGGCAGCGGCCAGGTCCAATGGGGTAGATTCCATGCTGTTTTTCCAACCCGATTTTGCCGTCATGCTCAATCCGGACCAGGCAGAACAGGCCAGTTTGCGGCAAATCCTGGAAATGATGTCGGAAGAAATCAGCAACAAGGCGGGGGAATACGCAGCGGCTGTGGGATCCTTGCTTCAATTGTTTTTGATACGGCTTTCCAGGATTCTGGAAAGGGTGGACAAGGATCCGGTCCAGGGAGATGAAACAAAGCCCTTCCTTCAGTTCAGGCAACTCATTGGGCAACACTATAAGGAAACAAAGAACGTATCGGATTATGCCCGTATGTTAAATATGTCTCCGGTATGCCTCAATGCCCTGAGTAAAAATATATCTGGTTTAACCGCCGGAGAGCAAATACGCAATTATATCATCAGCGAAGCAAAGCGCTTGTTGCACAATACCACCCTTAGCGCCAAGGAAATCGCTTACACCCTGGGTTTTGAGGATGCCCCTTATTTCAGCCGGTTCTTTAAGAAGTATACGGGTCAAACCCTATTGGAGTTCAGGGAACAAAGCCGGTTAAAGGCCGTGTAAAAAAGTACCCTATTAAATCACTTTTGTCCATTGACTTGAGGCGGCAAGGGATAGTAAATTTGAGGTATGAAAACAATCATACATACAGCAAATAGCAGGGGCCATGCCAACCATGGTTGGTTAGATGCGCACCATACATTCAGTTTCGCAGGTTTTTATAATCCGGAACGCGTGCACTTTGGGGCATTGCGTGTGCTCAACGATGACCGTATTGCACCGGGCAGGGGATTCGGCATGCATCCCCATGACAACATGGAAATCATTTCCATTGTTTTGAAAGGGGCCATCAAGCACCAGGACAATATGGGTAATGAGGGGATAGTACATGCAGGGGAAATCCAGGTCATGAGTGCGGGCTCCGGGGTGCACCATAGTGAGGTGAACCCGTCGGAAGAGCAGTACCTGAACCTGCTTCAGATCTGGTTGTTTCCCGACCAGCAACAGGTTACACCCCGGTATGACCAGAAAGCCTTTGACCCCAGTGGCCGCCAAAACGCCCTGCAATTAGTGATCAGCCCTGACGGGGAAGCGGGTTCACTTTGGATCCACCAGCAGGCATGGTTTTCTATGGGGCATCTGGATGCGGGTAAATCTCTAACTTACCAAAGTCGCAGAAAAGAAAATGGCAGTTATATTTTTGTTATCAGCGGGGAATTACAGTTGGATGGGCAAACTTTGGGTGAAAGGGATGGGATGGGTGTCATTGACTTTGATACCGTGCAGATAGCCGCTGCAAAAGAGGCCGAGTTTTTGATCATGGATATACCTCAATAATTATTGGAAATTGTTTTTTCTTCATTCATTCACATATACAAACAAACACATTTACTATGGCTATCACCAAGTGGACAGTTGATCCTATGCACAGCCTGGTACAGTTCAAGGTGCGTCACCTGATGATCACCAATGTAACCGGGACCTTCCAACATTTTGAAGGAACAATTGAAACAGA
>CAJCIQ010000038.1 GCA_903970475.1 Beijerinckiaceae bacterium
TGCGGAAAAACAAAACCCGCCTGCTCCACCTGTAAAGCAGTGGAAATTGATGAGGATAGTCTTCATACAACACATCATGTTGGGTCACCAGGGATAGGGCAGTCGTTTTCCAAGGGACGCTCATATATTGGTAATGAGCCAGGTCTATTTGATGGGTACGGATAAACCGGGGGATGTCCAGGAGATAGCGCAAATATCCGGGTCTCCCGTATTTCAATACATGGACACGTGGATCACCTGGAAACAGGGACCACACTTTAGCCGGTTCGTAGGTCCCAAAGAATACTTCTATATCCCTGTACCGGGAAAGTAATGCCCGATATAGTTCCCGCACATAGCTATGCGCCCCATCATAGCCCTTGTCCAGCACATGGGCATCTACAAATAGCCTAAGATTGGGATGGGACATAAGAAGAAGTATGAAGTTTACGGTATATCCAGGGTAACAAGCCTATGGGCAGATAAGACATCAACAAGAGATAGATTCCCTTTAAGGGGAAAGTCCTTTGTTTCAAAACCACTAAAGCGTGCATGCGGGCTTTTTGGGGTTGTGGGTTATTCCATAGGTACTTTTTGGCCAAGAGCACATGATAGGCTGCTTCCTTTTCCCCACTATAATGTTGATCTTTCATGATGGTCAACAGCGATTGCCCTTCCTCCGCTGTCAAGGATCCTGAGCGGATGGCCTTTCTTTTTATGGCTAAATATTCCGGAGCCCTACAGGTTTCATCCATGGTAACGGAATCCGGATTAAAGCGAACTTGCAACAAGACCTCTTCCAGGTTACAAACCTTTCCTTTCTGTAGTAGTCCTCTCCATAACAAATGGTCTTCAAATCCATGTGCGTGAAAGGGGTATCCCCCTAAATCCATGACGGAGGTTTTCCTATAGATCACGCTGGAATGAATAAAGGGGCAAACCATACCAGGCAATCGGCGTATGGCTTCATCCTTGGATGCCGGAGGCCTGTAAGTAAATACATAACGCCCGTCCTTGTCCATATAATCGACCATACTTCCCGCCAACACGTAGTCCTGATGGGTTTCCATGAACGCAAACTGTCTGTTCAACCGGTCAGGCAGGCAAATATCATCGGCATCAAAGCGCACGATTAAATTGGTACGTGCTTCGGCTAACCCTTTGTTTAATGCCCCGGCAATACCTTGGTTATCCTGGTACATATAGCGTATCCTGGAATCGCTGAACGTTTGAACCAATCCAGCCGTTCCATCCGTTGATCCATCGTCTATCACCAGTAATTCAAAATCGCCGAATGACTGGGATAATACAGAAGCTATGGCTACGCCTATGTACCGATAAGCGTTATAAGCCGGCATCAGGACAGTAAGCCGAGGCGCGGGCGCCGGGAAGGACTCGGGCGGGATAAGCGGCTCAACTTCGATGAGCGGTGCCTGCTGGACTATTGAAGGGCCTTGATTCATAGGTTTGACTTCGTTTTTAGATCCGTAAACATTAAAAGCTCGAATAGCACTAAAACCGATAATTGTTCAAACCAATAATCCACACCAAAAGCCAAGACCATCAATAAGAAAATGGGGGCAGCATAACCCCTCCAATCGATTCGTCTGACAAAGAATCCCAGGTAAGAAACGACCAGCAGGAATAGACCAACGATCCCATATTCACCCCAGAGTTGACCATAGACAGAATCGGGACTATTGGTGAGTGAATGCTGGTCCTTGGGCCTGGAAAAATAAGCCAGGTATAAGTCCAGCTGCCCTCTTTGAAAATCGGTGTTGATATAGGTCCAACGCCGGGGATATCCACCGGCAATAGAGAGTCCTGTTGCCCTAAAAGCCAGCTTGGAGGAATAATTCCCAGCACCCATTCCCGTCCATATTTTCCAGGGATGGGCCCGGAAGTAATTACCCGTTTGAGCAAGGGCCAGCAATTTTCCGGGCATATGTCCTCCTTTGGGTAATTCCTGTCTGGAAGCCAAGGGTAAATCCTCCGCGTGGGTAGCTATGTAATTCAGTAAAATACGTTGTCCCGGTGAAGTATCTGCCCTACTCTGGTAAGGAGCGGAGTTAATATCCGGAACCGGGATTTCCGCTTGGGGCTTCCAAGCTTCTGTGGCAGGGGGCGCAGATGCGTTCGTTGATGTGGCCGCCGATGCACTCTCCGATACATGCCCAGTATCGCTTACACGCACAGCGGCATTCTCACGGTCTATGGCTTTTTCGCGCACAGCGGCAATTGCCTGGACGCGCTGGACGCTATCAATCCAATTCCTGGCGTATACGCTATCCAGGTATGCCTGCGTGTGCTGGGCAACACGGTAAGCGAGGGGGCCGCCGCCGGAAGCGAGAGAGCTGCCGCTGGCAGATGAGGCCGTGGGCCCTACGCGATTCCACCACCTGCTAAAAGTCTCTTCGGTATACCGATTATTCTGAGGCGATACCTTACCTAAAAAAACGACACCCATACAGACGCAAAGAATGATTCCTCCCTTTTGCTCCCGATCGGCCCGCAGCATAAAAACGAGTGCCAATACACCCAGCATGCAGATATTGGTAAAATTGCTGCCCGTAGCCAGCAAACAAGCCATACAGCCTAACATCATCCAGGCCTGTTTCCTATAGAGAAAATAAAACACCCCAAAGGCATTGATCAATGCATTGGTCGTGGACGTATCGAAGGTCAAACCTTTGATATAATCCCCTGTCCTGATAAAATATTTTTGGTAATCGCCCTGGTATAGATAAGGATTCAAGGCTTTTACTTCCCATATGATTTTCAACAGATCTCCGAAAGAAAATAAAAGGTTTATGGCAAAAAACCACCATAAGGTTTGATGGATCACGTCCCTATCCTGTCGCTCCGTAAAAAGCTTAACCTGATGGCAGGCACCCAAACAGGCAAGCCAGGATAGCATGGCGGAAAACGCCACCAGGTTATAATGTGCGTCCGATAGGCCTTTTACGATTAACCAATCCAAAACCGTAAGCAAAAGGATCAGTGGATAAAACAAGGGCAACCTCGAATGACGAAAACGGAATCCGAATGAAAAATTCCACTGAAAGGCATACACCAAAACCAAGGCTGGAATTTTGATCGCCAACTTAACATCCAGCACCAAGACCAGGAACAGCAACAACAGTATGTTTACCTTTTTTCCGAATGGATCAGATATGGTATATGCCTCTGCCTTCATTACTTAATGGATACGGCCTATCGCATTATAAGGTTGCGCGCTTTCATCAGATCCTTACCCTTAAGTTGAGCCGTGAGAATCAAGCCTAGTAAATACACAATACCGGCTGCGAGGAATTGCCATCCCACGGACGATACCCATCTGGAGGCAGTGTAACCAGCAACCATTGAACTGAAAAGGCAAGCCGCCAGCGCTATCCACGCGCTTTTTAAAAAAGTGCCGGACAGTTTTTGGGTATACATCAATGTTTGAACAAACATGGCGCCCACATAAGCCATAGCAGCACCCATGTTCCCATACAAAGGCATGAGCAGCACGTTACCTCCAATGTTGAGCAGAATGGACACGGCAAATGCCCAGAAGATTAAGGTTAACCGTCCTTGCACAAAGTGAAGCGTCCATAAAAAGTTATTCAGGTATAATACGGGGATACAAAGAGAAAGGATATTAATGGCGCCTTGATTGACGGCTCCGTATTTTCCGGAGGTCAGTGGATCCATAAGGGGAGTCCAGCCAATCTGTAAAGCCAGGCTAGTTGCGCAAGCCAGCATTAGTTCGGCCTTGAGCGCCCATTGCAGGTCAGTGGCGCGGGACAGAGCGTCTAAGCCATTGGCGGCGCGGGCGGATTGCCTTGACATACGCGTAAACAAAGGGATGAGCACCGGTGCAATGACCAATAGGGGCATGGAGCTCACCTCAAAGGCCTTATAGGCAAAACTGTACTCAGCAAGTCGGGTGGCGGAAGCGTAGAGTCCGATAAAAATCCAATCGAAGCGGGCCAAGGCGGTAGCACATAAGGCTACGCCAGCCTGGGGGATTGAATGCTTAAGCATCGTCAGCCAGCCCTTCCATGCACCGGAAACGCGATTGGTCAAGCCGCCAGAAAAGCGATCGGCGGAGCCTTCAGACATCCGAGGACCCGGGCCGCCGGAAAACCGGGGCGCCGACGCACGTCCCATCCATAAGCAGCAAACCCATTCCGCCAAATCACCGGCGATGAATACACCTACCACTATGGTGGGAGACCAAAGATTGCCTATATAACATACCAGAAAACCCAGCATTTTAAGGATGCTGGATGGAATGGACATACGCAGTAGTAGCCCAAATTGTTCCGACCCTGCGGCCCATTGTTTATAAGGAAGTGAAAAAAACAAAAAGGTCTTTGCCAGAAAAATCCATAGGAGCAAATGATGATTTAGAAAAAAACGGGGAAAACAAAAGGCAGTGATCCATAGAAAAACATAGGCGCCCACCCCCACTACCCATACATGGGTCTTGTATAAGTAAAAAGCAACATCCGAATCCTCCCCTTCAGCCACTTTTTTAATGGTCAACTGATCTAGTCCTGCGCCTAAGAGGTTGAATGCGCTTAAGGCGAAGGCCAGGCTCCAGTTCAATTCCCCGAAAGAGGGCTTATCCAGGCCCCTGGATAGGACGTAAAAAATGCCCAAACCCAATACCTGGTTCACGCCGAACTGAAAGGCATTATCGGATATATGTCGAACAATTCGGGACATGACTTAACAGAGAATACGACAAGCTCCTAAAAGGGGTTGCTTTTAATACCAGACAATTAGCTTTATTTTGTATTATGTGTGATTTTCAAATTCCATTTAGCTCCCCTGTAGCTGACCTGATCGACAAAGCCAATCAATCCATCACCAAGATGGGCGGCACTTTTTCCGGAGATAGCCAAACCGGCAATTTCTCCATTTCTACTCCTGTAGGTAAAATATCCGGCGCTTATACAGTTGGAACCGGCACCTTGGATATCCATATAGAAGACAAACCCTTCTTCGTATCCTGTGGTATGATTGAAGACCAGTTAACCAAAGCCCTCTCTTAAGCATATGATAACCCGAATTTGGCATGGAAGGACAAAAGCTGCTGACGCAGACCTTTACCTTCAGTTCCTCCAGGAAAAAGGGATCCAGGATTACATCAATACCCCCGGTATAGTGGAAGTGCGCATTGGAAGGAATGTGGAAGCGGACGTGGCGCATTTCTGGACCATATCTACCTGGAAGGATATGGACAGCATAACTGCATTCGCAGGAGACCCTGTAGACAAGGCCCGATACTATCCGGAGGATGATAAATTCCTGCTGGAGTTCGAGCCTACCGTCCTTCATTACGAGACTTTCACTCCCCTGGAGATAGGTCCGGATAGTATTGTACCGGACAGTATCTGTACGGATTGCGGCACTTACTTCCCCTCAGACAAACCCATTCCGGAAGTATGCCCGGTCTGTGCGGACGATAGGCAGTTCGTTGGTCCTGAAGGACAGACCTGGACCAGTCAGGACAAATTGAGGTATAAACATAATGTCCTGATCAAACCCATCAGGGAAGGGCTTTATTCCTTAAAAATGAATCCTTCCTTTGCCATTGGACAAAGGGCTTTCTTATATTGTTCTGAGCAAGGTAATTTGCTCTGGGATTGCATTCCGCTCTTAAATGAACCCACGGAGACCTTTGTGCGCGGAAAGGGTGGACTTTCGGGAATTGTTTTATCCCACCCTCATTACTACAGCCAAATGAACCTCTGGGCAGAGGCCTTTGACTGCCCGATTTACATACACGAAAGTGATGCATCCTGGATCATGGATCCCAGTCCCCGGATCCAACTATGGAAAGGAGATACCCTGAAGTTGGGGGATGCCACCCTGTACAACCTGGGAGGCCACTTTCCGGGCTCCTGCGTGCTGCAAGTGCAGGACGTGGTAAATGGAAAGGGTGAGCCCGCCAGGACTGGAGATATCGAGCCTGTGAAGTCCGGAGCGGGCGCCCTGTTGGCCGGAGATACACTCTACATTGCTCCCTCCAAAGATTTCGTGGCCGTCAGCTATTCCTACCCGAATCATATCCCACTACCGGGTAAAACCGTAAAGGATATATTCGAAAAGTTAGCGGATATCCCCTTCGACACCATTTATGGGGCATTTGAATACCAGTCCCTGGAAGGAAATGCCAAAGAAATCCTGAAAAAATCAGTCCAGCGTTATCAGGAAGCCTATGGGTGGTAATACCCAGGGTTGGCGGAAATACCCTTATCTTTACGGGATTAAATTGTACTAACTATGTCATTACCAACCAATAACAAAGGGAAGGGAAAGCAAGCGGGGAAAACACCCAATGCAAGCGTTCCCGGTGGATCCAAGTTTATCAGCAAGCCCGGTAAAGCCGCAGGCGCAGGTGGTGGAAAGAAAATGATCAAAACCGGCGGCAGCAGGGGATCCTGAGGCCTTAGTCAGGTGGGGGTACCTCTTCCCCACCTCGCCCCTTGGCGGGATACCAACTCCATGACCGCCTCTTTATAGCTGAGACCTACAGGCAGGCTTTCCTTTTCCAATTCAATGGTATTGCCGTACACACTGCGTATGTGCGGAATGGACACGATATAAGACCGGTGGATGCGCATGAACTCCCCCACCGGCAGCATTTTTTCCATCTCATTCATGGTCTGAAGGGTAATCAGGGAATACGCTGGTGTATGAATCCTGAGGTAATCCCGCATGCCTTGAATATAGCGGATCTCTGAAAAATTCACCTTGAAGTATTTTCCCCCCGACTTTATAAACATATGATCGGCTTTAAGCGTTTCATCGGGCCTGGAGGCGTATAACCTACCGGAGGAGATCTTTTGAAGGGCTTTGGAGAAACGTTCTACAGAGATGGGTTTCAACAGGTAATCCAGTACACTGAGCTCATAACCTTCGAGTGCATATTCTGCATAGGCCGTGGTCAATATAACCAAAGGGGGATTGGATAGTGATTTCAAGAACTGTAGTCCACTGGATCCGGGCAAGCGTATGTCCAGGAACATGAGGTCCACTTCTTGCTGCTGTAGTGCCTCCAAGGCTTCGGCCGCATTGCGGTAAGTACCCAGGAGTTCAAACTGGGGCCAGTTGCTTAGATGGCTTTTAATGACATCCTGGGCCAAGGCTTCATCATCGACTATGATGCAACGTATCAAGCTAATTTTGTTTTTAAGATTAACGATACGGTGAAAGCACTTTTATGCAGGATCACGTCCAGATCGTAGGCGCGGGGGTATAAATCCTCTAACCTCCAGCGGGCATGGGCTATTCTCAGGTCACTAAAGCGGGCAGGGTCCTTATCGGTTTGGATGATGTCCAATTCATATAGTCCTGGATAAAGCAATTCCAACAGGCTTTTGCTCTGGGAAATTCCTTTGCCGTGTATTCTTTTGGCCTGGGTCTCCAGGTCCGCATGGGTGGAGTTGATGACATTGAGGATGATCCTTCCCTTTCCTACCTTCAACGTGATATAAATGATGGGTTCAGCAGTAGTGGCATCCATAGCATGTTTGAAACCATTTTCTACAAAGGCTATGAATAGGAAAGGCTCTATCATGATGTCCTTTGTATCGCCTTCTACCCTAAAGCGTATGTCTGCCTTATACCTGACCTTTTCAATTTCTATATAGTTCCGGATAAAATCGATTTCCTTGTCCAGGGGTATCCTTTCCTCGTTGCACTCATAGATCAGGTAACGCATCAGGTCTGCCAGTTTAACCACTACTTCCGGCGCTTTGTCTGATTTCTGAAGGCTTAAGGAATAGATGCTGTTGAGGGTATTAAACAAAAAATGGGGATTGAGTTGAGCCCGGAGGTAACGCAGCTTATAAAACAGGTTGTCTTTTTCTGCGAGGTGCCGGCCCTCTTTTTGTTCCTCCAGGTATTGAAGGTAAGTGAGGCCTATGGACAGACCCAGGTTCAACAAGATCCAAAGGCTTTCCCGGAGGAATGTATGCACACCATAGGTAAAATAGTCCCGTTGAATGGGACTTAACCCATATAACTCCCTCAAGGGAAGGTAGCATAAGTATAGCAACCCATGGGCTACAGAAAAAGCAAACAGGGATAATAAGACGGTATAGATATAAGCCAGTACACTTCTTTGCTGATAGACGACCACTCTTCCATAAAGTACATATCCGGGTGAAAGGATAAGACTGATGACCAATAGGCAAACCCATCCCCATAAGCTGGTGGGAAATAGGATCACCCCATTCACCAGTGGATAAATCAGCAGAATGGGAATCCAGGTGTAGCCATACAAAAGGGAGGCGGATCTTCTTTTCCGGTCGTTGTCAAATTCCATAAGGAACCATCTTTACCGTAAAGCTACCGTCTCCCTTGGCAAATCAAAAGGGTTTTCGACCAATTGAAGTCAAGATTCGACTAATCCAGTCAGGCCTCCCGAGCCCGGGTCTGCCGCCCCTTAGGGCAGGGGCTCCTCGGCTACCTCTATATCCCAATGGGATAACAACAGTTCAAACCGGTGCTGTTCACTCTTGCCCAAGGCATCCAGGTCCGGAAAAAGATCCTTTTTATAAGGGTCCAGCAAATGTTCATCGAAGGCTAAAGCCGCGGTGCGGAATACCACGGTCACCCGGAAATCCCAGCGCGTTTCTTCCCCGCTGTGCAAACGGGGGCGTACCGCCGTAATGCTGATGACATCTCCATGTTCCAGGGCTTTTTTCAACAAGGGATAATGGTTCTTTTTCCAGAGGTCAATAAATTCCTCTCCATATCCCCATTTTACGCGGTAATAATCTTCTACTGCAAAATAACCATTGCCGGCGGGGGTTGTCGTTTGAGCAAATACTTTCGGCGCAGATAACAGGAACCCTGACAGCACCAATAAAACACCTAGTCTTTTCATATACTATTTGAGTTTAATTTTCCCAGAATAATTTGGCGCTCTGTACATCCTGTCCACCAGGCAGTGCCGCTGCCGCTGCCGCCCAATTCAGGGCGTTGGAAGTTTGTTCGGCCGGTGGATAGTAGAATCGCAGGGGCAAACTGCCTTCAGCCCCTACTGGCGGACTGACCGTATTCAGATCGGGATAACCCAATCTTCTGAGCTCGGTCCAGCTATCCCAATTCCGGTTGGCAAAAGCAATCCATTTTTGATAACCGATCTTTTGCCTCCAGGTGCCCGCTGCCGTACCGTAAGATACGGCAGGTTGCGCCAGGTAGGTCAGGGCATCGGACTGGCTGCCACCCCAGAAACGGATGGAATTCGCGACGGCGCTATCATAATGTGCTGCTGCGGTTCCGGTGGAAATCAATCCCCTTTCTATGGCCTCTGCCTGCAAAAACTCGGTTTCGGAATAATCCAACAAATCGGCCGGAAAACGGGCGCCTAACCATTCAGCGGAAAAGGAAGAAAGGCTTACGGAAGAGTTACCAGCGCCTGCAACACCTCCTGAATAACCACCCGTAGGATCGGTGGTGAACATCAGGGGCAGGCGGGGGTCATTCCAGTTCACCAATGTATGGATGAAAAAAGCCGCTGGGCTATAATAGTGCAGGTTATTACCATTGACCAGGTCTTGCCAGATAGGGTTTGAATTAACCACTGCACTGGCGTCGTAGGTCAACAGCGCATCGTCTGTGGCCTTTCTTGGTGGTCACCACGATGACGCCGTTGGCTGCCCTGGAGCCATACAACGCAGAAGCCGCTGCGCCTTTGAGCACGGTCACCGACTCAATGTCATCGGGATTGATGTCGGAGGCGACATTTCCCAGGTCCGAACCGCTTAAGCTTTGATTGGAATTATCATAGGGTACGCCGTCCACGACGAATAAGGCCTGGTTATTCTGGGTCAGGGATTTATACCCCCTTAAGATCACGTTATTGGATCCACCCAGGGTATTGGAACTGCTCACCTGCAAGCCTGCCACCTTCCCTGTCAGGTTGTTCACAAAATTTGGCCCGGGCGTTCTGTTCAGGTCCGCCGCTGCAACTGTTTGGGCGGAGTAGGGCAAGGCATTACGGGAACGTTTAATGCCCATGGCGGTGACCACCACATCCTGTAGGTAGAAGCTGCCTTTGAGCGTCACCAGCAGGTTTGTGCTTTGGCCAGGTGTGATTTCCTGGGTTTCAAAATTAGCCGCACTGATGACCAATGTGGCGCCCGGCCCTGCATGGAGCAGAAAATGGCCGGATTCGTCGGCCACCACTCCCTGGCCCGTACTTTTTATTTGTACGGAAGCAAATGGAACAGGCTTGCCATCACTTGTTTTAATGAATCCTTCTATGGAGGGGGATTGGGCCTTTACGAGCTCCGTTAGGGAGGCCAGTAATAGGCATAGGAGTAACATGGAGACAATTTTTCTCTTTCTCATGTGCAAAGTTTTACGCATCAACAAATAGGTAGAGCCGCCTCACCGGGGGCTTATCCGGGAAAACTATCCAGCGCGCAGTCTCTGAGCGGGCGTCTTTGCAGACGCGTTTGCAGTCAAGAGAAAAAGATATTAGTCTATCGTTTAGGTAGACAAAATTAAGCGCAAGTGGCTGAGTAACAAAAAATTTATTTGATCGCTGGTGGGGCGGGTCAATGGATCGTTGACGCGAGCGCCTCGAAGGGGATATCCATCAGTGGAAATTGCTTCCAGCCTGCATAATCAAAATGCCACCATTCATAAGCATAGATTTGGAACCCGTGACGCAGCATGACATCCTGTAATAGCTTACGGTGCTTCAGTACTACTTCCGACACTTGCGGGTAGGCTGCCCAGGCTTGTTTATCGAAACTATCGAAAGGGGTGGGCATGGATAAGGGCTTTCCTGTTTTCAAGCTGTATAGGGTCAGATCCACGGCGCAGCCTCTGTTGTGCCTGCTGCCTGTGTAAGGAGAGGCTACATAGGTAGAGTCCCGGAACTTTTCATAAAAAGCAACCGTTGCCCTATAGGGTCTGTATCCATCGAATACCATCAATCCGTATCCATAGGCCTTAAGTTCTTTTTGCACGGCCGCTAGTGCGAGGGTGGCAGGTCTGCGCAGAAAGGCCTGGGCGATCTGATATACGGGTTTCCCCATCAGGTTATCGGAGGTGGCATATTTGATATCGAGCTTCAGCCCTGGAATGCGTTTATCTAATTCCACCAATGCCTGATTGGAATCTGCTGCTATGAGGGAATCATAGGCGCCTATGGTCGATATGACTTTTAACCCATAGGGGTTTTGAGCGCTGTCTCGGGCGTTTTGGGCGCTGTCTCTGGGGTTTTGGGCGCGGCCCTGCACCACGGGCAGGATCAAAATCCACAGAAGATATTTAGATACACGGGGCATGTCCAAATTTATCGGAAATTGAGGTAACTTAACCGTAGTAAACCCTTTAGGCACCATGAAAATACTCCTGTGCACGGCGCTGTTTTGGCTTGGAATCCAATCGACAACCTTTGGACAGACTCAGGACAGGTATATTCATTTAACCTACAAGCCAGGCTGGCCCCGCATCAAAGAGATACCTTTTGATCAGGTCCGGGTGTTTGACAACCGCTACGATACCGGCAAATTCAAAATTGAAGAAAACGGCGTTTTTCCTCCCATAGAAGACCGATTAGATAAATCCACGGCCTTATCCATAGAAGCGTACATGAAGGAGGCTTTGGCTTCCACCAAAAAGAAAAAAGGACTGGTTTATTTCAGCATCCGGGAACTGGAGTTCGGGAACATACAGGAATTGTCCGGCAACTTGTATGTCAAGGCGGATGTGTATGCCAACCAGGAAGGTCAATTAAGGAAAGTACTGTCTTCTTCCAGGGTCTACCCTTTCAATCAGTCCTACGCTCATACCATAGAAAAAGCATTACGTAATCTCTTGGCTGAAACAGTGGAACGCTGCAAGGGTAAACGCTTTTCCGATACCTTGTCCTACAGTCTGGCACAGGTCAACACGAATGTACGGGCAGATTGGGCGGCCTATCCCATCATAGTCCATCATCCAGCCGCCTCAGTGGGTATCTACTGGAGCTTTGAAGACTTCAGGAACAACCATTTGGACACCAGCAGTTTCTGGATAGAACGTGAGGCGGACAGCACGGTGCGCCTTCGGTATCCTTCCAGCGATAAGCTACTGGCCAAAAAATACATCAACATCGCCAGGGTATGGGCGTTAACTTACCACGACACCCTTTACTTTCCGTTACTGAATAAATACCTCCTACCCCTTCAAAAAGAAAACAACAGTTTTCACTTTTACCTTCCGGAACCCCTACCGGATATGTATACCATCATTTGTGGGGAAATGCCTTATGTCTTCAGGGCCCACGGGCCACAGGTGACCTACTATTCAGACAGAGCCATTGCCCTGGCCCCGGTGGTCCCTGAGCAAGCCGGTATCAATACCGGTCCTAAAAGTTATGCAAAGCCCCATGATCAAAGGGGCAAACTAGCCAGGAATTGTTACCTGAATATGGATACAGGAGATATCATTTATTATTAACTTGAGGGTCGTAAACCCTCCTTATGATTTTACGATGACGCTTATCCAATAGGGAGTTTGCCTACAAATATGAGCATGCCCAATTGAAAATGCAGATCTACAGCGCACATCCCACTTATATCGGAGCATATCCGGCATACTAGCTGGAGGGAGCCATCCATTTCCAGGGGCAAGAGGGGAAGATTTACTTATTAGCCATGGGCAACGACGTGCAATCTTTAACCTTTTCCGCGTTGCCACAGAAGCCGCTAATGCGGCTCGCGCGTAGCAGTATTGCCACAAAATAGGGCTTGTATAAGCGGAGCCCGCGGCGTATATTCATGATACCAAATCGTATCCCATGAAGCCTTTTAGCATTGCCCTTATCGCCACCAGCGCGAACCTTCTTCTCGTTTCCGGAATATTAATCCTCACCGACGTACGCATCACCGAAAATCCCGGATCTACCAATTGGATAGCCCTGGTCGCTATTGGACTGGCCTATGCGTTGTTGGTAGCTGCCATTGGATGGTTGATGGGTAGCATGGTCAATGGCCTGCTGGTATATCCCAAACGCAAGACACGTAACCTGGCCATCAGCCAGCTAAACATTGGGCTGATCTTCCTGGTTGCCATACTAGCCTTCTGGTGGACTTTCTTAGGTCAAAAAGCATTGTATCCCTACGTGCTGACCCAGATTAGTCAATACCTGCATACCTAGTATTTTCATTCAGGCCCTTCCATTCTTTTACGGGTGTTGCGCTGCTATGCAGGGCACACCCTT
This sequence comes from Beijerinckiaceae bacterium, assembly GCA_903970475.1. Taxonomy (GTDB): domain Bacteria; phylum Bacteroidota; class Bacteroidia; order Chitinophagales; family Chitinophagaceae; genus Dinghuibacter. The sequence continues at coordinate 13,205 of CAJCIQ010000038.1, forward strand.
TTTATTTTTTTTCAACATTAATGGTGGGAAGTTCCGCTCAGATGTGTCTTAGATGGAGTGGCCATTTTACTAGTGGCGTGGGGGTTACAAGTTCAGCGCCAAACTACCCAAGTTAGTACCTGTCCTAAACAACAAAAGTACATTCGACACGTCCCCTGGTATGTAGAACGCTTCAAGATAACGGGGGGGGCGTTTTTCCCTGTCAACAATACCAACGTCTCGGTGGGTAATTACAAAGGAACCAAGGGACCTACTCCATTGTCTTTGATTCAAACAAACGAACGTACCCCCCTTCCATGCGGGGGGCATCTGGAATATAAACTTTTTTAAAACCGTCGGTTTGATCTACGATAAAGGCTATCGCCTACTCCTCACCCATGCGCAAAATGATGGCCTGCCAGGGGTTCTTTACAGAAGATACCCCGCCTTCATGTGATTGAGCCTTTAATATTTCATTGCCGGGAATAATTTTGTCCACCATCATATCTAAAATGGGCAAGCGGGTTGAAATTTTGGTGTAACGCCCTTTTTAAGGAGCTCAATGGCTTTCAGTACGATGATGATGACCAGTACGACTGGGGCAAGCAAGATTAATCCACCTAGGGCCGTGGCTTTGATGAAGGTAATAAACTGCTTCATGTAAGGAAGTGTTAGCTCCCTGGCAATGTAATTTTTTTATCGTAGGGTATCAACCCCGGGCGTGCACGTTAATATAAACAGTTCCGTTCAGCGGGAACCTGCCTCTTTAGGTGCACGCAGCGCCCCGATACGGGCTATCATCCCATTTTCCGGCTGCACATCATCTACCTTCAGCGCTTGGACCCAGGTTAAGAAATCTTCCGGATGGTTTTCTTTAGCACCCGTACGAAGATTGATCCGGGTGAAATTGGTCCACAAAAGTGCTTTGATTTGGGATCTGGATTCATCCAGCATCAGCATTTCAACCTGTAAAGAGCTGTCCCCGATACCAATCAGGGAAGACTCAATCCAAACCAGGTCATAATAACGCACAGGCCTGATGTACCGGATCTCATGGTGAGAAACAACAAATCCAATATCCCTGGAAGCATATTCCTTCAGATCCATTTGATAAACATCCCTGAGGTGATCTTCCCTGGCATTGATCAGGTAATCGATATAGCGGCCATTGTTGAGGTGTCCTAATGGATCACAGTCTCCGAAACGGATCCTATATTGGGTAATAGGTCTTTTTTCCATATGGATAAATTAGACCCAAATATCAACCATAGGCAGTTCCTTCCTGTCATATCCCTGTCCTATTTTTATCCTAACCTGCGTGACCTGTATTTTCCTACTGTGGCTTGATAGGCGGCGCCTTGACAACTTGGGTATCTGTGCTCAGTAACGGGACCCTATAGCCGCCTGAGTCTATTTTAGTTTGCGGAAAAACACGCGCTAAATTGACCCACCCGCCTCCGGTTACTTTTGTCTGGAATAGGTATAATGCTTTCAGGTTGGTTAGCCCTTTTAAAGCCATGATGTCTTTTTCGGTTACGGGGGTTCCTACTAAATTGAGGTAACGCAGTTTTTGAAGCGCAGCTAATGGTTTGAGATCCACAGATCCAAAAGTTGCGTGGTCCAGACTCAGCCGTATGAGTTGGGTACATTGGCCAATACTTTTTAGCGCTTCATCATTGAGTCGCCCCCCCGTTGCCTTGAGGATGACCAATTGATCTTTAAGCTGGGCCAGTCGCAGGTAGGTTTCTGGTTGTATGCTGGAGTCCTGAGGCAATACCACCTGGAGGTAGTTGCTACCCATCGCTATGGGCAGCACCACTATCCCTTTTGCCGTCAGCGCTTGTATTACTTTTTGTGAGGCAGGGCTTACGGGTTGCGAAGGCATATCGCTGTCGGCTACGTTCTTTGGAGCTTCGTCTCCGCCGGCTTCGTCGTTTGCGCTGCCTGAGCCGTTTGCGCTGTTTTTGGCGTTTGCACCTTTTGCGGCCCTTCCCAGGGCTTCCGGACTGCCATTATGAAAATCCTCCAGCACGGATTTAATCGAACTATCCTGAACTAACGCTCCCGCCTTCTTATCCAGAGAAGCTCCTGCGTCAATCCACCAGCTCAACAGGCGAATTTGTTCTTTGGTGAGTTGGGGCTTCTCCTTGGGTGCCATATGGTGTTCGTCGTCCAGAGGGAGCAATAGCCTTTTGATGAGTTCACTTGCGGAGGCTTGTCCGATCGCTATTACCTTTCCATGCTTTCCACCTTTCATCAACAGCTCCGGACTATCCATCCTCAGTCCGCCTTTCTGGGTAGAAGGGCCATGACAACGATAACAATAGTCGTGCAGGATCGGTTGCACCATGGCTGTATAGACCACCGCATTAGGGATGTCCGCAATGGGCTTTAACAGTGGTATTCCAGCGGCTGCGTCTTCCCCCCAATGCGGAGTAAGGTAACCTTCCCCATGCGTTAGGGTTCCTCCCAGGTGGCCGGTGATCATCACCAGGAGCAGGACGCTCACCGAAAGGATGCGGTCGGTCCAGGGGAGACCTTTGGCTTGTCCGGCGGATGCGGTCTGCGGGGCTTGTCCGGCGGACGTGGTCTGCGGGGCTTGTCCGGCGGACATGGTCTGCGGGGCTTGTCCGGCGGACGCACCCGTTTGCCCTACGGCGGAGGGTTCGGAAACAGTTGGAACCAAAAAGGACTGTTTCCTCCCCCTCCATAACCATAGTAGTGAGATGACCGTTAGGGCAAAAGCCATGTACATATGTTGTTGAACCAATGCTGTATCATAGTCTCCGCTGCGTGACAACAGATAACCCGTCAGGCAGCTGAAAGCGGCAGACAGTACGCCCAATAAAAGCGTCAGCAGGAAAGCCTTATGAAGAACGGGATGGGGTTGCCTTCCCAATAACCATTGCAGTACAATGGCTACCATTAAAATGCCTATGGGCAGATGAACCAATACAGGATGAAAATGACCTATCCACTCAAGCATATCTCTTCCTTAGGGTTTGCATCATGTATTCATTAATGGCCCATTGATCGGCCAAAGGTTCTCTGGTATAAGGAAGGGTGGGCATATAATCTGGAGGCCCGAACTCGGTCAGTATGGTCATCAGCGCTCCATTTTGCCTTTTATGGGCCAGGACCTTATCCCACCAGGCAAAATGTGCCTTAACGGCATTATCCCATTCAGGGGCGCGTGGATCATTGACCTGAGGCCCTTCGGGATGTCCTATGCGGGCGTGAATATGGTCTACCCTACTCAAGGCGAGGTCCAGGTTTTCTGGTTGATCGGACAGCAGGCTTTCACTTACGTTGCACCAATGAGATACGTCAAAGGTCAGCCTCAGCTCCGGCACGCGCTCAATATAATGCCTGGCGATGGGTGCAGCAAACAGCATCCTGGAGCGGTGCGTCTCGTGCATGATGCGTATGCCCGTTTGCTTACTTACTTCCAGGGTATAATCAATGAAGGCTTTGTTTTGTTCAAAAGAAAAATAATCCCTGCCCGAATGGCAATTAATGTACAAAGGTCTTTGATGGGTATTCTGCGCTGCTCCATCCACCATTTGCTTGAAGGTATTCAGGTGGGCTACGGGATCGCTTTGGTATCCCCCGCAAAGAAATCCCAGGTCTAACCCATAGTGCTGGACCGCCTGGAATATTTCTGTTTGTTTTTGAGGGTCAAGGGACCACCAGATCTCTATACCATCATAGCCTGCTTTTTTAGCCTTGGCACAGTATTCATCCAGGCTGCCTTCAAAGCCCCAATCGGTGGCCATTATTTTGAGCTGGAATCCAGGTTTTGCCTTTGTTTTCGCTGGATTTTCGGACCAGGCCTCCAGAGAAGAAAATAATAATCCTGTTGCAGCCAGGGTAGCGGTTCCCATAAATTGTTTGCGGTTCATCATTTAGCGCGGTTCATCATTAAGCAATAACCTCTTTGATCACCTGTCCTTTCACATCGGTCAGGCGGAAGGGCCTGCCCTGGAAATCATAGGTGAATTGGGTATGATCAAATCCTAGTTGATTGAGTATGGTCGCCTGCACGTCAAAGGTGTCTACCTTGCCATTGATGGCGCTGTATCCAATTTCATCCGTCTCTCCATGTACATGCCCCTTTTTGATACCTCCGCCGGCCATCCAGATCGAAAAAGCATCGGTATGGTGATCCCTGCCCTTGAAAGGATTTTGTTTGCCTTCCCGGTTTTCCATCATGGGTGTCCTTCCAAACTCACCACCCCAAATTACCAGGGTATCTTCCAACAGCCCGCGCTGCTTAAGATCAAGTATTAAGGCAGTAACAGCTTTGTCGCTTTCCCGGCATTTATTAATAAACCCGATGTCAATAGCGGTACCTGCATCAGTGCCGTGGCTATCCCAACCCCAGTCGAACAACTGCACAAAGCGAACGCCTTTTTCCACCAGCTTTCGTGCCAGCAATACATTATTGGCAAAACTGGCATGGCCGGGTTTGGTGCCGTACATATCGTGGATGTATTGCGGCTCGTCATTTATATTCATCACTTCCGGCACAGAAACCTGCATTTTAAAGGCCATT
>CAJCIQ010000039.1 GCA_903970475.1 Beijerinckiaceae bacterium
ATCTGTACCCAACGCAAACTTTTCATTATAGGGATCAATATTGGGTTGTACGACCACCACATTGGGTCCACTAGCAGGGACTACGGACAAGCTGTGCCGGTACCAGTATATGCCCCCGGAAACAGCCAGGGGTATTAGTAACGTAAGGATTACGGTTTTAAAACGCTGTATTACCGAACCGGAGAGCCCTAAAACCTTTACCGGCTCGCCGGGACGTCCTAACGCCAGGAAGACCAGGATATTGACCACCAGTACCCAAAGGCTTCCCCCGCTGGTGCCCGTCCACTCGTACCATTGTACCCCCATGGGATTCCCCGCAAAGACATTCCCCAGGGTAAGCCAGGGCCAGCTTAGTTCCCAATTCAGGTGTATGTATTCGAACGTTAACCAGTAGGCGGTGAAGGCAACATATCCTGGAAGGACTCCGAATCTCCTCTTTGCTTTCCATAGTCCAATCCAGGGCACTGTCATGATCAGGGCGTTGAGCACATTGGCCAAAACACCGCTGATAGGAATAGGGGTATTGCCCACCCACCAGGTCGTGGCTACATTCCAAATCAGAAAGGTCAGGTAAGTCCAGCCCCAAAAGGGAAGCAGGCGTTTACTGCGTGCCTCCAAGGTCAATAAGGGCACCAGACCTATAAAAATCAGCGGGGTCAGGGGGGAGGTAGGCCAACTGACCCACAATAAAACACCCGATATCGCGGCAAGCCATACCGGGTGCAGGGTTGATTTTTTTAGCAGGACCATAAGGGTTATATCCTAACGATGATAATTGGGTGCTTCTTTGGTGATTTCAACGTCATGGGAATGGCTTTCTTTCATACCCGCATTGGTGATTTTTACAAAGGTGGCCTGTTGCAGGGCGTCAATATCGGCCGCTCCGCAATAGCCCATGCCGGCCCTGAGGCCTCCGGTGAATTGTTGAACGATTTCACTCAGGTAGCCTTTGTAGGGAACTCGCCCTTCAATGCCTTCCGGAACCAACTTCTTAATGCCGTCTTCCACGTCCTGGAAATAACGGTCTCCGCTACCTTGTTGCATGGCTCCGATAGAACCCATACCCCTGTATTCTTTGAACTTGCGCCCTTCGTATATAATGGTTTCCCCAGGGCTTTCTTCTGTTCCGGCAAACACGCTACCCATCATGACCACACCAGCTCCTGCTGCCAGGGCCTTAACCATATCCCCTGTATAGCGGATACCGCCGTCCCCAATGACGGGAACACCCAGTGGTTTCAAAGCAGATGCGGCTTCCATGATGGCAGTTAATTGGGGGACGCCTGTGCCGGCTACAATCCGGGTAGTGCAAATGGATCCCGGTCCTATGCCCACTTTTACGGCATCGGCCCCGGCTTCTGCCAGGGCCAGGGCGCCCGCTGCCGTACCTACGTTCCCTGCAATGACCTGAAGGTTAGGAAAAGCTTTTTTTAATGACTTCAAGGCTTCTATGACGCCCTTGGAATGACCGTGGGCGCTATCCAGACAAACGACGTCCACCCCAACGTGTTGGAGGGCGGCAGCCCTGTCAAGCATGTCGGCGGTGATGCCCAGTGCAGCGCCCGCCAGCAGACGGCCATAAGTGTCTTTAACGGCATTGGAATGACCTTGAACCTGGAATATGTCCCTATAAGTGATCAACCCGATCAGGGTCTTGTCGCTGCGAATGACGGGGAGTTTTTCGATTTTATGTTGTCTTAAGATAATGGCGGCCTTTTTAAGGTCAGTCCCTTCAGGAGCAGTGATCAGGTTCTCTGTGGTCATGACTTCGCTCACTTTCCTGCGGACATCGTCTTCAAAACGGAGATCCCTATTAGTAAGGATACCTACTAGTATGCCGGCGTGATCCACGATGGGAATACCCCCGATCTTGTTTTCCTTCATCAGCCGGAGGGCGTCTCCAATGGTGGCGTCTTTATGAAGGGTGATGGGATCTATGATCATGCCACTCTCACTGCGTTTGACCTTCCTGACTTGTTCGGCCTGCCTGTCAATGGACATGTTCTTATGAAGTATACCTATTCCCCCTTCTCTGGCCAGCGCTATGGCCAGGGTTGCTTCTGTAACGGTATCCATGGCAGCGGACAGCATAGGAACGTTGAGGGTAATAGCGGAAGTTAACTTAGATTTTATATCCACTTCCCTGGGTAAAACCTGGGAATAGGAAGGCATCAGGAGGACGTCATCGAAGGTTAAACCTTCACCAAAAAAGCGGTTGGAGGATAAGATGGAATCTGGTGAAATATTTATTGTCGCCATGTGCAAAGGTAAGGTAAAATAGGTATTCCCTCCAAATGACGACCGTTGGAAAAGATTACAATGCCCTGTATCTCTTTCCTGGTAAGGCTTCTATAGATTGTGTCAATTCCAGGGATAAAAGGGTGGCCGTTAGGTCCGGCAACGCCAAGCCCGTTTTTGCCTGAAGGACATCGATGGAGCGTGGTTCATTTTTACTTAAGCAACTAAGGAGCAAGGTTTCCATGGCATTCAGCCGGGTTTTACGGATCTGACCTGCTGATAGCGGACGCCAATTCATGTCCGTGGCCATTTCTTTACCACTCGTAACCAATTGTGCAAGATTGGTTCTGATGAGCTCATGACATCCCTGACTCTGGAGGTCACTTGTCCTTCCTGGAACAGCAAATAATTCCCTGTTATAGGAAGAGGCCAGTTTAGCCGTAATCAGACTGCCTCCTGTAGGATTGCTTTCAATGACCAATACCGCATCTGCCATTCCTGCAATGATCCTGTTCCGGATCGGGAAATATTCCTTTTTGGCCGGCGTACCGGGGGGATACTCGGTGAGCAATCCCCCGTTTTTCACCATTTGTTTGGCAAGTATACGATGATCAACCGGGTAAATCGTTTGTAGGCCATGGGCTAATACCCCAATGGTGGGCAGCTCATTTTCCAGGCTATACCGGTGGGCTAATCCATCAATACCATCTGCCAGTCCACTGACCACCAAAATGCCATATTGGGAAAGGGTTTCCAGGAATTCCCTGACCACCCCACGACCCTGCGTACTGGGTCTTCGCGTTCCTATGATGGACAATACCCTGGGTTGATTGGGGTCAATACTGCCTTTATAATAGAGTATGGAAGGAGGATCGGGACAGTCCTTAAGGCGGAACGGATAGGCGGGATCCAGGATGCTCCATATATCCAAAGCATAAAACCGGGCAAACGCCAGAATCCGGTCCACTTCCTTGAAATCAGGTGCCTGGTTTAATATACCGGAAGCGAAAACGTCAGCGGCTGAGCCGTAACGATGCAACAATTTTAAGAAAGTGCGGGGCCCAATCCGGGGGACCAGGCTCAAAGCAATTTCCCAACGTAAGTCTTCAGGGCTGTGCATGCCCTAAAACTAGGGACCTAGTTGGAGATAACGGTCAATTCTGTACGCCGGTTTTGCGCTCGTCCATCCTCCGTAGCGTTGCCTGCAATGGGTTTGGATGCCCCAAAACCTTTTGCTGTCAAGCGGACGGGAGAAATGCCTTTAGTAATCAGGTAGTTGACGACCGTGATCGCCCTGGCCCTGGACAATACAAAATTATCGGTATCCTTTCCTACATTATCGGTATGCCCGCTGATTTGAATCTTTAAGGCCGGGTTTTGTTTCATCAGGTTGACGACTTCCTGCAATTCCACCAGGGATTCTGGTTTGAGGTCATATTTTTTGGTATCGAAGAAAATGTTCTTGAGCACAATGCTGGCTCCTCCCTCTAAAGGTTCCAACGGGATATTTACCTCGTAGGTAGCATCAGGGACTTTTTGGGTGAAATCAAAGTGGCCTGAGTAAAACAGGTATCCCTTGCGGTTGACGTCGAAGGCATATTCTTTCCCTACAGGAAGGGTAATGAGGTAATTCCCTTCTTCATCGGTCTGTGCCCTGGCGATGGCCTGACCCGTATGGATGTCAGTCAGGTGCACTTCAGAGGGTAACCCTTCTTTGCTATGCACGTCGAATACCTTGCCTTTTACCCATAAGGTTTTGAAGGGGCGAATGCCTTCCCTTAGTTCAAAGGTGTAGATGTCCATGTTGCCCCGGCTATCACTGCGATCACTCGCGTAGTAAGCTGTTTTACCGTCCGCGGCAATGCAAATGGAGCCTTCGTCATCCTTGGTATTTATAGGATAGCCCAGATTTTGAGGCGTACCCCAATGACCAGTACTGTCCTTGTGTACGACAAAGAGGTCTGTTCCTCCATATCCCGGTAGTCCGTTAGAAGTAAAGTACAGCGTTTGGTTATCTGCGTGGATGAAAGGGCAGCTTTCATCACCTGCTGTATTGATATTGGTGCCCAGGTTTTCCGGGGTACTCCAGGATCCGTTATCCTGCCTGTGACTGACCCATATATCACTACCCCCATGACCATAGGGGCTTTTGGCCGCGAAGTATAGGTCTTTCTTGTCTGGAGACAAACAAGGTTGTGATTCCCAGAACTCAGAGTTGATCGGCTCTCCAATATTTTGGGGGGTAGACCAGCCCTGACGGGTCTGGAGGGAATAATAAATATCGCAGCTACCCAATCCATCAGGACGGTTGCATCCCGTAAATACCAGTAACTGCCCGTCCTGAGAGATGTTTTGGGCTCCCTCATTCTCTGGTGTATTGATGTTTCCTACCAAGGGTCGGGCCAAGCTCCACTTGCCGTCAGGGCCTATATGGCTTTCATAAAAGTCTTCATTATATCCATTGACGTTTCTGGTGAAAATCAGGTTCTTTCCATCCAGGGTCACAGAAGGAAGGTACTCGGATACTTTGGTATTGATACTGTCTCCGAGATTCACGGGTGCAAATACATACTGGGAGATCTGTGGATCATGTGCCATCTGAACGGCAAATTCGTAGGTCTTTTGCCTGTAGAGCCCAGAATTTCTGCTACGGTCATTCAGGTTGGCTATGCGCAGGAACCGGTGAATGGCCTGCAAGGCTTCATCGAACTGCCCATTACCCGCCAGGGCTATCGAATAAGGAAGATCCATATCATAGAAATAGGCGGTGTCCATCGACCTTGCCTTTCCATATTCCACCACCGAGGCGGGATAGTTTTTCATCTCCGAATAGATGCCTCCTTTGGTAATATGTGCATTGATATAAGTACTATCTACTCCCAGTGCCTTATCCAGGTATTCCAGGGCTTTAGCTCTGTCGTTATCCACCGCTAATTCATTGAGCGCCATGTTATACCAATCCACTGCCTTCCTGTTTACCTTATCCGGGTCATAGGATTGGGCATATGTGGCATGAGAAAATCCCAGGCATAGCAGGCATAATAAGGACGCAATCGTTCGAATGAGCTTCATTGGGTTAAATTAAGGTACGTTGATGAATTTATGTACCTGGGCAGACAAAGTCCACTGAGGATGCGCAAGAATATAGTCAACAATCTGTGGTGTCATCTCTTCCTTACGGCTCCATTCGGGTTGCAGAAATAACTTGCAGGTGGTGGAAACCAAAGCTGCGTGCTGTTCCGCCCAGGCAAAGTCGTGTTTGTTGTAGACAACTACCTTAAGTTCATCGGCCTGACCCAACACCTCGGGTAAGGGGGCCTTGAATTTTTTGGGTGAAAGACAGATCCAGTTCCAGGAACCACTTAAAGGGGAAGATCCGGAGGTTTCAATATGGGTTCGGAAACCGGCCTCCTGTAAGGCTATCGTTAGCGGACCACAATCGTGTAACAAGGGCTCTCCCCCCGTAATGACGGCTAACCTGCCGGGATGAGCGGAGGCTTCGGCAACCAGGTCTGAAATGGGTTTTACCGGATGTTTGGAAGCATCCCAACTATCTTTTACATCACACCATACGCAGCCTACGTCACAACCACCCAGCCGGATAAACCAGGAAGCATGCCCCTGATAGGCGCCTTCTCCTTGAAGGGTATAAAAAGATTCCATGACAGGAAGGGTGGTCCCGGTCAATGTGATGTTTGGAGAAAAATTCATGGGAGCAAAGTTACCAAATCCCTGGCCTATAATCCAGCCGCTTTCAGGGCTTTTTCCTCTCTGCCCAGGTAAGCCAGGTACGTATTTTTCATGAGCCCTGCCCGGGTCATGGGTCCTACGCCACCGGGAACGGGGGTAATAAAGGAAGATTTGGGTGCTACGCTATCAAAGTCTACGTCACCTTTGAGGCTGAAGCCACTTTTTTTGGATGCATCACTGACCCTGGTCGTGCCTACGTCTATAACGACAGCCCCTTCTTTAACCATATCCCCGGTTACAAAACCAGGTTTCCCCAGTGCGGCCACGACAATATCTGCCTGCAAGCAAAGTTCATTGATGTTAGGGGTGGCGGAGTGGCATAGCGTCACGGTGCAATTTCCCGGATAGGTATTCCGACTCAGCAAAATACTTACCGGCGTGCCCACGATGTTGCTGCGGCCTATGACCACCGCGTGTTTCCCTTTAGTTTCTATCTTATAATATTCCAGGAGCATGAGGATGCCATACGGAGTGGCCGATATAAAGGTCGGTAGACCTCCTACCATTTTGCCTACGCTCTGGGGATGGAATCCGTCCACGTCTTTGGCCGGATCTATGGTATTGATGACTTTTTCAGGGGATATGTGTTTGGGCAAGGGGAGCTGGACAATAATGCCATCAATCTCAGGATCATCATTTAAGCGTTGAATCTCCCCCAGGAGTTCTGCTTCTTGAATAGTTGAGGGAAACCGTTTCAGGGTAGATCCAAATCCAATCTCTTCACAGTCCTTTACTTTAGCCGCCACATAGGTTTCACTACCCCCGTCGTGCCCTACCAGCACAGCAGCCAGGTGCGGTGCACGTAAGCCTTTGCCCGTCAAAGTTTTGACCAGCATGGTCAGTTCGTCCCTAACGGCCTGGGACACCAGTTTGCCATCAATTTTTTGCATGGCGCAAAGGTACTAACGGATAGAGGTTCAGGAAAAGAAAATATGTTAGAAAAATAAATCTGAGCCACTAAAATGAATTCACGCAGCGCTTAGTGTTAAAGAATTGTCTACTTTATGTTAAAGAATTGTTGTAGAATTCTTTGGCAAGTAGATTCATTGTGATATTTTTGCCCGTATTCATGTCCTTACCCTGTTTAATTTGAACTGCCTCAGCACCCGGGGTGAATCCTTTGGGTGGTTTCGTTTTCTGACCAGCAGTACTTGGGAGGAGCGCCTGATTAGCCTTACTTGATTCACCAGTGTGGGTCCTTATTGTATTTGGGTCCTTATTATATAAAACATCAGAGAAAATGAGAAGAAATCACTATTGGCTGTCATTAATGGCATTGCGTTCAGTGCCCCCCCTTTCACCTCTCCAATCGGTTTCCCTAAATTAAATGGAGCACAGGTCCCTAAGGACCTGAAATCGGCCTTTTGCCCTAAAGGGGCTATGGGAATGAATTGGTTATGCTTTTAGAAAATTGCTTATCAAATAAACATCAGAGAAAAATGAGAAAAATCCTAGCACTCTTCATGGTACTGGTTTTGTACTCGGTATCAGCTTTTTCCCAAAACCGACCTGTGTCGGGAAAAGTGGTGGATGAACAGGGCCAACCTGTGTCCTTCGCTTCCGTCAAAGTCAAAAGGACCGACAGGGGTGTCGTTGCCGATGACCAGGGAAACTTTATCATCCAGGCTCATGAGGGCGATGTCCTCATCATTTCTGGAGTGGGTATCAAGCCCTACTCGTATACGGTCACCTCGGCCACTTCTGCCATACGGATCCCAATAACCCGGTCCTCAGGCGCCTTAACAGAAGTAGTGGTCACCGCGCTGGGCCAAGCCACCAGTAAAGCAAAGGTGGGTTATGCCACCCAAACCTTCAACACTGCCATCATTAATAAAAATGGAGCTACCGGAGCCCTGGATGGACTGGAAGGTAAAATTGCAGGGGCGGACATCTCCAATACCGGGGGGCCAGGATCCTCTACCAAAGTGGTCTTAAGGGGGTATGGTGCTTTTTTCGGTGGCACTAATCAACCTTTATACGTGATTGACGGGGTTCCCATGAGCGATCAAACCTACGTTGGAATGGGTGGTGGAACGGATGGGGCCGATTATGGAAATGGGATGAGCAATATCAACCCTAATGATATAGAGACCTTAACCGTCCTGAAGGGTACAGCCGCTTCCTCTCTGTATGGTGGTCTGGCTAAAAACGGAGCCATCATCATTACGACCAAAAGAGGTAAAGCGGGGAAACTGCATATAGACTTTTCCAGTTCTGCGAATTTCAGCAGGGTAGGTAAGCTCCCTGATTATCAAAATGTGTTTGGTCAGGGCTGGGGTGGTTTGCTGGTGACCGATGAAAACGGTAGCTGGGGACCCAAACTGGATGGGGTGGAAAGACCCTGGGGCGCGGAAGTAGACGGGGTCCAAAGGACTAAGCCCTATTCTTATATAAAGAATAACCTCCGTGATTTTTATGGTACCGGACAGGAATATAACAACAACCTGGCATTTTCAGGCGGTAATGAACAAAACAAGTTTTATTTTTCCTGGGGAAATGTGACCAGTAACTCGGTCATTCCTTCCAGGGGCAACAATCAACAACGCAATTCTTTTGCCCTGAGGACCAGCAGTGTATATGGACGCTTTAGTATCAATTCCTCCTTTAACTTCGTTACCCAGGCACTTAAAGTGCCTAACACGGGTCAGGGTACCAGTAGTGGTGGTGGGGTTTTCGAAAGTCTGTTGCAGATTCCAGTCGATATTCCCATTACTTCTTTCAAGGATTATAATAATCCTTATAACAATATCAGTAACTATTTTACCCCCTTCGCGGAAAACCCGTATTTCGGTTTGGGTGAAAACGGGAACAAACAGAACCTGAACCGCTTTTTCGGCAATGTGGACCTCGGCTATAAGTTTACCAACGATTTGAGCGCAGAATTAAGGATGGGTGGTGACTTCACCGATGCCAATACTTTTGTCTGGAAACAAGTCGCTACCCCTGCGACCGGTGAATGGGATGGGCCAGACCCCATCAATCCTGAAGGTGCCTCCAGGACGCCGGATATCGGAGAGGTGGGTCAGGGTTCCAATAGGTTCGACATCATTAATACAGATTTGATCCTGAAATACAATAAGAACCTGAATCAGGATTTTCACCTGGATGCTTTGGTGGGCGGAAACTTCTATCAGGAAAACGCTAGGTTTGAATATGCCCAGATCACCAACCTGATCCTGCCCAGTTTCTTCAACCTCTCCAATTCAACCAGTCCCCCCACCGTAACGGATGCCTTGTCTACGCATAGGAGAATGGGCGCCTATGGCCAGGTTACCCTGGGTTACAAAGATCAATTGTACCTAACGGGCAATATCCGGGACGACTGGTCTTCGACGCTGCCCTATAACGCCAATTCCATTTTCTATCCTGGCGCCAACCTGAGCTGGGTAGCCTCTCAACTGATTGGACGAAATAGCCCGCTGTCCTACCTGAAATTCCGCGCGGCATACGGACGTACCGGTTCTGATCCAGCGCCTTATATGACCTTACAAACGCTTCAGAACGGTACTATAAGCCTGCCCTTTGGTCAGTTGACTTCTCCCTTCAATGGGATCGCTGGATATGGCGTGAGTGGCACCATCAACAATGCCGACCTCAAACCCATCTTTACGGATGAATTTGAAGTAGGCGCAGAAGCCCGTTTCTTTGGTGATCGTATCGGCCTGGACGTCTCCTTATATGATAAAAAGACCAAAGGACAGATATTCCGCGTGCCCATAGCACCATCTACAGGTTATGGCTATCTGGTTGAAAACCTGGGATTGGTTGGTAATAAAGGGATAGAAGTAGCCCTGAATGCAAAGCCTGTACAAACCAGGAGCTTTACCTGGAGTTTTACCTATACCTTCTCCAAAAACTGGAACAAGGTCCTCAATCTAACAGGCGCAAGCTCTCAGAATCCTTTGATCACCAGCGCTTACGCTGTTGAAATGCGTGCCCCTGTCGGAAAAACCGTTGCCTCTATCTATGGACCTGTTCCTCCCATGGAAAATGGCCATGTGGTGGTAGATGCTTCTACCGGTTACCCTTCCCAGAATCTGGCACCCCTGGATAAGTTTGGTAACCCCAAAGCCTTTTACGGT
>CAJCIQ010000040.1 GCA_903970475.1 Beijerinckiaceae bacterium
ATCGTGATGCCTGGTATGAATGGGATCACCCTGGCTAAAAAAATAAAAAACGATCCCCGCCTATCCCATATACCGGTTATTCTACTTACCGCCAGGGCAGCCGAAGAGCAGCAGTTGGAAGGTTATAGTGCTGGCGCTAACGATTACATTACCAAACCATTCAACTTTGAACTGCTCCAGGCTAAAATCCGTAACCTGCTGGCCCAACGCAAGGCCATTCATAAGTTATTTCAGAAACAGGCGGAAATAAACCCCAGTTCGATCAGCATTACCCCCTTAGATGAACAATTCATAGCCCAGGCCATCGCCATTGTGGAAAAACATATCTCAGACCCTGATTTTTCCGTGGAAGACATGAGCAGAGCCCTGCACTTCAGCAGGGTTACCCTTTATAAGAAGCTTTCTTCCCTGACAGGGAAAGCCCCCCTGGATTTTATCCGGCACCTTCGCCTTAAAAGGGCAGCCGATCTCCTGACCAAAAGTCAACTAACCGTGGCGGAGATTGCTTATGAAGTCGGGTTCAATGATCCTAAATACTTCGCCAAGTATTTTATTAAAGAATTTGGTATCAAGCCTTCCGCCTACAAGAAAAAAGCCCTTTGATTTAACATCTATCCCCCCAATTAGCATCAATTACCCCACGTCAATGAGCAGGGTTCCCCCTACTTTTAACGGACCGGTCATCACCTACTGCGCCGGATGCAATTGTTATGCGAAAAGGATTGTTGCCTCTACAGCCATGGTTTCCGCTATGGGTAGGATTCGTTTGTTTGATTACCTCTCCGGCTGCGGCCCGTCCCGGAGGTCCAGGTCTTGAAAAAAATCCCGACGGCATTGTCATTCATATAGCCCATCCCTTACCTCTGTACCCACATGTGATCGTCCTTCAGGCCATAAGCCCCCGTATCGTACACGTCACTACCTATCCTACGGATCAGGCCCAACCACCTAATTCTCTGATATTGGTACCTCAATCGGCGCCTCCTCCCCACTATGAAGTTCATCAAACGGACAGTGCGCTCACCTTTTCCACCGATTCCCTCAAAGTGTTGGTTTCCCTGTCAACCGGCCGGATAACCTTCTTTGATACCCAAGGACATGTTTTATTAAAGGAAGCCGCCAGAGATATTCCTCCCTTTGGACGGAATAAGGCAGAAAATGCGTGGAGCCTCAGCGCCACCTTTCAAACGTATCCGGATGAGTCCCTGTACGGATTAGGCCAACAACAAAATGGCTTTATGGATTACCAGGGCAGGAGCGTAGCCCTTATCCAGCAGAACACCTCTGTAGCTGTCCCGGTTGTGCTTTCTTCCCGGAATTACGGACTGCTCTGGGACAATTATTCTGTCACCCATTTCGGAGACCTGAGACCCTATATGGACCTTTCTTCCCTGAATATTAAGGACGATAAAGGGAACCCGGGCAGCCTGACGGCTACCTATGGAAGTATCCAGCCAATGGCGGCAGGCAATCTCTGGGGTGCCGATCCTGATGCCCAACCAGCCCAGGTAGACCAACCTGCCTATACCAACATCAGGACGGCCGGTGCGCCGGTCTATGGAACCCAGCAGTCGGGAGATTCCTTGTTTTCCAAGGTCTTCCTGCAAAGACCCGAATCGGCCATCGCTTATGACTACCTGGAGGATTCCAGCAAATTTCCTCAAGGCTATTCCCTACAAAATGGGTTAGTCAGATGGTCAGGGACAATCAGTGCGAAAACCACGGGTTTACACCAATTTCTACTCTATTCCGGCGGCTACGTCAGGGTATGGATCAATGGTCAGCTCAAAGTCAATCGTTGGAGACAGTGCTGGAATCCAGCCACCACACCCTTTGATCTATACCTGCAAAAGAATAAGGACATTAAAATAGCGGTTGAATGGCAACCGGATGGAAACACATCCTTCATATCATTGCGCTTGCTTCCCCCCGGACTGGCGGCCTATAAAAACACCTACTCATTCTCTTCAGAGGTAGGCGACGCCATCAATTATTACTTCATTAAAGGAGACAATCCGGATGAAATCATTTCCGGTTACAGAACCCTGACCGGTAAAGCCCCCATCATGCCCAAATGGGCTACTGGCCTGTGGCAGAGCCGGGAAAGGTATAAGACTCAGGAAGAAATATTAAATACCGTCGCTGAGTTTAGGAGCCGGCATATCCCACTGGACAATATCGTTTTGGACTGGCAGTACTGGAGACCCGATCAATGGGGGAGCCAGGATTTTGATTCCAGCCGTTTCCCGGCGCCAGGGCAAATGATCGCTACCCTGCATGACAGCCTGCATGCCCATTTTATGATTTCTGTATGGCCTAAATTTTATGTAGGGACTAAAAACTACGACACCTTTAATCAAAAAGGATACCTCTATACCCAAAGCGTGAGCTGGGGCCAGAAAGACTGGATAGGCCATGTGTCTACGTTTTACGACGCCTTTAACCAAAAAGCCAGGCATGACTTCTGGGAGCTGATGAACCGGCATTTGTTTTATATGGGTATTGACGGATGGTGGATGGATGCCACCGAGCCCGATATCAATTCCAATGCTTCCATAACCGAACGCAAAGCCCTGATGACGCCCCATGCTGAAGGATCGTCTTCCCGGTATTTCAACGCCTTCCCTCTTGAAAATGCCAAAGCCGTATATGAGGGACAGCGGGCCGTTTCCAA
Organism: Beijerinckiaceae bacterium; assembly: GCA_903970475.1. GTDB lineage: Bacteria > Bacteroidota > Bacteroidia > Chitinophagales > Chitinophagaceae > Dinghuibacter. Next base: position 2,675 of record CAJCIQ010000040.1, read on the forward strand.
CCAACGCGTATTTATCCTTACCCGCTCTGCTTTTGCGGGCCAGCAGCGCTATGCAGCAGCCACCTGGAGCGGAGACATCGGTTCCCGTTGGGAAGACATGCGGTCTCAGATCACGGCAGGACTTAACTTTTGTTTGTCTGGTATTCCTTATTGGACCATGGATGCAGGTGGATTTGCCGTAGAAGGACGCTATTACAACGCCGGTCCAAGGGACAAGGCAGAATGGATGGAGCTCAATGCCCGCTGGTATCAGTTTGCTGCGTTTTGTCCCCTTTTCCGGGTACATGGACAATTTCCTTTCCGGGAGCTGTTTCATATAGCGCCTGAGGGATCTGGCGCCTATAACAGCATGTTGTACTATGATCAATTGCGCTACAAGCTACAACCCTATATCTATGCTTTATGGGGCCAGACCTGGTTGGCCAATTATACCCTGATGCGTGCCCTGGTCATGGATTTTGAATCAGACAGTATAGCCCGCAAAATACCGGATCAATATATGTTTGGCCCGGCCTTTCTGGTCAACCCTGTTTATACCTATAAAGCCAACAAAAGGAAAGTATACCTGCCCTCAGGCGCCAACTGGTACGAAGCTTACAGTGGTCAACCCCTCAAAGGGGGACAATGGATAGACGCCGATGCCCCGTCTGAGCGCATGCCCTTATTTGTAAAAGCAGGGTCCATCGTGCCTTTGGGACCAGCCATTGAGTATACCGACCAGCGGCCATCCGACACACTAACGGTCTACGTGTACACGGGCGCTAATGCTTCCTTTACGCTGTATGAAGATCAGGGCGCGGATTACCAATATGAGAAAGGTGCCTATGCTACTATAGGCATGCACTATGATGAATCCGCTCATACCTTGCACATAGACGCACAAAAAGGGGAGTACCCAGGCATGCTGAAAGCTAGGGTCTTCAACATTGTATGGGTAGCACCGGAACATGCACAGGGATTGGGGCTGGGTCAGGGAACAATCTTGTCCTACAAAGGTCAGGCATTGGCGCTAAAGCAGTAGTGCCGAAGACTTCAAGGCTGTCGTTTCAGAAATAATACCACCCGGCACCTCCTGTTCAACGTCGGATAATACTTTAACTTGCGCACCATGAGGCAAATGATTCTTCGCTCCTTGCTCTTCGTAGCCGGGATCGGACCTGCAATATGTACCGGCGTACAAGCGCAATCTGCTTATCAAAATCCAAAAGCACCAGTGGACCAGCGCGTGAGCGACTTACTCCATCAGCTGACCCTGAAAGAAAAGATTTCCCTGTTGGGTTTTATAAGTCCTGGTGTAACGCGATTGATGATTCCGGCCTATGTATGGTGGAACGAAGGATTACACGGCGTTGCCAGGGCGGGGGAAGCCACGGTTTTTCCCCAGGCCATAGGTGCAGCAGCCAGTTTCGATGACCAACTCTTGAAGCTGGAAGCGGACGCCATCTCCACGGAGGCCAGGGCCAAATACAACCTGAGTGTGGCCCAGGGACACCGGCTTCAATACCTGGGATTGACCTTCTGGGCGCCCAATATCAATATATTCCGTGATCCCCGTTGGGGTAGGGGGCAAGAGACCTATGGGGAGGATCCCTATCTAACCGGACGAATGGGCTCGGCCTATGTCAGGGGCATACAAGGAGATAACCCCCTTCAGCTTAAAGCGGCAGCCTGCGCCAAACACTTCGCCGTCCACAGTGGCCCAGAAGCCACCCGCCACTCCATCAACGTGCAGGTGGGAGAAGAAGATTTAAGAGAAACCTATTTACCCGCTTTCCATACCTTGGTAGATTCAGGCGTGGAGACGGTGATGTGTGCTTATAACCGGGTCAATGACCAGCCTTGCTGTACGGGAAAAACGTTGCTCAAGGACATCTTGAGGAATGAGTGGAATTTCCAGGGTCACGTGGTGACCGATTGCGGGGCATTGGATGACATCTGGGAAAGGCATAAAGCCTTACCCGACCGGGTAACCGTAGCTGCCGAAGCCATTAAAGCCGGGGTCAACCTGGATTGCTCCGATCTGTTGCAGAATGACGCCCTCCAGGCCATTGACAAAGGAATGATAACGGAGACGGACATCGACAAGGCCCTGACACCCAACCTAAGAACGGCTTTCAAGCTTGGTTTATACGACGAGCCTTCCGCAAGCCCTTATAAGGCTTATGGCGCCGATAGTGTCAACAACGATTATCATCAGGCCCTGGCATTGAAAATGGCAGAAGAAGGCATGGTACTGTTGAAAAATGACGGGGTACTTCCTTTGAGGAAGGACACCTTGAAGACCATGCTCGTGACCGGTAGCAATGCCGCTAACGTTGACGCTTTATTGGGCAACTACCACGGGGTTTCTTCCACAATGGTGACCTTCACCGATGGGATCGTCAAAGCGGCTGGTCCTGCCATAGGAATAGAATATGACTTGGGTTGCGATCCCAAAGACACCACCCATTTTGGAGGCATTTGGATATCCCAGGGCAGCGACGTCACCATAGCGGTGATCGGTCAAACCCCATCCGTAGAAGGGGAAGAAGGAGATGCCTTCCTCTCAGAAGCAGGAGGAGACAGGATGAGTCTGAGTCTGGCAGCAGGTCAGATCGCCTTCCTTAAAGCGCTGCGCAAAGCCACTACCCATCCCATCATTGCGGTGGTTACCGGAGGGAGTGCTATGGATATAAACGCCATCGCTCCCTATGCAGACGCTATTGTCCTGGCGTGGTATCCAGGTGCACAAGGGGGTACCGCTTTGGCCAATATCCTGTTTGGAAAGTCTCCATCGGGCCACCTGCCCCTGACTTTTTATAAGCGCATCAGCGACTTGCCGCCCTATAAGGATTATAACATGAAGGGTAGAACCTACCGCTACTTCGATGGTGCGGTGGAATATCCCTTTGGATTTGGCCTGAGCTATGCTCAATTTAGCTACCAATGGGCGCTGCAACCCGTTGCCACCTATAGCCCTAAGGATACCATCCACTTCGGAGCTAGTATTGGCGTTGTTTCCAACAAGGGGGTTGGCGCTCCCGTGGCCGTGCCCCAGGTATACATCAGTTATCCTTTGGTAAAGGGGAAAAACATGCCCTTAAAAGAGCTGAAGGGCTTCCAAAGGGTAAGCGTTACGGATCAGCGCACGGTCTCTTTTTCCATACCGCTTTCTTCCCTGGCCAAATGGGACCCGATGTTACATAAGTTCAGGGTATATCCCGGCACTTATCGAATGGTTATAGGGGAGAATTCCCGGGACGAAAAGCTGATTTGTACCTTTAAAGTGCAATAGCTTATCTTTGAGGGTAACCAGATCCATCCTGGAGAAACCTTAATCCTCATGCCCTTTACTATCCTTCGCCTGGCTTTGTTGGGTTGTGTATTGTCCATAGGTGTCTATGGCCATGCGCAAAACAATCCTCCCCATAAAAGGGTGGACATGGGGCCTGATACTATTGGGCATATCCTCATTCCCGGTACCCGGTTGTATATGATTCCCCCTACTGATTTTGTGCTCACCAATTCCTTCCCTGGTTTATTGAAGATGGATGGAAAAGCGGTCATACAGGTCTATGACATACCCGATGGGGATTACTACGAAGAACGCAATTCATTTACTAAAGATATATTTGAAAGCAGGGGCGCCAAAGTACTTTTGTTCAAAGAGTTAACTGTTTGTGGATTTCCCGCCAAGTACTGTTATATGAAGGGGGATTCCGCTAAAAGGATCATGGCGTTAATCTTCGGGGATTCTACTTTTTCCACCACCCTGATTGGCTTATATCCGGACACGTCTCTACACACGGGAGATGAAATCCGGGATGCTTATGCCACCATTGCTTACGTGAAAGGGGAACACTTCAATCCGCTGGCAGCAGCCCCATTTAGGTTAGACACCACGGCATCCCCGTTCAGGTATGCTTCATACAACAAACCCTTATTCCTGTATACCCTCGATGGGAAAGAGCCCGCACAGGGCAGTCCCTTTATCTCCATAACGCCCTATCCGCGCAAAGAAGGCACCAGCCTTCAGGAGATTTCCGAAAATTTATTGGTTAAAGAGATGCAATCCGGGCTTTCGGATCCTATATTGTCAAATATTTCATTAGATTCGGTAAATGGTTACGAAGCCTACGAAGTAGAGGTGAGGGGTTCACTCGGTGGACAACAGGGTTTGATTTACCAGTTTATGGTTACTTCCAGGGGACATACCATTGTGATAGAAGGTGTTGCTAATAACGATTTCGATAAAACAGTGTCCGCATTTAAAGCACTGGCGCATACCATTAAGATCTTATAAAATCCATATTCTAATTTAATTCCATTATCGTATGAAATTATTGCTTGTTCTCTTGCTGGCCGCCTTATTAGGCGTTGCCTCCCGTCACGCTAAAGCTAATGCAGACGGGTCTACCGCGAAATTTCCCCCACACAGCGGCACTCCCGTTTCTCCTGCGGCTTCGGCGGCTTCCGGTTCCCTCGTTCAAGCTCCGGCCACCGCAACCCAGGCTAAAACGCTTGCTAACCCCGCTAAGTAGCTGTTTACATCAATCCATTTCCCTATGAAATTGTTATTGATCAGCTCGCTGGCTGTGTTATTGGGGCTAGCCACGCACCATCCAGGGTCAGTTGGTGTGGTCCATGCAGACAACAGGCCCCGGCGTTCCAAGCGCTGAAAACCAAATTTGCCACTGACTCCGTTGTATTCCTGAGCATCAGTATAGACGCGGAGCAAAAAGATTGGACAGATGCCCTCTCGTACTTAGGCGAGTCTTCCGACCCCAACAATTTCCTTTTGCTGGATGGGCATCATTCCGGGCTCAACGCTACCCTGCATATTAAGGGTATTCCCCGTTATGTGTTGATCGACAAGAGCGGCAAGATGGTTGATAAAGATGCTCCCTTCCCCAGCGATGTGGCTATTGAAGGAAGGATTAAGGGGATGCTTTAGGGCCGGCAATACACTTCCATATCCTTATTGGGGGGAGCCCCATTTTTAAGGGCCTCATGGTAATCGGCGCAGGCGCCAACCTTATCATCAAGTTCTTCTTTAGCCTGAGCCCTGGAAAGCAGTACGGACATATTGTCGGGGAAAGACTTTAATATAAAATCAAAGTCGTCTACAGCCCTTTTGTATTCACCCAGGTTACCCCAAACCTGCCCACGGAAAAAGTGGAAATCCTCACTGCCGGGGTCCAACTCCAATGCCCGGTTAAGGTCATTGATGCCTGCTGCCGTATCCCCCAGGCAGACTTCACAAAGGGCCCTGTCCGCATAGGCGTAAGCAAAAGTGACGGTTGAATCCAGCATCAGCACAGCGGTAAAATCCCTTTTGGCCAGGGCGTATTGCTTCAACTGATATTCAGCCCTTCCCTTATACCCATAAGCAGAAGGGTTATCCTCCGGAAAGGCATTCAAATAAATATTGAAGTCGCTGATCGCAGGCGCCCAATGGCTCATATCGAACTCTGTCAACCCTCTGTAGAAATGAAGTCTTTTATCTGAGGGAGCAAGACGGATACATCTATTCATATCCCGGAGGGCGCCTGCATAATCGGACATTTGATCCCGGACATAGGCCCTGGCCATAAATACCTTAACAGAGGAGGAATCCATGTGAATGGCCTTGGTAAAAGCAAGCAAGGCGCCAGGCATGTCCTTGAGGTTAAACCTGGCTTCTCCCAGCTCCGCAAAAAAGGCGGCTTCTCCTGCCCAGGTATCAATGGCTTTAACCAACAAATCAGCGGCAGCCGCATAGTCTTCTTCTTTCTTTTTTTCCAGGGCGCTATCATAATAGCGCTCGGCGCCCAGCCATTTTTCACAAGCCGTCTGAGGGATTTTCAGGGCCTTTTCCTGGTGCATCTTTTTGGCGCGCATGAGGTCCTTGCAAGCGCCTACTGGATCGTTTTTCCGGTCCTTAACCTCTCCGAGGTAAAAATAACAATCGGCAGAGTCTGCATTGAACAACAACCCCTTTTGGAGATCAGTTAAAGCAGAAGTATAATCCTGCATGTTGTATTCTGCAATGCCTTTATTGAGATAGGCCGCCCCATAATCCGGCTTAATGATGAGCGCCTGAATCAGGTCCTGGATGGCGCCCGGATAATCACCCAGGCTATTTTTGACATAACCCAGGTTATTGAAATTATAAGGATCGGATGGAAAAAGGGATACTTGTTTATTGAAGTCTTCCAGGGCACCTGTAAAATCCTGCAAGGCAAGCTTACAGGAGCCCCTGTAGAAATAATTCTTTTGGTAGCCGGTGTCCAGTTGCAAGGTCCTGTCAAAGTCGTGAATGGCCAGGGCGTATTGTTTGAGGCGGTAATAGGACATGCCCCTGAGATTATAGGTCTCTACGTCTGAGGGCGCTACCCTCAAGAGTTGTGTAAACGTCTGGATGGCGGAGGCGTATTCCTTGTTCTCATAATAAGTAACGCCCAGTTTGTAGAGGTCTCCTGCATTGGGCGCACGGCTGTGACCTGGTTGTACAGCGCCCCCTGTCGGGAAGGTCTGTGCCTTCGCAGACATCCAAAATAAGAGCGCCAGGAATACGGCAACGGAGCGGTTCATGCCGCAATAATACGCCAATCGGGCTGCACTTAAGTGCGCCAAACCCGACCAGCGATGTGGATCACTTAGCGGATAAGTATAGCTTGCCGGCCGGTATCAACTGTTTGGGAACCCCAGGTCCACGATAGAGCACATCCAACCAAAATCCACCTTCTCCGTTATAGTACTCTACCCGAATCGGATGCTTACCAGCAGTAAGGGTGATGCCCCCGTTTTTTTCCAGCACCCCATGGTCCCCATCATTATTGACGATCGCTTTCCCATCTACAGACAAGCGGCTGCCATCGTCTGAACGGGTAAAGAAGGTATAATCTCCCGGTTGATCGATTTGAACATAGCCCTCGAATACCGTGGCAAAGCTGTGGGGATCCTTACCCAGGTAACCCAGGATCTGGTCCCTGTTCAGGTTAAATTCATAGCTGGTCCAGTGTTGGGTGGCCTTCAGGTTGGCAAATACCGGAAGGGTATTCCAGTCTCCGCCGGGAAAGTAAGACACGTTCAGGCCATGTCCCTGGCCGGTATGAACGATCCGGTAATAAGCGACTGCGGGCTCGCTGGCATTGCCCTTTGCATCGAAGGAACGGGCGGTAATCACGGTGGTGGTATCTACTGTAAAAGGTCCACGATATAAAGCCGATGCAGCAGTAGGGAAGCTGCCATCTATCGTATAACGTGTAACCGCGCTATCGGCTACCGTAAGCAGACTAACCGTAGCCGAGCTATCCACATATAAACCTCCGGCTTGTTGATAAAGGTATTTACCCGGATAGAGTTTAGGAGAAGGGATCACCATTTTACCCAGGTAGAGGTTGTCCGGCTCTGTAAATCCTACAAAAGCAGGTTTAATGGCCCTTCCCGTCCAGGCATAAGGAGGAACGATCTGCAAAGCAAAAGCAATGGTAGCCGCCAGGTCATAGGTATACACCTGCTGCTGAATTTTATATCCTTGTTTAACGGCAGGTCCATGAAGGATCATGGCGATTTCCGCTTCTTCTACAGTGGCTCCTCCGTGTCCATATCCTACACCACCGTGATCCGCCGTCACAATAAATAGGGTAGAAGACTCCATACCTGCGTCCTTTACCGCCTGGAATACGTTTCCAATCAAAGAATCTGCCTTGGATACCGCCTGGTAATAGGCTGGTGTTCCATGCCCTTGTTCGTGCCCTGCATCATCTACGAAGTCCAGGTGCATGAAAGCAAAAGTGGGATGTTTGGCAGTGATATAAGCACACATGGCCTTGGCAGTGGATGGTCCATCCTCCTCATGTTGATCATAGTTGACGGCCGACTTTTCAAACAACCTTTCAAAGCCATCCCATTGATAGACGGCCCCGATTTCCGCATCGGGACGATTACGCCTGACCCACTCGAAAATGGTAGGAAACAGACCATCCTCATCACTGACAATAGGGGGCAAGGTATAGTCGGCCCTTCCCCAATCATTATCGGTGATACCATGCAATTCCGTACCCCCGCCCATAATCATGGAAGCCCAATTTGGGCTACTGGAAGAAGGGAGCACGGTTCTAACGTTCCATTTTACGGAACCCGTGGCAATCAGTTGGTGCATGACCGGTGTGGAAGCCGTTCGTATTCCATCCGGGCTCATACCATCTACGCCCACCACTATGACGTGATCAATACCCTGGGGGAAGGAAGAAGTAAACAAGCTATTTGTAGAAATGAGTGATTCAGAACTGGGCCCTGACCTGTGAAGGGCGACACCGCCAGCATAGGCATAATCTTCAGTCGGCACAATCGTTTGAGCGTCCAGGTGCAGGCTCACCAAGAACAACCCAATAGCGATAAGGTATAGTTTCATTATACTAAAGTATACATCCATTGTTATGTCAAGGTTAGGGATTGCTTTGCCTTTAAAGTTTAACGATCTGATAAAATAGGCTTAATTTGGCCGACCTAATTCCAAATCTTGATTATGAAAAAATGGATGCTCCTCCTTTTAGGCGCTGCGATCACGTGTAGTTCCTGCCATAATGGTTCAGGCGTGCCCACCCCATCGGCGGACAGTGCTTTTCAGAAGCTCTCTCAGGTCTATCTGAAGGGATGGATGGATTGGAGACCACAATCTGCCGTGGCCCTGGGTTTTCATATGTATGATACCATGGTTACCGATTACAGCAAACTATCCATAGAAGCCGAAATAAACAGGCTCGTGAACATAGACTCCATCATGGGTGCCCTGGACACCACCGCCCTCAACGCTCAGGATTGGTATGACTACCGCATACTAAGGTCAGAGATCCAAAACGAATTATGGGGCTTCAGGGATGTCCGCTTCTTCTACGCCAACCCCATGACCTATGCCGGCGCGATAGACGTCAATACCTATATCAAAAGGAACTTTGCCCCCCTGGATAACAGGGTAAGGTCATTGATAGCCGTAGAAAACCGGATTCCGGAAATATACATGGACGCTAAGGCCAACCTGGATGATTCTCTGGCCAAGCCCTTGATTGATATGGCCATTGAAGTCGCCGAAGGGAACGCCAGTTTTATGAAGGGGGACCTGCTGACGGCCCTAAAGGACCTGAAAGACCCAGGTCTGATGGCCGCCTTTAAAAAGTCAAACGACCAGGCCGTTGCCGCCACCGAGGACTATGTTAAATTCCTTAAAACCGAGAAGCTGCCCAAATCCAATAACAAGTATGCCATTGGAGAGGCCAACTATAGGAAAATGCTGTTAAACGTTGAAATGCTCACCCTTTCCCCAGACAGCGTACTAAGCATTGGAATGACCGAGCTCAAAAGGGAGCAGGATGTCTTCAATCTCTCGGCCCATATCATCAACCCGAACAAAGCGCCTATAGATGTATACAAGGACCTGGAAAAGGAACATCCCACCGCAGACAGCCTGATTCCAACCACCAGAAAGCACCTGGAAACCATCAGGCAATACCTGATTGATCACAAGATTTGTTCTATGCCTTCGGAGGTAAGGATACAGGTCAAGGAAACGCCTCCTTACGCCCGAGCCACCACCACTGCCAGTTGCGACGTGCCTGGTCCCTTTGAGACCAAGGCAAATGAAGCCTATTACTATGTTACGCCCGTGGATCCCAAGTGGACCCTCCAGCAACAGGAAGACTGGCTCTCCACGTTTAACTACTATACCACCGATGTAGTCACCATACACGAAGCTTATCCTGGGCACTATACCCAGTTCCTGCACCTCAATGCTTCCAAAGCTACAGACCTGGAAAAGATCTTCAGCAGCTATGCTTATGTAGAAGGCTGGGCCCACTATACCGAAAAGATGATGCTCGATGAAGGCTATGGTAATAATGGGGATTCCATCACCGCCGCTAAATACCGCATGGCTCAATCCGGTGATGCCTTACTGAGGATTTGCCGATTGTGCTGCTCCATTCAACTTCATTGTAAAGGCATCAGCGTTGATTCCGCCACCCATTTTTTCATGAGGAACTGGTACCAGGGTGATAAACCTTCGCGTCAGGAAGCCCTTAGAGGGACCTTCGACCCCGGTTATTTGTTCTATACTGTTGGTAAACTCGAAATACTTAAACTCAGGGCCGATTATCAAAAACAAGAAGGCGCCAATTATTCACTGAAAACCTTTAACGATGCCCTGATGGATAATGGGATGCCACCCATACGCCTGCTCAGGGAAAGGTTATTGAAAGATAAAAGCGAGTGGGGGGACGTACTGTAAACCATGTTACCTAAAATTTATGGCGCCAAAGCTACGGGTGCACGCCTTCAGCGTATTATCAACTCCCCTGAGTACAAGGAGGGAGCCTTTCAGAATATGGAACCCACCCCTATGGGCCTGGAAGGCGCTTCCTTCCTTAAAGTCATGGGCGAGATGCGGAAAAAACCAAAGCTGGCCAGACCGCCAGTGGCTTTGCCCGTGTTACAACCCGATCTCAAAGCAATGAAGCCAGTGCCAGTACCACAGATGGTTTGGTTTGGACATTCATCCTACTATATCCTATCCGATAAGGCCAGCATATTGGTCGATCCTGTTTTCAGCCCCAATGCTTCCCCTTTACGTTCCTTTGCCAAGGCCTTCCCTGGAACCAGTGTGTTCAGCCCGGAAGATTTCGGTGCCATAGATGTGCTGGTCCTGACCCATGACCACTACGATCACCTGGATTATAAAACCGTGGTGGCCCTGGCACCCCGCGTAAAGACGATCGTGACTTCGCTCGGCTTGGGTGCCCACCTGGAATATTGGGGAATACCTGCTGAGAAGATCCATGAATTGGATTGGGGAGAAAACATAGTCCTAACGCCGGACCATGCCTTGGCTCCGGGAAGCGCCACAAGTGCGGCCATTTCATTCACAGCAGTCCCTGGCCGCCACTTTTCCGGCAGGACTTTCAAACGTAACCAAACACTGTGGTCCTCTTTTGTACTGCAACTAGGCGATTACAAGATTTTCCTCGGTGGAGATTCCGGCTATGGTCCTCATTTTGCGAGCATAGGCGCTCAATATGGACCATTTGACCTGGCTATTTTAGAAAATGGCCAGTATGGGGTGTACTGGCCCAAAATCCATATGTTTCCCGAACAAACCTGGCAGGCGGCCAAAGACCTGGGCGCTAAGGCCCTTTGGCCTGTGCATTGGGGAAAGTTTGACCTGTCCCTGCATACCTGGGATGAACCCATTCGAAGGTTGGTGCAGGCGGTAGAAAAGAATCCGGCGGAGATAGCGCTGATTACTCCACGCATAGGCCAGACTGTTAGTTTGGACGGACCTTTCCCAACGGAACGTTGGTGCTGACGGAAGCCGGCACGAAACGCCGGGCGTCGTTGCACGCCGTTCGTGGCGAGGAAGCCCTCGAGGC
>CAJCIQ010000041.1 GCA_903970475.1 Beijerinckiaceae bacterium
AAAGCTGCAATTTCGGACATCCTTTTCATTTATGGCTATAGTCAATTTAAGCGAGAAACATTCCTTACTGAGTAATTGGGTTGCTGAGTTAAGAAACGTTGAGGTGCAAACAGACAGAATGCGTTTCAGAAGAAACCTGGAGCGCATAGGAGAAGTTACTGCCTATGAGATCAGCCGAATATTGCCATATAAGGAAGTCGAAGTGGCGACCCCCATGGGCACCGCAATGGCTAAGGTGCTTTCCTCCCAGCCCGTGTTGGCGACCATACTCAGAGCCGGGCTTCCCCTTCACCAAGGTTTGCTGAATTATTTTGACAAAGCCGATAACGCTTTTATTTCAGCTTACCGCAAGCACCAAAGGGACGGATCTTTCGACATCAGCCTGGAATATATCAGTTCCCCCTCCCTGGAAGGAAGGGTATTGATTGTGTCAGACCCCATGCTGGCTACCGGAGCTTCCCTGGTAAAAACACTGCAATTTTTAAAAGAAGAAGGCCATCCCGCTGAAATTCATGTAGTTTCAGCCATTGCCTGCACCGTAGGTATCGAATACCTGGTTAGGAACCATCCCTCTGTCCACATTTGGTGTGGGGACATAGATGACGAGTTAACCGCCAAAGGATATATTGTCCCTGGTTTGGGTGATGCTGGAGATCTGGCGTACGGAGTGAAGGTTCAAATGTAATTTTTTGCTACATTTATATTGGAAGACCGGCTTTTTCCGTTATATGTCTAATTAAAGTGGCCCTAGGAAAATTGTAACCTCCTGACTAATGAAAAGATGGCTGATATTTCTGCTGATGACCATATCCTACGCGAACCTTCGTGCACAGGACCCTCATTTTTCGCAATTCTTCGCGTCTCCGCTTACCCTCAATCCGGCTTTAACAGGGAAATTTAATGGAGCATACCGTTTTGCAGGCAATTACCGGAATCAATGGCCTACCATCAATAATGCATTTACGACAGCTACCCTGTCCTTCGATACGAGGATACTGGAAAACAAACTGCCGGATAATGACGACTGGGGTATTGGGTTCTTAGCGCTGACCGATCAGCAAGCCGATGGTGTGTTAAATAACAATTACTTTTCTGTCTCCACTGCCTATCATAAAGGACTGGATGAAGATGGTTATCACCAGTTATCTGTAGGGTTTCAAGGTACTTATGCCAGCAGTCGCCTGGATGGGACCAAAGTGACCTTGGGTGATGAACTTGCTCCCGATGGAACCTGGTCTATCCCCTCCAATGACCCCTATGCCAACAGGGTTTTCTCCGTGCATTACTTTGACGCTAATGCCGGCATCCTCTACAACGGTTCAACCAGCGACAGGAACAACTTTTATGTTGGGGCCTCTCTATACCATATCAACCAGCCAAAATACAATTTTGGGGACGGCGCCATTAGTTATAACATGCCTATACGGTGGACCATACACGCTGGTGGCCATTTTCCCATAGCCGACAACGCAGCCATCTACCTTAGTGGTTTACACCAGACCCAGGCAGGCGCCAATGAAAACGTGATTGGAGGCGCTTTTGCCATCAATGCCAATAATGATTGGTTTGATAACCCAACGACCGTCTATGTTGGTTCCTGGGTAAGGTTCGGAGATGCCATCATTCCATATGTCTCTTTAGAATGGGATGGGTTCCAATTAGGCATGTCCTACGACACCAATATCTCCTCATTAAAGACGGCCTCCAACGAACGTGGAGGCATAGAAGTCTCTCTTATCTATATCAAGAAACCGGCTGATCCCAGGAAAAGACACCTGAACTGTCCGAAGTTCTAGGACAGGGACCTGGACTTTTTTCCGCTCACATGGGCATGTCCCTCGACAGCAAACCGATAGGGAAGTAAGGCATCTTCACCTGCATAGTCTACGCCTATCCTCGGAGTAGCAACAACGTCTTTGGACGGAAACCTGTATCCATCATCAAGGATATAGATTTGGTCTCCCAGCAGGGGGTATCCCGTATATTCGGTATTGATCCCCAGCGCTTTACACACATTCCCCGGGCCTCGACCCAAGGTCTTATCCCCTTTTATCTTGCCCGTCCTGGCCAACATGAAAGGTATTCCATCCAAAGGTTCGACCCCCCGGATGAGTATGGCGTGAGGTGAATCCTTACCATGCGTTACCACGTTGAACATGAAATGGATACCATAGCAGAGATATACATAAGCCCTGCCTCCCTCAGCGTACATGACTTCTGTTCTGGTCGTGCGTCTACCCCCATAGGCATGAGAGGCTTTATCTTTAACGCCGGCATAGGCCTCCGTTTCCACAATCCTTCCGCTGGTTAATTTCCCATCCAGATGGGTCACTAATACCTTTCCAATTAGGTCCTTGGCTATGCGGATTACATCGGAACGCTGGTAAAAGCCCTCGGGCAATTTGGTAAAATTCGTATGTGTCGGTCCCTTCATTGAGATAATATAGTTTAACTTGGGCCTCAAATTCAAGACTTGCTAAAGGAACTGATTATATCCATTCAATCCTACTCACAGGCCCATCAACTGATTCGCCAGCACAAATTATGGAAATGGATATTCATCCCCGGTATACTCTATGCCCTTTTGTTTTCCGCTGCATTCTGGTTATTCCTTCAATCTTCCTATGCAGCCATAGATTACCTTTCTAACTTATTACATCTTACCAAATGGCTGGATAAAATGCAAAGCGGGTGGTTGAACTTCTTTGTCCTTTTCGATACCATCATCCTCCGACTGGTACTATTGCTCTTTTACTTTTCGCTATTCAAATACATCATCCTGATTATAGGATCACCCTTGTTCGCCTACTTAAGTGAACGCACCGAATGTTTGCTGGAGGGTAAGCAATACCAATACGCTTCCAGGCGCTATGGTCAAATCATCAGAAGGGCCAGCCGTCAGGCGTTGAGAAACGCGCTCTGGCAAACCGTATACACGTTTACCCTGCTGCTGATCTGCTTTATCCCCTTGGTAGGTTGGATCACACCGCTGGTAGCCTTCGTCATTGAATGCTATTATTTTGGTTTTTCCATGCTCGACTACAGCTGCGCCCAACATCACCTGGAAGAAAACAGCAGTTTGGAGTTTATCGGTGAGCGAAAAGGACTGGCTATTGGCAATGGGATCGTGTTTTATTGTTTTCACCTCCTACCCGTTATAGGCTGGATTATGGCCCCCGCCTATTCCTTGATTGCGGCCTCACTCAGTCTTTATCCCATTAAACAGCAATCTTTATGACCCAGGTGTACCTGATCCCCACGGTTCTGGCCGAAGATGCTTTAAGTCCAATCCCCGCCTATGTGCTGGATGCCGTAAAAACCTGCACCGCTTTTTATATAGAAAATGAAAGGACCGCCAGAAGGTACTTGAAGAAACTGTCCAGGGATATAGTGATAGACGATTATAAATGGGTGTCCATTGCAAAAATAGAAGGGGCCGTCATCGCTTCCTTTGATAAGGACCTTAAAGAAGGAAAGGTCATCGGCATCCTTAGTGAAGCCGGCTGCCCCGGCGTGGCTGATCCCGGTCAACTACTCATTGCCCAAGCTCAGAAAGCAGGCGCTACGGTTAAACCTTTGGTCGGTCCCAGCTCTATTTTACTAGGGCTTATGGCCTCTGGTATGAACGGACAATTATTTCGCTTTAATGGATACCTGCCCATTGACCTCCCGCTACGGCAAAAAGCCATTCGCACCCTGGAAAGTGAATCTCAAAAAACAGGATCCACAGAGATATTCATTGAAACGCCTTATCGGAATAACCAACTTCTGGAAACCCTGCTTAAAACCTGCCAGGCCCAAACTCGCCTCTGTGTTGGGGTAGATATCACCGGTCCAGATGAAAACATCAGGACCCTGACCATCAAAGAATGGAAGGCCAGGGTCCCGGATTTGCATAAGAAACCAGTAATCTTTTTACTCAGCGCGACCCCTCACTGATTCATCGGGGGCTGATTGGGATTTGCGCTGCTCGGTTGAATGGATATGATGCCATCCACAATAAAGCGGTTACTACCCCTCCAGGGTAAGCTTCCCAGATAACGTTTATAATGCAGAGACACTGTTTTAGGTCCTACAGACATGAGTCTGGTTGCAATACTATCGTCTACCACTGAGAAATTAAACTCTCTGGACTCCAGCGCTCCTGCTGTTTTAGAGGTAAACCCTGTTTGTATCATTTTGCCCTCATAGGTTTTGAAAACAAAACCCTGTTTGACAACATAGTTGAGGTCGCCCGTGCTGATCCCAGTCCCATAGACATAATAGAACCGGAAATAAAAAAAGAAAAGGATGAGCACGACTACGATTGCGATAAACCAGGAGACAAATTTTTTCATATGGAAATAGAATTTATATGCCGTACTTACTAACAAGATAAATCAATCCAGCCATATTTACTGCACCCAATAACAACTCTCTGCGATTCACATTTTCAAAAACGTCATTGGCCGCGTGATGGTATTCAAAATAGCGTTGAGAGTCGGGGACTAACTCTCCGACGATTGCCCCTACTTTTGAAAGGGGGTCCACGTCAGATCCTCCGCCACCCATCACCCATAGGCTGGCGCCATAGGGTTCCAGCAGGGACTTCCAAGCCGTAAATTTCTTAAACTGGGCCCCTTTAGCACCTATTGAAAATCCCCTGGGGGTAAATCCTCCGTAGTCAGATTCCAATCCAAGAATATATTTTTTCCCATCTTTAGCCGCAGCAGCCGCATAAGCCTCTCCACCCCTGCCTCCATTTTCCTCATTCATGAACATCACCGCCCTGATGGTTCTTGCGGGCTTTACACCAGCAGCCTTCAGCGCCCTGATGACTTCTATACTCTGCACGACGCCTGCTCCATCATCCTGAGCCCCTTCGGCCAGGTCCCAGGAATCCAGGTGGCCACCAACGGTAATGATTTCTTCCGGATGTTCACTGCCCCTGATTTCACCGATCACATTATAGGAAGGCACATCGGCCAGCATCTGGCAGGAAGCCTTCATAAACAATGTTGAGACTTTCCTTAGCCTCAGATAAGTGCTTAGTTTGCCTGCATCGTTAGTGCTAATGGCAAAGGCGGCTATTTTAGGTAAAGTGCTATCGTATCCGGTTACGCCCGTATGGGGATAATCATTGTCCGACATCGACAGGGTACGCAGGATGAACCCTACTGCTCCATATTTTGCTGCCTTGCTGGGGCCTAAAACACGACCCATAACCGCATCCCCGTAAGCTGCAAAATTATTGACAAAGGTTTGTTGCATGGGATAGCTGAGAAATACGATCTTACCCTTAAGTATTCCCTGAGCCCCCAGGGTATCTAGCTCTGCCAAAGTCCTTACTTCTATAACCGGCGCATTTATACCCGCAGCAGGCGTACCCACAGAATTACCCAGGGCACAAACGTGCAAAATCAGTTTTTTACCATCGGCCATGGTCAGATAGGCTTGCTCCTTTGCCCCCCTTACCCAGTGGGGAACCATACAAGGCTGGAGATAAACGGTATCTGCACCCGCATCCAGTAAGAGTTGCCTGGTGATTTCTACCGCTTTTGCTGCATTGGCCGACCCCGACAAACGGGCCGGCGTCCCTTTGCACAAAGTTCTCAAATTCTCGTATGCCATCCCTCTGGTGAGGATATCATCAGACATTTGATGAATCAGCGCGGAATCTGAATCCTGGCATTTGGCAATGGAAGGCAATAAGGGAAGGGTCAACAAAAAGCCATAAAACAGGCGTGGCAACAGTCGGGTCATAAAGCATCCAATTTCAGCGAAACTAACTAAAAAATGTGCTGTTAGAACAAGTGCTTTTCTATACCTACCTTCGCCTCTCGAAACAAA
>CAJCIQ010000042.1 GCA_903970475.1 Beijerinckiaceae bacterium
GTGTTGAGTTTATTGGTGTAGGCGACCAGTCTCTTTGTCAACAGGGCTGGATTGCCGGAACCACTCATACCATGAAACCAGGAATAGGAGGAGCCTGCAACGTCGGTCAATACCTTTACATCAGTTCCAGGTACCTGCCAATAAAAGGGTTTATCTCCCCAGGTCCTCAACACGCCACCTATGCGGTCTCCGTTATTGGGTCCTATAGAAAAGTATTTAATTCCTGCCTGACTCAATGCCTGTATGGTACTCCAGGTATAACCAGGTACGTCAGTGATCATGGCAGAACGGATAGATACGCCAAAGCGTTGTTCCAATTTACGGGCATAGGCCGTTAACCAAACCAATTCCTCTCCATCAAGCAGCCCCGTGAGTTCATTGGCATAAAACGCCTGCAAGGTTAACCGGCCTGTTGCCAGGGCCTTGGAAAAAGCATTTACTTCTCCCTGATCGGCACTATCCAGAAAATTCTCAACGGCCCATAAACTTTCTATATTCCATTTGAATTGGGCTGCTTCCGGATAATCTTTGGTTTGGTTGATCAGGTCAATGGCTTTACGGATATTATCGATCTGTATAGAAGCTACTTTTTGCTGTAGGTGGGAGTAACCGATATCGGTATGCGAATGGGATACCAGGTGAAGCTCCAGGGGTTGCAAGGTGCTTAAAGCGATGGTATCGGCAGGCATGATCAGGCCTTTGGGGCTATTATCGGAAACAACATTCCAATTTTCATCCACCGTTTTCCATCCATTGGCATTGGGATTGATACCGGTAGGCGTGCCTCCATCTACGGCCATACGGACAATGATGGAAGGAATGCCGGTCCTGTAAGGGATACCCCATATGATATCGTTGTACCCTGGGTGAAGGGTAAAGGATTCCCTCACCAGCAATTCAGGAGCCGTGTTGAGATAGGCGAGCTTGCTTTTGGGTTTCATTTTCCAAACCACTGCGCTGAGCAAGCCTCCTTTTCCTTTAAAGTCTCCTGAAATGTGCAATAGTCTCAAGGTGTCCCCCTTCGGGCTTTTTTGCAATAGGGGCAGGGCTTCCGCCGTAAACTGATTGGACGCCTTATATTTAAAAACCATCATCCAGTCTGAGTGATTTTGGTTTTGACCCGTAATGGTTAACCAAAGGGGTTTCCCTCCTGAAATCAAGGATTTGGCTACGCCCAGGATCACGTCTCCACTCACGTCATTATTAACGTCGTAGGCTTTCTTAACAAAGCGTATGGATATGCCTTTGCCGTTATTGAAATACCAATCGGGAGAAGCCGCATGTTTTGGAATATGAATGGTCAAGGCATACTTGCCATCGACAGAAAGGTCAAAATCAGCATCATCAAAGAGGGTCCCTAGCGCATAGGCCCCTACCCAACTGAAGTAAACGGTATCCCACTTATAATCCAGGCCCTTATCATTGATGGGAACAGGGTCGGTTTGCCATTCCATGAGCATTTTCCCCGTATTGGTCCTGGTCAGTATAGACTCGGTTGCCAAAGGGCTATAGGAATTATAATTTATGGATTCCCCCGTTACGGTGGTAGCATAGCCAGCTAGGGTATCCTGTGCCTTAGATGAGTAGCAAGCGAGGATCAGCCCAAAGCCGATCCAAACCATTTTCATGGACATATAGGAGCATGTAGGTATATGCCAAAAGTAAGGCTTCAGGGTAATTTGGACAAGTCAATATCGGGCGGACTTCCGGCGGATGCCTGATTAGTGGTGCTGCTTGTCCGGTCGAACCAGGTATTCAATGGTACACGCTCGGCAAAGAAGCCCGCATTTTTAAGGAAAAAAGCCCCATCCATTACACCACCCGCATAATCGAGCCGGTATCCTTTCCGGGCCGTATTGTCTCCGCTAAAGCGGGCCCGGGTAACGGGCGTCCAATGTCCTTGCTCGTCTGCCACCCATTGATGGTTAAACAGCACATAGCGGCTCTTGTCCCCTTGTTCGGGATCAAAGTTTTCCAGGAAGGAATGCAAGCCCTTTAACCAGCTTTGGGTTTGGGGCCTTTTGAAGCTGGCCATTAATTGCCAGCGTCCTTGCTCCGGTGCGCAGAACCAGGCCGTAAACTCCGTATAACCATGATCCTCAGGAATGGCCCTGAGCAAAAAGCGATAGGTATTCCCGGCCTTCCAGATATAGTTCATATAGCTCTGTCCCCCGGAGCCTTCATTGCCAAAGGCACCCGCGTGTACATTTTCTCCTTTGCGTACGAGCAGGATTTTCATGCTATCCGGGATGGATTTGGGATCATCGGTTTGAAATGGACTCCAAACAGAAAAAAGGATATGTCTTTCGTCCGGACCGTTCACCTGCATTCCAAAATACCCTTGGCCAAACCCGTCTGCCATAAAGTAGGAACCTTGCTTATCCTGGCCAACGGGCACGGTTACCTCATTGTAGAACCATGCTGCATGCAGGTCTTTAGGGATTTCATAGTTTAAATGAACGGAAGGGCCTCTCCTTCCCCAGTAATAGAAATTGCCCTCGTTGTTGGGGACGTAGGCCAAAGGGGCATTTAATACGTCACCGCCAATGAGCAGGGCTTGGACCCGGGCGAGCTCTGGGCCGCCAGCGGTTGCCGTGCTTGCGTTTTGCGCGGTTGCGCTCACCGTGAAGGCCAGGTAACCCGAATCGCTCACGGTCCACTGCCCCGCGTCATAGTCCCTGGTAACCGAATCGCTCACGGCGATGGTATGTGAGACCCCTGCTCCGCTTAAGGAAAGCCTCAGCACGCTACTGCCAACCGGCACGGAAGCGCGTATCCAAACATGAACGTTTCCGGGTTGGGAAACCCTTACATAGGTGGTAAATGTATTGTTGGGATCTGTCCAGTTGCGGATGCCTTCCTCGGTTAGTTCGCCGCCCTTGTCCTGGCTAGCCCAGGTATTTCCGGCTAAAGGCACGATGACAGGTTTTGCCTGTTGAGCAGCTTGCTGGGGCAAAGGCACTGCGGTGCCCGCTTGCTGAGATCGGGCGGTCGCTATGGAGAAGCCCAATAGGGCCAAAAGCATCATGTGTCGGGTCATCGTCCAATGAGGTTATCCCGCAATATGGGGGAAAATCCAAAGCCATGCTACAGTCAATCGGTTGCGCAAAATTACATCGGGCGGCCGCCAAAAGTCTACCATGTTCCCGGCCCCATGACCGCATTGGAGAAATATCCATTGGTTACGTGCAAGACCTTAGGTCCGTCAATCATTGTTGCCGAAAAGGTTCCGGAGGCATACCCATTCTCTATGTCGGTGACATTTATAGTATCTGATAGCACCTGCCAACTGCCTTTATTAATAATCTCACCGCCTATATCATCAAAAACACTTCCCTTAACGCCATATTTGGTTTTATCCGGAGTGATGTTGGAATTTGAATCGTATAAATAGGTATAGGTTGTCTCCATCACCAAGGAGGTGTCGTCTAAATAAGGAGAGATGCCTGGCAAAACGAACTGGGGCTCCGGCGGGCTCAACAAGTCTTCTGTTTGTTTAGCCATAAAATAAACCACAAAAGTGTCTTTAACCGGAGCCCGTATAAAGGAGGCTTCTGGAATGTAATGTTCACCATGATAAACTGAACTCCAGGCATTGATGGAACTATTGGCATCAAAGCTCACATAGATGGGTACATTGACGTCAGTACCGGGATCTTCATCTTTGTAGCAAGCCGATAATACCAGGAGAAGGAAGCAAGGAAGCAACAGCTTATTCATACAACGGATCGGAATATCCCTCAAACTAAATAATAGTTACCAGGAATCCTATTCGTTTATTGTCCTATTTTCCCAAAGTAAACGTTAAAATAATTCCATTTGGAGCGACCTAGCCGGTCCCTTGTTGGTGGAAGGAGGGAAACCAAAATTAGAGAGGTAAATGCCCAGGAGGCGGACACGGGGATCGACATCCGTAGCCGAATCCTGGGGCCTGTCGCTGCCCGCCGGAAAAAGGGCAGTCGCTAAGAGCTTTTGAGCCGTTTGGATAATCTGAGTCAGGTCTTTGGTGGGCTGAGCCAGAGACTGGCTTCTCGTAATGACCCTAAAGTCGCTGAATTTAATTTTTACTGTGATAGTCCTGCCCTTCAATTCATATTTTTCCAAGCGCCTTTGAAGGACGGCGGCCAACTTTTCTAGTTCAGGATTCATTTCTTCTACCGTTTGTAGGTCTTCGCCAAAGGTATCCTCTACACCCACTGATTTGGTTTCCCTATGAGGCTGCACTTCCCTATCGTCCTGACCCCGGACAATCTTGTAATAAAAGGAACCTACTTTACCAAAGTCCCGGATCAGCTCTTGTTCCGTTCTTTTTTTCAAATCGGCTCCCGTGAATAAGCCCATCTTTTTCATTTTCTCCGCCGTTACCCGGCCAACCCCATGAAATTTTTCTACCGCCAATTTTTCCATAAAGGCCTCTACCGACGAAGGGCCTATAAAGGCATATCCGTCTGGTTTGTTCAGATCGGATGCAATTTTGGCTACAAATTTATTGATAGAGACGCCTGCCGACGCTGTAAGTTGCAATTCTTCCTTGATGGCTTTACGAATGAGTTGGGCGATGTCAATGGCCGATCCGATTTGCTGTTTGTCGGTGGTAACATCCAGATAGGCTTCATCCAAAGACAGGGGTTCGATCAAGTCCGTATAGCGATGAAAGATCTCCCGGATCTGGCCGGAGACGGCTTTATAGGTGTCAAACCGAGGCCTGACGAAGATGAGGTCCGGGCATAATTCTTTAGCCCTTTTGGACGGCATGGCCGATCTTACCCCAAATTTCCTTGCCTCATAACTGGCCGTAGCGACCACGCCTCCCCTGCCCTCGGGCGATCCACCTACGGCAATGGGTTTACCCCGGTACTCGGGATGATCCCTTTGCTCTACGGACGCGTAAAAGGCATCCATGTCTATATGGATAATTTTACGGTAGGCCTTTTTGGTCTCTGACTCCGGCATAGCTACTACGAAAATAAGCGTTTTAGCATGGGTACGACGCGGCCGCCGAGGTGTGGCGTGTCAAATGCCCCTTGGCTCGTCCGATGACGCGCGGCGTGTCCAACGCTAATCTTGCAGGAGGAACACCGACATGCCCATGGGCCCGTGGGCGCCCAGCACCAATGATTGCTCGATGTCGGCTGTCTTGGAAGGCCCGGCTATAAAGGTTCCGAAGCCACTAGCGGTCTGGGCTATGCGCGGCTCCGTCGGGGTGGTGGCCTCCTCCCTCGTAGTGGGAGACTGCTGTCGCGTGGTGGGAGACTGCTCCGCTTTGTTGATACGCTGGTAGGCCGCATGCATATGATCCACCAGGTCCGTAGTGGAAATTACCAAGGCCAGGTGCTCGGTAATGAAGGGAAGGGCCCGGATGCCCATTTGATCTTCGGTGATCCATATGGCTCCGTTTTCTGCTACGCCAAAATGTCCTCTTAGAATGGCCAGACCTACATTTTCCAGGTCATGGGGGTCTGAACCCACAGGGATAGCCTCTGTCACTGCCGATAATTCAGGCAGGGAACTCAATACTCTTTGACCTCGGGCTCTATGTTCCAGGACCCAGGAAATCATTTCTTGTAGATGGAAAATGGTATGCACCTTTCCGCCAATGGCCTCCAGTGTGCGCGTAAAGCGTTCCAGCGTTGAGCCGACGGGTGGGTTTGCAAAGGGTGGGGCGGACGCGGTAGCGGGTGCGGCGGACGCGGTAGCGGGTGGGGCGGACGCGGTAGCGGCGGTAGCCGTTGCGTTGGCGGCCGTTGCGTTGGCGGCCGCCACCAAGGGTGACAAGTCCGGTAAGGGTCGGAAGGCCGGCTGGGCCTTACGCACGGCGTTTAATATCTTATCTCTACTACTCATGGCCTATTGGCTTTATACCATTCTCCAAATGATTGCTTGGTGGGGGTGGGCATGTCCCTTTGTTTGTACCAGGGGTTCAACCGGTTGTTCACCAGCCAGGGCATGGTACGCATGAACCAGCGGCCCACCTTGCCGCCAAACCGGTATAGGCCTGGATGAGACAAAGTATAGTTCATGGCCTCGATACTTAGTTTTTTCCCCACAGCTACGTAACCATCTTTCACTAAAACCTGTCTCCACTTATAGAGTTGTACGTGAATGTCAATTTTCACGGGGCATACATTGGAGCAGGAACCGCAAAGGGTACTGGCGAAGGGAAGGTCTGCGTATTGCTTTCTATCGAGGTTAGGTGCTAGGATGGAGCCTATAGGTCCTGCGATGGCGGTATGGTAGCTATGCCCCCCACTGCGCCTGTACACGGGACAAGTATTCATGCAGGCAGCGCAACGGATGCATTTGAGGGAGCCCCTGAAGTCATCGGAAGAGAGCTGCTGGCTACGTCCATTGTCAACGAGTACAATATGCATTTGCTGTCCTGGCCGGGGTTTGCGGAAGTGGCTGCTGTAGGTGGTGATGGGTTGTCCGGTGGCGCTGCGGGTGAGCAACCTCAGAAAAACCCCTAAGTGTTCCCTTAAGGGTAATAACTTTTCTATGCCCATGCAGGCGATATGCACGTCAGAGAGGTGAGCCCCCATGTCTGCATTGCCTTCGTTGGTACACACGACAAATTCTCCGGTTTCAGCTATGGCGAAGTTCACACCGGTGATGGCTACCCTACGCGCCAGGAATTCCTTACGCAGGGCCAGACGTGCAGCATGGGTAAGAAAGGGAGGATCAGCATTGCCCTTGGGGGTACCTAAATGTTGATGAAACAGTTCTCCGATCTCCTCTTTCTTCCAATGGATGCAAGGGAGTACGATATGACTGGGAGGTTCTCCAGCGAGCTGAACGATTCTTTCGCCTAAGTCGGTATCAACAACATCTATGCCTTGCTCTTTCAAGTACTCGTTGAGGTGACACTCTTCGGTGAGCATGGACTTGCTTTTGACCATGCGGTCAACGCCGTGCTCCTTCAGTATACCATGAACGATCCGGTTATGCTCATCGGCATCTGTAGCCCAATGAACCTGCACCCCATTGAGCGTTGCCTGGGCTTCAAATTGTTCCAGGTATTCACTTAAGGAAGACAATACCTGTTCCTTGATCTGGGAAGCAGTCTCGCGGAGCAATTCCCATTCCGGAACACTCCTGGCCATACGGTCCCTTTTCTGGCGTACCCACCAAAGGGTCTCATCGTGCCAGTTTACCCGGGCTTCGTTTTGGTTAAATGCTTCCGCAAGTTCGGCGTGTGTTGCCCCTGGGGCCCAAAAGGATTCACTCATCTGGCCTGATTTAAAATCTCCGCAATATGTTTTACCTGAACGGGGCTCCGCGCCCGGCGCAATATGCCTTCCATATGCATGAGGCAACTCATGTCTGCGCCCGTGATATAAGTGGCGCCATGTTTGAGGTGGTCTGCTACCCTATCCTTCCCCATCTTAACACTAACGGCTTCTTCTGCTACGCAAAAGGTCCCTCCGAATCCACAGCATTCATCGGTGCGATCCAGTTCCACTAACTCTAATCCTTCCACCATGTTCAGGAGTTTTCCGGGTTTGGAAAAAACAGGGGCTACCAGTTCGGTCATTTGAGATAAATGCAATCCCCTTTGCCCATGACAGCTTTGGTGAACGCCTACTTTATGGGGGAAGTAGGCGTCGAGTTTTTCCACATGAAGGACATCAACTAAGAACTCGGTTAATTCGTAGATGCGGCCCCTGATATGATCTGCTGCCGAAGGAAGGGTATCGCTATGCAAATGTTCCTTGAGGTGCAGGGTACAACTGCCCGAGGGGCATACGATATAATCCAGGCCAAGGAAAGCACGGGTTACCAGTTCGTTGCAACCGCCCGTCAAATGCGCGAATCCTGAATTAGCCATAGGCTGACCACAACAAGTCTGCGTGGGGGGATACACCACCTCAACACCCAGTTTTTCGAGTAATTGAAGGGTTGCTATGGCCACCTGGGGATAGAACTGGTCAACGTAACAGGGAACAAACAAACCCACCTTAAGGTTACCACCTTTCATAAGATATGTATTGAAGCCAGGTCCGGGGCTTAACCGGGGGTCCAAATTTAGGCGAAATCACTATATTTAACGCGTGTAAATTAGCAAAGCCGAATGAAGCAGAACCCTATTTTCAAATATGTGCACGTGGATGATTTCTCGGCTACACCGAAGTATTACCAGATTGCTCATTCCATCATATCGGCCATCAGCGATGGCAAAATCCAACAAGATGACGTACTACCTTCCATCAATGAACTGAGTTTTGAATTTGAGATCTCCAGGGACACGGCAGAAAAAGCCTATAAGCACTTAAAAAAACTAGGCATCCTGGGCTCCGTTCCGGGCAAGGGGTACTTCATACAAAATGCCGACCTTGATCAGCGCTATAAAATCCTCTTGTTGTTCAACAAACTCAGTGAGCACAAAAAAATCATCTATGATTCTTTTGCCGGCATCCTGGGGGAAAAAGCCTGGATTGATTTTTACATCTATAACAGCGACTTCCGTTTATTCAAAAAGCTGATCAACCAAAAGATCAGCGACTACACCCACATCGTCATCCTGCCCCATTTCCGGGAAAGGTGGGAAAACGTGCATGAGGTCATTAATACCATTCCCAAAGAAAAACTCATCCTGCTGGACAAAAAGCTACCCGGGGTCACGGGAGAATATGGTTCCGTGTTTGAAAACTTCTTCATGGACATCTACCAAGCCCTGGAATCGGCACATGTTAAAGGAAGACTAGGCAAGTATCATACGTTGAAACTTGTTTTTCCTAATGATACTTATTACCCTGACGAAATCAAAGACGGGTTCATCCATTTCTGCGATTCATACGGATACGCTTATGCTATAGTTCCCGATATTGAATCAACCGATATTCAAGCGGGCGACCTGTTCATCAATGTCCGGGAAAGTGACCTGGTTTCGTTGATGGATAAGATCAATGACCAACACTGGGTGGTCGGTCAGGATGTTGGCATCATTTCTTACAACGAGACTCCGCTCAAAAAGCACTTGCTTCGCGGTGGGCTAACCACTATATCCACAGATTTCAAGATGATGGGCGAGGCGGCGGCTAACATGATTCTCAACGATGACCACCAGGAAGTGCCTATCCCCTTTTACCTGACGCTTCGGGATTCGATCTGACCATCGTACCGCTTGAGTTCGATGAGGTGATCAGGGACCGGTCCCTGGTTCCATACCTGGTGCAAGGCTAAAGCCGCACCCAGCGCACTGGCCTGAGCCACTGCGGAGGCATACACTTCCATAGCAGGATAAGCCCTGGCCAGGAGGTTCATGTAGAGGTCATTTTTAGAGAAGCCTCCATCTATAAAGAGCTTGTTTACTTTACCGGCTATCAATACCCGGTTGGTTGCTTCCACCTGGGCACTCACGAGATCCAGCATCAATTGATGGTAAGCTTCCACGTCGGAGCCAAAAGCGGTCAGGTCCCGGTGGGCAAAGGCCCCGAGGCTGGCTACGGACGTGGATCCTGCTGCGGTGGCGGCGCCGTTGGTGGCCGTGGGCGCAGCGCCTGCGGTGCCGGCGCCGTTGGTGGCTGTCGACGCGGAGCCTGCGGTGGCGAGATCTCCGGGGGCCGTGGGCGCGGAGTGACCTTTGGGCACTGGGCTTGCGGCAGCAGGGGACGCAGAATCCGATGAGCCACCGGCAGTAATGGAAACATTTGCTTGGAGCAGCGCTATGATCTCCGGATCAAACCAGAGGCTTTTATACTTTTCTTCCTGGGTATTAAAATGGGCCGCAATCCTGCTCACTTGTTTACTGTGTTCATAGCCTGCAAACAATCGGGATGCTTTTACAGGATCTCCTTCATAGGTCATATAGCAAAGGCAGTCCTGGGCAAGTTCCTCGGTCGTTAATGGCGTATGGTTGAATGGGTTGAGGGTGATACACCAGGTCCCGGTTGAAATCAGGGCAAAGGGCTCTTTAAATAAGGCCAGGTAGGGAATGAGGGCGGCGGAACTATCGTGCAAGCCTATCCCTACTTCAAAATCATAAGGAGAAAGGGCGGGGGAAACGAAGGACCCTTGTTCAATTGGAGCAAGTTTTTCTACCAATCCCTCCGCATCCACCCACTCGTGATAGCGCTTTTGTGTAAAGTCCCATAAGCTGGTATGACAGCCAATGCTGGTAATATCGGAATAGGCCTTCCCACTGAGGAGAAAAGATAAATACTGGGGCAGGTGCAAGGCATACAAGGTCCGCTCGAAAACGTCCGGTTGCTCTGATCGGATCCGGAACAATTGCAACCCTGCGTTGAGGCTCCCCAAAGCGGGAGAGGCCGTCGTTAATGAGAATTGTTGGACACCCCCATATCGTTGATAAAGCAATTGGCTAAGGTCAGTGGGATAGGCTTTCAAATAGTTGTACAGGGGTGCGAGTACCTTACCTCTGTAATCGATGTAGACCAGGCTTGCACCATAGGCAGAAACATTGATGGCCTTGATGACAAAATCGGGCAAATCGCTAACTTCCCGGAGGGCTTCAAAAATAAAGCTTTGTAGTTTCTCCAGGTCCTCGGAGGGTTCTCCGTCCTCATCTTTTACCTCTGAAAGGATAGCACTCCTTTCTAATACAAGATGGTACGATGAATCAAAAAGAAAAAGCTTTTTGTTGGTCTTACCTATGTCAAATACCGCTATGACAGGTTGCGCCTCCATTATAATCCGGTTGCGGTGTTGTTATAACCTCTTTGACTGATCAATTTTTTCCTGACTTCGTGGCTCCGGTAAAGGCCAATGGGGTTGGCGGCTCCACCGGCTTTGAGGCGAGCTTCCCTTACAAGGGGACGCACGTCTGTCCTATAGGCCTGCTGTAGTATTTCCTGGGCCTGGGCCACGTCATTGGCGGCCTGGGCCGCTTCCAGCGCGGGACGGTCTACCAGTAATGCCTGGGCATAGGCAATCATGATGGCTTCTACGGATTGTAATAAATCCTCCAGGGGATCTTTGACATTATGGGAAGCATCAATCATCCATCCCAAATCGGTGGCGTGGGTCATGCCTTTAGCGTCCATACCTTCCACCAGTTCACTGAAGATGAGGAAAAGCTGGTAAGGTTTGATACTACCAACGGTCAGGTCATCGTCACCGTATTTGGAATCATTGAAATGGAATCCGCCTAACTTGCCTTCCATCAACAGTAGGGAAACAATCTGTTCAATGTTGGCATTGGGCAGGTGATGTCCCAAGTCCACCAAAGTATATGCTTTAGGCCCGAGCTTGGAGGTATACAGCAAGGACTGCCCCCAATCGCCTACAGTTGTGGAGTAAAAATTGGGTTCGAAGGCCTTGTACTCCACAAACATCTTCCAGTCTTCAGGAAGGGCTTGATAGATGGCTTGCAATCCTTCCAGGGTGCGCCCGAAGGCTTTGCGGAAGTTGAGCTGGCCTGGGTGGGAAGATCCGTCACTGAGCCATACGGTCAAAGATTTGGAGCCCAGTCCTATGCCGTGTTTGATCACGTCAATGTTATGGGCTATGGCTTGCTTTCTCACGGCCTGATCCACGTGTTGGAGGGATCCAAACTTATAGGAATGGGCCTGATCCGGTTGATCCTGAAACGTGTTGGAGTTCATGGCGTCAAAGGCTAGTCCGTGCTCGGTGGCGAGGGCTTTTACCGCTTGCGCATCCTTGGGTATATCCCAGGGTATGTGCAGGGAGATGGCGCCGCTGGAGCGGTTCAACCGGTGCAATAAGCCAATGTCTTCTATCTTTTCTTCCAGGCTTCTGGGTTCTCCTCCCTGGGGGAAACGGCCAAAGCGGGTGCCTCCAGTTCCTAAGGCCCAGCTGGGGATGGCTACCTGAAAGGCTTCCAGGTGTTGGAGGATCCGTTCTACCTGAGGCAGGCCGGCGGCGGTATAATCAAATTGGCGCCTATGCTCAGGTAGCAAGGCATTGTTATGTTCATTTATGGCAGCATTATCCAGTTTCATCTTCCGTACAATTTACAAAACATTTTTGCGGGCCTATAAGTCAGGGTTTGCGGTCTCTTAGCAAGGGTTTAGCGCACAAAGGCCATGGCTATGCCCCCATCTACGTTGAGCACGTTACCGGTGGATTTATTTAACAGGCCGCCTACAAAGGCAAAGCAGGCTGAAGCGATGTCTTCGGGTAATATGATTTCGTTCAACAGGGTTCGCTTTGCGTAGTAAGCCGGCAACTCTGCTACGCTGACACCATAAGCTTTGGCCCGACCTTCGGCCCAGGCCCCGGCCCATATTTTTGAATCGGCAATCACGGCATCGGGATTCACCACATTGACCCGTATATGATCCTTACCCAGTTCGGCGGCGTTGAGTCTGCTCAAGTGCAATTGAGCCGCTTTGGCGGAGCCATAACCTGCATTATTGGGTCCTGAAACCAGGGCATTTTTGCTGACGATATTGAGCACGTCTCCTCCCCTTCCCTGCTGGCGCATGATATGTACACCGGCTTGGGTCACCAAAAACTGGCCCTTGACGAGCACATCATAGAGTAAGTCCCAGTCCTTTTCTGTATGTTCTTCCAGGGGTTTGGAAATGGACAAACCGGCACAGTTTACAACGATGTCTACTCCACCAAAGGCAAGGGCGCTTTTTTGAAAGGCCGCTTCAATACCTGTTTTGTCTGTGACATCCAAGGTTGCTGCCGTGAAGGCATCTTTACCGAATTTGGAGCCAAAATCTTTTACCGCCGTATCCAGTCTGGAAGCATCGTTATCGCAAAGGACGACGACGGCGCCTTCCGTGGCGAAGCGTTTGGCTATGCTGTAGCCGATGCCTCCTGCACTGCCGGTGATCAAAGCAATTTTTCCGCTCAGTGCTTTGGGTTTGGGCATGCGTTGCAGCTTCGCCTCTTCCAAGAGCCAGTATTCGATATTGAAGGCTTCCTGCCTGGGAAGGGAAGTATAGGAGGAAATGGCTTCCGCTCCTTTCATCACATTGATGGCGTTGATGTAAAATTCGGCGGCTACCCTGGCGGTTTGCTTGTCTTTGGCAAAGGTGAACATGCCTACTCCGGGATAGAGGATCACCACAGGGTTGGGGTCCCTCATAGAAGGACTGTCCGGATGTTTGCAGCTATCATAGTAGGCGGCATACATTTTACGATAGGCTTCAAACTCAGGGGTCAACTTCGCCTTGAGGGCTGCCTCGTCTTGTTGCGGTTCCTTTGGATCTAGCTGTAGGACCAGGGGACTGATCTTAGTACGCAGGAAGTGATCCGGGCAACTGGTGCCCATGGGGGCTAACCGATCCAAATCATTGGAGTTGATAAACTCCAGCACGCGGGGGTCATCGGTAAAATGGCCTACCATATGGATCTGGTCGGAGCAGAAACCGCGAAGCACGGGCGCTAAGGCGGCAGCGATTTGCTGGCGGGCCTCGGTGGCGGCTTTGGAGCCGGCGGCTCCATTTGACGAGACGGCGTTTGGCGCC
>CAJCIQ010000043.1 GCA_903970475.1 Beijerinckiaceae bacterium
TTATCGGCCTGGTAAAGGTCTCCTATATGAACGGTATTGTATTGGTAATTGGGGAAGGCCTTCATGTAATCGAACAGGATCCAGAAAACAAGGAAGACCGAAAAAGCAAGTACAAAATGCCTGGAGGGCCTGGAGATATAATAACAACCCAGGAATATAACCACCAGCCCAACCTGCTCCGGCTTAAATCCGATCAACCACCGGGACACTAAAAGGTAGCCTACACTCAAAAGCAAGGTAATCCAAACTTCCCTGGCCGAAACGCTAGGGAAAAACATCCTGTCCCTATCCACTGACTATTTTTTGGGAAAATCAGAGTGAAAAATCTTGTCCCACAAAATGGAACTTACCCCATACCCTTTGTCCATATTATCGTAGTGGTGCAGCATATGGTGCTGTTTGATTTTCTTAAACCATCCGCTCTTAAAATTAGCATGGTGCATGGCATAGTGCATCATGTCGTAGATCAGGTAGCCTAGTACGAATCCGGGGAAAAAGGCATAGAGGTTGGCCTTATCATGGAAAAACAAGGTGAATAAAAAGTAAAAACCAAATGCCAGGGGAATGCTGGCAGAAGGGGGCATCACCAACCGGAGGGCATCCCTGGGATAATCGTGGTGCACGCCATGAAAAATAAAGTGCAGCCGCAATCCCCACTGAGATTTGGGTATGTAATGGAATACCCAACGGTGCAGGATATATTCCGCTATGGTCCATAAGAACAACCCCAGGAAGAAATAGCCTGCCAAGGCCAGGGGCTGCACACCTGCCAATATGGATTTATATATAAAGAATCCAATGACCGGTATGTAAATAACCAGCGGGACGCTGAAATGCACCTTGGACAGGGCTTCCATCCACCCTGCCTTAAACATGCGCGTCGATTGAGGGTCGTTCGATATATAATTCTTTTTCATCGCTTATTATTTGGTGCTGCTCCGCAGCCCTGGATTAAGATACACTAATTCTGCCGGTGACCGTTTTACCTGTCGCCGGGTCGATTCCCTTCAGCTCCACGTACTCCACGTGAGGGAACCAGAAGGAGCCTCCGTGAATGGACACAAAGATCCGATTTAAAATGGCTACCTGCCCATTGATTTGGGAAAAGACATGGTATTTTTGGTCGGCTGCCCTTTCCAGGTACATGGAATACTTCTTAAATGAAACGAAGTGGAGCTCATACTTATCAGGCCCAATCTGATTGGCTGAAATTCCGTAGGCATAATGCCGCTGGATATAGCTCAATTCTGCCCGCTGACCATGCTGCTGTTCGGTATACCGAAGCCAGTACACGTGTATAGGTGCACCAGGGTCCGCCACTCCATTTTTATCATCATTAAGTTCACATACGATGGTATTGGCATTGGGTGTGCGCTGCAAATAAAACAATTGTTTGGGGTTGTTGGGGGGCGTCGGCATAGAGTCCACAGGTATGTCCCCTCCGGTAATCGCAGAAGCACCCGGACCCGCCTCCCTAACCTCCTTGCCGCCCGGACCCCCTGGTTTTCCGGCCATACTAACCCATGCAGCGCCAAACAATATCATCAAAGACAAAAATCTCATTTCTTTACTTCCTCCAAGGCTTTTTTGGCATCCAGTAAACGTTTAATGGCCGTAATATTGGTCAAAATGGCCATAACGGTCAGGGGTATGGTAAACACGCTCATGGTCTCAAACAAATGAAACCTGATCCCCGGCACATACCACTTGAAATCGCCACCGATAAAATGGGCCGTGATCCCACAGGCTATAGCGGCCAGTCCCACCAGGACTACCCTTTCCGGCCTTTGCATCAACCCTCCCTTATTCTGAATCCCCAACCCCTCACTCCTGGCCCTGGTATAGCTCACCATCATAGACCCGATCAGGGCAAGGAAAGCAAACAATGAGCTCAGGAAATAGTGGTGGGACACCAGGTAAAAACAAATCCCCAGGAACATCACCAGCTCACTGTACCGATCCAGTACCGAATCGAACAAGGCCCCGAAAGTGGAACTCATATTGCCCAGCCGGGCGACCTGGCCGTCCAGCATATCGAATAACCCTGCAAACAACACCAATCCTCCGGCCCATCCCACATACCTCAGGTCTCCCCGGTTCCCTTCTTCGGCCCCTATGATGAATATGACGGCTACCCCTATATTGAGCAAAAAGCCGATGGTAGTCACCATATTAGGGGTCAATCCAATACGGATCAGGCCCCTTACCACAGGGTTAATGACCACGTAGATGCCCTTTTGCAGTTGGTCCCGGGTTGAAGGCTGCTTGGCAACAGAAGGCCTTGAAGCGGTGGTTGTCGTAGAGATCGTCGGCATTTCCCTTTTATAATTAAAATTCAAATTTAGTTCTTACACGAATACCCCACTGATCTACATCCGGATGACTCAAATAAGACAACCTGTGGACATAATCGATCCGGACCACTTTAAAGATGTTTCCAACCCCTACACTATATTCCATATAAGGATGGCCGTTCAGGGAATAGGTCGTCGGATTGCCATTCACATCGGTGGGGAAAGCAAACGTCCCTGACGTCTTATAAGGATTATTTTCATCCCGGATCCCACCCATCAATAGTTTAAAACTTCCGACCTCCCTGAGCTTTAATTTCTTCAGCAAAGGTATCTTGTTAAACAAAAACCCGTTTAAATTTTGGTCAATACTTATGGCCGCATAGTGATCACTCACAAACTCCATAAAGTTCATCAGGTTGTAGGAATTCAATTGATAAGCATAGGTTTGGTTGGCCCGGGCTATGTCCATGAGGGGGAAAGGAATTTTGCCAAAAATATATCCGCCCTCCGTTGTCACGTCCGAATAACCCAGGGGACCCAAGTAGAAGCGCTTATAAGCGGATCCTGTCAGGTTCTGGTAATTATAATCGGCGCCGAACAGGTTTTTGATCCCATCGATGAATCGAAGTTCAAAAATGGGGTACTTGTTGAAGATCGGCACCCGGTATACTTTACCCTGGTAGAACTGTTCATTAGGGGCCCAGCGCAAGTCGGCCGACAGTTCACTGGACACCACATCGGGGATGGTAATGGCATTGCCCTGTGCGTCCAATTTCTGATAGTAAATATCTCCGGCCGGTATCTGCTTCCAATATTTGAATCCGAAGTTATAGGATAGCCCATGGCCGAACTCCTTTACATAGTTGAACTTGGCAATATCGTTATACAACCATTTATTGTTGTCCCCTCGCTTAAAAGAGAGCAAGAAGTTATCCTCCTGAATAAACTGCAACTCCTGACCCGGGATTTTGGTATCCTTCTGATAGGAAGCCTGAATATAGTTAAAAGGATAAGTGTAGATGGACTGATGGTTCAGGGAATAGGTACCGGACAGGAAATACTTCCACTTCTGGTCCTTAAATCCGTAAGCCACATAGGTCTCCGTATAAAAGGTCTTACTCAGTTGGGGTAGGGACCTCCCCCCGAACCGCAAGCGGAAACCTTCCACCGGATTGAAGTTGTAGAAGGTGCTTACCGGACCAATCTCAAAGGGTCCGGCCTTCTTGTAACCCGCTAGTAGTAAGGTAGCATAGTCCAGGGTGCGTTTGAAAGACTTCATGTGCTGAAGGCTGTCAACATTCTTGTACACCCGGGCCTCGGCAGTCGTCAGAGACCTTCCCCTGGTCGCCAGCATAAAGCTGTCGGCAACGGCAGGAGGTTCAGAAAGTACCACCTCCCCGGGTCCTTTATAGACACTATCGGCAGCCCGTTGATTGATCACATAGTTGGAATAGGTCACTGCCCTTTGGCCCATGACGCCCCCACTGGATGTTTTTGCCAGTGCGAATTCCGCCAGGATCTCGCTGTACGAAATATAGTAATGCCCATTGGGCGCCCTCCAGAAGTTCTGCCGGACGTGCACATCCCTGGCCCAGTTGAGGTTGGCGTACTTACTGACCGCAAAGTTGATCTTTTGAACGGCATACTGGCTATCCAGGGTAATGTACATGGTGCCTTTAAACAGGAGGTCATCCGGATTACGGGGATAAAAACTCATTTTAACGAGTTTTACGCCATCGGCTTCCACCGTATCCTGAATGTAAAAAAAGTAAAAATTAGGCGCCAGATCCGCAATAGGACTCATAAACTGGGTACTCAGCAGGGAAATATTATTGTCGTAAACATTCACCGGCTCATAAAGGCGGTTCAGGTAATTCTTAATCCCCCTCATGTCCAGGTATTCTCCGTAATTGACTTCCTTTCGGGAAAGCACATACGTTTTGGCCTTCTCCGGTTGGGCACGGAAATACCTTTTATAGGCACTTTCCTGCAGATAGATGGGCAATAGCGATTTTCCGGGCAATATGGTCGTATCCGGATCCGCAAACATAAACTTGAAATTCTTGAACAGTTTGCTGTTCATTAATTTCTCCGGCTGTTTGGTCAGGGAACACTCCATCTTCTCGTATTCATCATACTGAATATAGTCGTAAGCTCCTGCTTTGTTGGCACTTTTATGGTCGATGACTTTACGAATAAGTTCTACTGCGGGATTGCCCTTATTGCGATAGTGTCCATGCCCCTTGGCATTGATGACAATATTTTGCAATTGTCCTCCTAAGGGCAGATCAACATCCAGGGTCTGTCGCTTCCCGACCTGGATGGTTTTCGTTACCGGGGTATAGCCCACGTGCGTGAACTGTAATACGGTAAGCTTGCTGCTGGTGGTGACTAGTGTATAATTCCCATTTGAATCGGTAACTACCCCTTTTGCCCCTTTAAAATATACACTTACACCTTGAAGGGGTTGTCCGGAACCAGCGTCTTTTACGATTCCCTGGACCAGCGTTTGAGCAGATAAGGTTGAACAAAGAAACAAGCATACAGCACCCCACCAAAATCTCCAATGTTTCATTACAAGGTCTGTTGTGGGACGCGGGAGTGGGCAAACACAAATGTTTTTTGTAATAAATAATTATAACTTATCCCAATGAAAACCGATACACCCACTTTCGCGATCATGTAGTGCAAACCCATAAACTGATACAGCAAAAGGAAGCCTGCTTGGTTAAGCACAAAACTGCCTACCCAAACCAGCAGGTATTTGATCGCCTGACCCTTTACCCCCTGCGCAGTAGCGCTGAATACCCAATTTCTGCCCATGGCAAAGTTCAGCACTCCTCCTGAAGCAGTTCCAGCCACAGAACCGACTAGTGGGGCGCTATGGAAGATTTGTACCAGGAGAAACGTAACCAGGTAGTCCAGCATCGAAGCTGCTATTGCTGCAACGTTTGATTTAAAAAAGGTGTACACTAAACCAATTTGAAATATTCTAATCCAATGAGTACAATACTGGCATATATACCAGCCAGGATATCGTCTACCATGACACCCCATCCCCCCGGCAATTGCTCGGTCTTCCGGATACCTAAGGGTTTGGCTATGTCAAAAAACCGGAACAGGATGAGACCGGCCAATATGGATTTCCATCCCAACGGATGAAACAGCACCGTGACCAGCATACCCACCACCTCATCCATCACCACCTTTGAGCTGTCCTTTCCCCAGTCTACCTCCACCCCATTTCCAGCCCAGATACCCGCGACTGTCAGGATCAGCGTAACCAAAGGCAGTATCATCACTTTCACATCAGGAGCAGGGGCTCCCAGCTGCGTGGCTCCGTACAACAGCAGTGCCGTAACCGCCGCAGCCAGGGTACCTCCTCCCTTTCCTACATATCCGATTCCACCGACGGAGCCAATAAACTTTTGGACTCCTAACCGGCTCATAAGATTTCAGCGAATTCCTGATAATAATCCAATCCCAGGTGTGTGATCAAATCTTCACCCATGATATGCCTCAGTGTGTTTTGCAGTTTGATGAGCTGCCTGAAGATATCGTTGTCTGCGTGCAGACCCGGAGCCGTTTGAGGGGACTTCAGGTAAAACGACAGCCATTCCTGTATCCCGGACATGCCGGCACGTTTGGCCAGGTCAGCGAACAGGGCCAGATCCAACGCTACAGGCGCAGCCAGGATGGAGTCGCGGCACAGGAAGTTGATTTTGATCTGCATGGTGTATCCCAACCATCCGAAGATGTCGATATTGTCCCAGCTTTCTTTGTTATCTCCATGAGGAGGGTAATAGTTGATCCTGATCTTATGGTAGAGGTCACCATACAATTCAGGATGCAGGTCAGGACGCAGGATGTCTTCCAATACACCCAGTTTGGAAACTTCTTTAGTGCGGAAGTTATCCGGATGATCCAGTACATAGCCGTCCCTGTTCCCCAGGATATTGGTGGAGAACCATCCACGAACCCCCAAAGCCCTGGCCTGAAGACCTGGTGCCAGGATGGTTTTCATCAGGGTTTGACCCGTTTTGAAGTCCTTACCGGCAATAGGCGCATGCGTAGCTTTTGACAAGGCCACCATAGCGGGGATATCACAAGTCAGGTTGGGCGCACCATTGACGAAAGGAATGCCTTGAGAAAGCGCCGCATAAGCATAGATCATACTAGGGGCAATCAGGGAATGATTGTCTTTCATCCCTTGCTCAAAGCTTTCGATGGTTTGGTGAACGTCTACTGCCTCAATGTATTTTTCCGTAGATCCGCACCACAGCACCACTACCCGGTCTACCTTATGGACACGCTTAAATTCTTGGATATCGGCAACAACTTGCTGCGCCAGGTCCCATTTAGTAGCACCTGTCTTCACGTTTTTTCCATCGAGATTGGTCACGTAGCTCCTATCGAAGACCGCCTTCATCGGCTTGATGGCCTCCAGCTCCTCTTTTACGGAGTGCAACAGACCAGCTTCCAGCACCTTTGCATGGCTGGCAGCTTCGAACATATTGTCCTCATAGAGGTCCCAACCGCCAAAAACGATATCACTGAGTTCGGTCAAGGGAACGAAATCTTTTATTTTCGGTTCTCGATTGTCGGTTCTTTTTCCCAGACGGATATGCCCCATCTGCGTCAGTGAGCCAAAAGGTTGAGAAATACCCTTCCTAACCGCGAACACACCAGCAATAAGGGTCGTAGCCACAGCCCCCAGGCCAGGTATCAGAATACCCAGCTTGCCTGTTGCCGGCAATACCTCGGGGTGTGCAGGTTGACCATTTTTAGCGGCGTGGTCTGCTCCGTTACTTTTACTCATATTCTGTCTTTAAAGGTTAAGTGAATCCTTAATTTAAATTGTCACATCCATCCCTCGCGTAAATACCACTCTAAGGTCTCTTCCAGTCCATGCTTCAAATCATAATCCGGCAGGAATCCCAGCTCCCGGCGCAGGCCCTCTGTCCTGCAAACCCAGGAAGACCCGGTCCATTCCCTCAATTTTTCCCGGCTCAGGGCCGGCGCCTTGTGCCTCCTTTCACAAAAACGCTCTACCGTCGTTATCAGCGCCTTAACCATGGGGACAGGCACATGGAACTTGAGTGCTTTCCTATGAAAGTACCCTTTCACTACGTCTGCCAGTTCATACCGGTCGTATGATCTGCCATCCGTGACATTATAGGATCTGTGTTGGATATCCGAGAACAAGGCGTGTACACCTAGATCGGCCAGGTCCTTGACATATACAAAGCTTAATCGTTGCGGGCTTCTCCCGATATAAGGCTCCCACCCTCTGCTGATCATACGAAGCAGCAAAAAGATGGCTTTATCACGGGGTCCGTAAACGGCTGTGGGTCTAAGCACCAGCCATGGTATGGGTTGGGCGGCCAATCTACGTTCCGCCAGGAGCTTACTCCTGCCGAAAGCAGTGACCGGGTTGGGTTGCGTTTCTTCCGTGATGGTCCCCTCAATGTCGGCTAAGGGACCTATGGCCTTCAGGCTGCTGACGTATACCATCTTCCGGATGGAAGGCAGGGCTACGGTGGCCGCCCGGGCCAGGGTTTCTGTGGCGTCCGCATTCGCCAGGTCGTATTCAGCTTCAGAAAAGGCCCTGTTGGCCCCAGCAGCGTGAATGATGTAATCAAACCGCCCCACTTGCAGCTCCCGGATGAGTAAGTCCGGATTTTCCATATCCAGGAAGCTATACCGGATCTTGAATCCGGACAAATGGTCTACTTTACTGTTCTTCCTGATCCCGGCCGTCACCTCCAGTCCCCTGGACAGCGCCGACTCTATCAAATGATACCCTACAAAACCGCTGGCGCCCGTGATCAGTACTTTCTGTGTCATAACGCCTTCTCGTAGATGCGATACTTCTTATATACTTTACCGTTAACGCTTTGGA
>CAJCIQ010000044.1 GCA_903970475.1 Beijerinckiaceae bacterium
GATATTTATAGCTAAATTTGCGATTAGTCCTCATACAGCATCTGGGCAAAAATAACCAAATGGGTACTATATTGTACAGTAAATGGGGTCTTTATGAAAAATATAACTAAGGTATGAAGCGGCAATCCATAGGCATTATCATTGGCTGTTGTATATTACTCTTTCTGACTGTATGTTCATTCTACAAAGGCCCTGTTCAAAACAGGCACGGGATTAATACGATTGTGGTAGATCCGGGACATGGAGGTAGGGATCCCGGAGCATCGGGCGCCTACTCTCAGGAAAAGGACCTCACCCTGCAAATCGGTATGAAACTGGGAAGAACGCTGCAAGCCACACTGGGTCCTAAAGTGCGCGTGCTGATGACACGTACAACGGACATATATCAACCTGTCAGAGACAAAGCACAGATAGCCAACGATGCAAAAGGTGATTTGTTCTTATGTATACATTGCAACCTTAGGGTGTTTATCCGCCACCGGATCGTTGGTTACAGAAAGGTCGCCTATCATAAAAATGGTAAAAAGTTGTATCGGAAAGTACCCATTTACCATAGCTATGAAGTCGATGACCCAGACATCACCGGCACGGAGACCTATATTTTCACCGCCCGAAAAGAGAGTGAAAAAATAAACAGTGTGCTGGCAAATAGCGACTTCAGGGAAGGGCAGGATTCAACCAGGGAAGGAGAATCTGAAGACTCTACCGATACGGGTGATGACGTAGCAAATACGCCCGAAGACCTGATCAAAGCCATGGAATGGTCCAAATATTACTTCGATAAAAGCTATAGGCTGGCTACCATGGTGGAGGATGAATTTGCCACCCAGGGCAGAAGCCGGGGGGTGATGCAACGTTATACCGGTATTGCCGTTTTGGAAAGGACCAACATGCCTAGTGTACTGGTGGAAACCGGTTACTTGTCCAACCGTGCCGAAGAAGACTACCTCAACTCTGATAAAGGTCAACAGGAGATCGCTGAGGCCATCACCAGGGCCGTTGTCCGTTACAAGGCAGAAGTAGAAGGAAAAACCGTCCAACAGGTTTTAGATTCTGCTAAATCCATAGGTTATTGAGCATTAGGCATGAAATATGCCTTACTTTTGGGGATTGTGTGATAACTTAATACATTATAGACCGGATGAAAATATCTAATGAAACGAAAGTAGGTGCGCTATCCGCCATAGCGATTGTTTTATTGATCCTGGGTTTCAATTTCCTGAAAGGAAAAAACCTATTCGCCAGTTCGCATAAAATTTATGCTAAATATTCCCAGGTGGATGGCTTGGCCCAGTCCAACGCGGTTATGATTAACGGGCTTCAGGTGGGGACGGTGTATGATATTAAGCCCATGGATAATAGCATAGATACCATTTTGGTGACCATTAACCTGAGCCGGGAAGTGAACATTCCTAATAATTCACTGGCCATTATTAAAACCCCACCCCTGGGTACGCCCGAGGTAGATATTATAAAAGGAAGTTCTCCGACACCGCTACTGGTAGGCGATACCATCCATACCATGATCGCTCCTGGTTTGCTGGATGGGGTCATGAAATCTGTGAATCCACTGGTTGCCCAGGCCACGGCTGTACTGGCTACGGTAGACAGTGTATTGCTCAAATTTTCTGATATACTGGATCCCAATACCAAAGGAAATCTTAGGAGTACCATTGCCAATCTGAATGCGATTACGTCCAGTCTGGCCAAAAGTTCTGTTTCCCTGGACCGGATGTTGGATAAGGAAAATGGGTCTGTAACCCAGGCCATGGATCACCTCAATTCCTTTACGGATAATCTGGCCAAAAACAATGGTACCCTGACGGCCACCCTCGATAACCTGAAAAAGACCAGTGATGGGTTGGCTCAGGCCAATATTTCCCATGCCGTAAACGAGTTGGATTCTTCTTCTGCGGCCCTGCACCAGTTGCTCACGACTACCAATGGTTCTGTTGGGGCTTTGTTAAATGAGAAAACTTTATATAACAGCTTGAATTCTACTGTTCGAAGTTTAAATATCTTACTGGACGATTTGAAAACACACCCCAAACGGTATGTCAGCATTTCGATTTTCGGCAAAAAGGATAAGTCTGCACCCCTAACAGCCCCATTAAGCGAAGACAGCGCTAAAAATTATATTCAACAACATTGATGAAGCTCAGGTTTGCCGTCATTGCACTTTTATGGATGTTGCCGGGATTGGGTCAAGTGCAATCCGCCTCTGCCCACCAAACCCCAACCGCTCAACCTGCGCAGGCGCCCGTAAGGGTGTTGGATAGCGCGCGCAAAGACACGGTTCCAACCGTGAAGCCAACAGCAGCTCCAGCACCAGCACAAGGGAAATCGACGGTAGCGCCGGCGCCAGGGAAACCAGGGCAAACGTCCTCGCCTGGAAAACCTGCACCTTCTCCCGGAGCCGGTCAGGCAGTCACCGCACCTGGCGGGGCGCCTGGAAGAACAGGGCCCAGCACGGCTGAAGATACCTCTACCAAAGTCATCATCATCAAGCATGCCGATAAGTACGATTACTTTAATCCGCCCGGTGATAGCCTAACGCTGGAAAAATTAATTGGGCATGATACCATCTGGCAAGGGGGAACAAAAATGTACGCCGATAGCATGGTCATTAACCCTAAAGTCAATGAAGTCGAGGCCTTCGGTAATGTCCATATCAATGATAACGACAGCATCCAGATCTATTCTTTATACCTCAAATATTTCGCGGCACTCAAAAAAGCCATCCTGCGTAAGCAGGTGCGATTGACCAATGGAAAAGATGTGTTGACCACCGATTCCCTGGATTATGACCTGGCTGCACATATAGGGACCTACATAAAGGGGGGGAAAGTGATGGCGGGCACGACCAACCTGACCAGTGAAAGTGGTATTTATTACGGAGAGAATAAGGATGTTACCTTTATCAATAAGGTGAGGTTGATCGACAGCGCTTTCAAACTGACCAACGATACCCTTCATTACAATACAGAAACCAAAATAGCCAGCTGGAACGTACCTACCCTACTGGAAGACAATGGAACCGTCATCCATACCAAAAAGGGGTATTATGACCAGCTACGGCACTATTTCTATTCTGAATCCAGACCAAGGATTGACGACTCCAGCGGTTCGGTGATTGCTGATCAACTCGCCTATGAGAAGGCCAGTGGGAATGGAGAAGCCAAAGGGAATGTCGTTTATAAAGACACCTCCGCTTTTGGCATCATTGCCAACCATGTTTTTTTCAACCGCGTAAAAAAGAACATGCTGGCCACAGAAAAACCTGTCCTGGTCATTGTACAAGGCAAAGGGGATACCCTATGGATGTCAGCAGATACTTTTTATTCTGGTTTGGTCAGACACCTGAAATACCTACGCATGCACCTCAACCAAATGGGAGACACTTCTCTATTGCCCCCTGGGTCGGATTCAGCCAGCCATCCCAGAATAAGGGATACGGTCAATCACCAAGGTTTGGTAGCGTCTACCGACAGCCTCCCTCCGGGACAAGACAGTAGCTTAAGGTTTATGATTGGTTACCGCCACGTAAAAATATTTTCCGACTCCATGCAGGCAAAATCGGATAGTGTATTCTATTCTGATGTGGATTCCATCTTTCAGTTTTTCACCAAACCCGCGCTCTGGGCTAACAGCAGTCAGATCACGGGGGATACCATGTATCTCTACACCAAACACCAGAAGCCCTCCCGGCTCTATGTGTTCAACAATGGTTTTATCATACAAAAAGTCCACAAGGACTTCTACAATCAAATCGCCGGAAGGACTGTTAATGGCTACTTTAAAGATGGAGAAATAGACTATATGCGTACCAAAGGCTATGCCCATAGTATCTATTTTGCCCAAAACGATAGCGGGCAATTCCTGGGTTTTGCCCAGGATGAAGCGGACGCCATCGATATGTATTTCCAAAACCGGACCTTGTACAAAGTGGTATTCCGAAATGGGGTCAAGGGAACGACCATTCCCATGCACCAGGTACAACTTGAACAAACCAGGCTACCTAATTTCAAATGGTTGGAGGCTTTAAGACCTAAGAGCAAGGAAGATCTTTTCAAATAACCTATATATTTTATGGGCGTCCTGTTGAAAATCCAAGCGTTCATCAAGGATAGTCGCGCAGTCGGCATATTACTGCTTTCCTGCACCTTCCTATCCCTTTTGCTTACCAATAGCCCCTGGGATCAGGTATGGTTACACTTCTGGCATTGGGCCATACAATCAGGAGGCGGCCACCATGTTACCATAGGCCAGCTTCACCTACCCAATTCCCTTTCCGACTGGATCAACGATTTAGGCATGGCATTTTTCTTTTGCCTGGCAGGGATGGAAATGAAAAAGGAACTCACTACCGGAGAGCTATCTTCGGTCAGACAAGCCGTACTCCCTGCCGCTGGCGCTGTGGGGGGGATGTTGCTTCCCGCTTTGATTTTCCTGGGCTTTAACCATGGTTTGCCTTCCGAAAATGGATGGGGGATTCCCATGGCA
Source organism: Beijerinckiaceae bacterium (assembly GCA_903970475.1). GTDB lineage: Bacteria > Bacteroidota > Bacteroidia > Chitinophagales > Chitinophagaceae > Dinghuibacter. Next base: position 4,504 of record CAJCIQ010000044.1, read on the forward strand.
ACCGATATTGCTTTTTCTTTGGGCGTAGCAGCCATTCTGGGATCCAGAGTCCCCACCTCCATGAAGGTATTTCTGACGGCCCTGGCCATTATTGATGACCTGGGGGCCATCATTGTCATAGCCATCTTTTACAGTCATGACCTGGGTTTAGGTTACCTGTTTGCCGGATTAGGAATATGGATCATTTTGCTTGCGCTCAACGCGCTGAAGGTCCCTTTTGGCTGGGGGCAAATCCTGGGCGGGGTGCTACTCTGGTATTGTATTTTCAATAGCGGGGTGCACGCTACCGTAGCTGGGGTATTGTTTGCCTTTGCGGTCCCTACCGCTAAACTGGAACAGGGGGAGCACCAACTGAAGTTTCCCGTGAACTTCCTTATCATACCCGCCTTTGCGCTGGCCAACACGGCTATAAATATCCCGGCATCCTTTCTGCATCAGTTGGGATCACCATTAAGTCTGGGTATTTTGTGCGGACTCCTGATCGGAAAGACCTTGGGTATATTCGGCTTTGTCGCTCTCCTGGTAAAAACCAAGGTTTCTACCCTTCCGTTGGGTAGTAATTTCAAACACCTGTTCGGTACGGGAATACTGGCTGCCATAGGATTTACCATGTCTATTTTCATCACTTTGCTGGCCCTTGACCAACCTTTGGAGCAGGACAATGCTAAAATCGCCATATTAGTCGCTTCCCTGGCAGCTATCTTACTGGCACTGTCATGGTTTGGATTTATGCGAAAAACACCTGAGCAATGAAACTATTTAAAGCCGCCCAGATCCGGGCCTGGGATGCTTATACGATTACCCATGAACCTATAGCTTCCGTAGATCTTATGGAAAGGGCCGCCCTAGCATGTTGCCACTGGATAAAGGAGTCCTATCCATATCAGGGCAAAGAATTCCACGTATTTTGCGGGTTGGGTAATAATGGAGGGGATGGACTGGCCCTGGCCAGACTGCTTGGAGAAGCCCAAATTCCTGCCGTAGTGTATATCCTCCAATCAGGTGGTCAGGGTACCCAGGATTTTCAAACGAATCTGTCAAGGCTAAGGACCCGTAATATCGAGGTGCAGGATATACATTCGGAAAATGTTTTTCCCCAAATACCAGCAAACGCCGTCATCATAGACGCTTTAATGGGTTCTGGGCTAAACCGCCCCATAGAGGGTCTGATGGCGAACCTGGTGGCCTGGATCAATAAAAGCAAACGTCCCGTTATTGCCATAGACCTGCCTTCGGGCATGCGGGCAGACGAGCACAGCTCGGAGGATCCAACTATTCGCGCCACGCATACCTTGACCCTGGGAACCTATAAGCTTGCCCTGATGATGGCAGAGAACGCACCTTATTTCGGGGAAGTTCTCTTATTGCCTATAGGTCTTTCACAGGATTTTGAGTCAGCAACCGCTATGTACATCAGCGACCTGGAGGTCATCAAACAATGGTACAAACCCCGCTCTTCTTTTGCAAACAAGGGAACTTACGGACACGCGCTCATCGTGGCGGGGGCTATAGGAAAAATGGGGGCTTGTATCA
>CAJCIQ010000045.1 GCA_903970475.1 Beijerinckiaceae bacterium
ACCAGAAAGGCAAGCCCACCTCCACCAACCCCGTAGCCTCCATCTACGCCTGGACCCAAGGACTGGCCTTCCGCGGTAAACTGGATGGAAACGAAGCCCTGATCCATTTTTCCAAAGCCCTCGAAGAAGTTTGTGTATCCACCATCGAGAGCGGTAAAATGACCAAAGACCTGGCCGTTTGTATTCATGGAAACAAGGTAGAGCATGGTAAACACTACCTCTACACAGAAGAGTTCCTGGATGCCCTGGATCAGCATTTGAAAGCGAAACTGGGATAAGCTCCCTACTTCAATAGATTTTTACGCGGCCTGAGTTCGGTATCATACTGAACTCAGGCCGTTTAGTTTTTGCTTGATTTTGTCCTTATAGTGCGTACGCTTGTCCTTTACCTAAAGGACCCAATACATAGATTTGCACCAAATCAATTGGACACAGTTCAGTATAAAAAACCTGCCGCAATATACAAGTGGATTGCCTGATGTAAATTGGAGCATTGTCAAAACGGATGATGACAATTTAAGCGCCCTGATGAATCTTAGGAAACTAGATTTTGAGCCAGGCACCCATTATGCTTTTAACAATAACAACTTCTTTCCTCCAGCGCCGTATCATTGAAAAAATTACAGGGATGCCTTTTAAGCAATTTGTCGAGCAAAAGATGCTGAAACCCTGCGGTATGCTTCATTCGCTGATTGACCCAACCGAACAGGATCCTTTTATTGCCAAAGGATATTGCAGTGACCTGAAGCAGTATAAATTAACCGTCCCTATATCAGGTTGGACCGCTGTAACGCTCGAAGACTTTAATAAGTGGAGTGAAGCCATTGCGAAGTTTCAATTGATCAGTCCTTCATCCACAAAAGAGATTTTGATGCCCGTAAGTCCAGGGAAGCAGGCTGGTCTTGGAGGGGGTAGCATGGAAGACGGCAAGTTGATCAGCCATATACAATGGAACAATGTTCAATCACCAGGCATTGTTGGTAAACTACCTCTCAGAAAGGTCGGACCGTCATTATTATGACCAATAATAAAAATATCGATGTGTATAAATTCAATACAGCCATACAAGCCATACTCGACGGCGAACCCTACCTGGAAGTCAGGAAATCTATGCTCACCAGCTTTCGGGGCAAAATAGATAGTTTGGATGGTCCGGCGCTGATTTTATTTTATAAGATGCTTAAAAATAACCAGGGGGATGTGTACGCCTTTGGTGACGAAGCCACCCTTAACGAAATAGGGTATTATCTGCTAAGTAAAAACCGTGTTGCGGATGCCATTGTCGTTTTTAAGTACAACACGGCGCTTTTCCCCGATTCCTGGAATGTCTACGACAGCCTTGGGGAGGCATATTATCGCCAGGGAGATAAGCAGCATGCCATGATGGATTATAGCAAATCCTTACAAATTAACCCTGGGAATCAAAATGCAAAGGACATTTTGGATAAACTAGCGCAATAGGAATTGGACTGTCCATCGAAACCGCCAGGAAAGCCACGTATTTTATCCGTAAGCGCTCCTGAAATAGCCATGTCCCCTTTTATTCCGGTAAATTTTTCTGTAGGAACCTTATCCAATTCTTGTATAGGATATTGTCTATATCCCCTTGATTATATCCCCTCCCACTGAGGATATCCGGTAGCTTCTGGAGATCAACAATCGTATCAAGGTCACCGGGGCTTTGTTCCGTACCGAAAGCCCCGTCCAAGTCAGAACCAATGCCCGAATGCAGGCTATTTCCAGCCAACTGACAAATCGCGTCGATATGATCAGCAATATGCTGGTGCATGGAAACCCCCGTAGACTGGGGTGTACTGATTCCCCTCTGCCACCCAGGAATGAGCATCCAGGCATCGAAGGCCGTACCAATCACTGCACCCCTATGTATCAGCGCCCGTATCATTTCATGGGACAACTGACGGTTATGCGGCACCAAGGCTCGTACATTATGGTGGCTGGCCCAAACCGGCCCGTGAAAATGTTCTAATGCCTCCCAGAAACTTTCATCACAGAGGTGGGTCGCATCCAGGATAATACCCAACCTTTCCATTTCATTGAGCAAAGCCCTTCCCTTCTGTCCCATAGGTCCTATGGAATCTGTACCAAAAGCATATACACCAGGCCCATAGTGGGCAGGCCCAAGGGCTCTAAGCCCGTACGCAAAAGCTGTCTCCAGGCAGGACAGGTCGTAAATAGAATCCGCACCCTCCAGACTGAGGACATACCCTATCGGAAGGCGGTCTTCGCCAGTAGCCACAGGATTCGCGCCAGCGGTGCTGCCCGGTTTCGCGCCAGCGGTGCTGCCCGTTGCGGCCGCAGGATCGACGCTTACCCCCCAGAGGGATAAGTGCGCTTCCAGTTCGGATTTGTTTTTGATGCTGCGCATCTCCCCCCTTGCTTCCATGGCCTTGTACCATGCCAACTGTCCCTGAGTCTGGGCCCAGGCCTGTTCCTGGGAATGCCAGCCTGGCAAAAAGTGGTTACGGTCCACATAGCGGGCAATCTGGGTGGCCACGCAAAGACCAACCTTACCCCTGCGCATGTCAGGAAAGGCCACCGTGCCATTACCCCTGTCTGGTTTATCGTTCATGCCAGATTCCCTTTCCCTGATAGAATCCACACTTTGCGTCAAGTCTCTGTTCCATTCCATGGCGTTCATGGAAAGGTCCAGGTGAGCATCTACTATAAATGGAGAAGTCATATGAATGTTTTAAGTCCCGGACGATCGGGCGGTCTTATAAATTGATCCTGCGTCGCCTCGCCACCACGGGCCAGACGCCTGTTACGTGCCCCCCCTCTATAACCTGGGCTTCATCGTACAAAGCCACCGAAGGACATATATGGTAAGGAACCCCATAGAGGATAGTCCCCACCGGAGGTTCCGTTCCCGGACTTACCTGTACCACCAGGTGCTCCTCACTTTGAGAGATAACCTGATGATCTTTCAGATTTTGGAAGAAAATGCGCTTGTCTATAGGGTTTTCTGCACTGACCGATTTATGTCCGAGATCAGTGGTGAACAATCCCGGGCCAGGATGAGAAATTACCCTGGTCATCAACACCGCAGCAGGTAAAAATGGTTGTTCGGGTAACTGACGACCATACCCTTCATCCCAGAGTACACAAGTTCCAGGACTACAAAACAGATCCGGGTTCAAAGCGTGAACCGTAAAAGAAGGAGTACCCCCTGCAATCAACGCCAGATCAGAAAATCCCTGGCCCATTAAGCGATTTGCAAGATGCCGCACCGGTGTCATGCCCGCCTCCACCTTGGCTTTACGCACGTCGAAATCACTGTCCCGGATATGCCCATCATAAGCATGCAAGCCAGTCAGATGGACATTGGATAGTCCCTTAATATGCAGTGCTAGTTGTTCCGCTTTATCAGGCACTATACCCGTACGATGCATCCCACAATCAATATCAATATAAACCTTCGCTGTCAACCCAGCCTTTTGCGCATGAGCCTGCAATAAATTCACACACTCCACATTGTCCACCAGGGAAGACCATTCGACCTCGGGATATGCTTTTATCAGCTTGATAAACCGATCGACTTTGGGCAAGTTTAACTGATAAGCTACCAGCACCCGTACCAAAGGCCCCGCATCCATCTCCGCTGCAATAACCGAAGCCAGGATAGGCTCCATCGAAGCGGCCATGGCCACCGTTTTTTCCCTACCCATCCCGAAATGCATCACCCCCATTCCGATCATTTCCGCCTCAGCGATGGTTGCACACTTGAAACGGCGTATACCCCTATCCAGTTGCAGTTCCACCACTTCCTGCATCTTGTGCGTCTTAACGTGTGGAACCAGGCGTGCAGGACCTCCTGCTATGTGAAGCATTTGCTCAATATTATACGCAATCCTTTCCCTGAAAACCAACAAAGCAGGCGTATCAATCCGCTCAGGATCTAAGAGTTCATACCATTGCATCGCAGGTGTTTTTATGCCAATTCAAAAATCGCCTCAATTTCAACCGTAATATTTTCAGGCAAAGAGCCCATACCCACAGCGCTACGTACGCCAACCCCCAGATCCTGTCCCCATACCTGGGCAAACAACTCACTACACCCATTAATCACATAAGGATGAGGTCCAAAATCAGGCGCAGCATTCACCATACCCAATACCTTCACCACCCTGCGAATCGCGTTGAGGGAGCCCAGGTTGGCCACAATCGTCGAGAAGATAGTCAGCCCAACTTGGCGTGCCGCCAGCTTCGCCTCTTCCTTATCCATTTCCAGACCCGCTTTTCCAATGATTAAGGAACCATCGGTACGCACCGGCCCATGACCAGAAACATAGACCAGTTTATCTACCACCAGTAATGGTTTATACAAACCCTTGGGGGCTGGAGGAGTAGGTAATACCAACTGCAATTGAGCGAAACGCTCCTGAGGTGTACTCATAAAAATGTATTTATCGGATTATGATGTTCAAAAGTAAGACGATCGCCAGTCCCACCACCGAAACAATCGTTTCCATTACACTCCAGGTGGCAAAAGTTTGCTTGATACTCAAATTAAAATATTGTTTAAACAACCAGAACCCCCCATCATTGACATGTGAGCACATCAGGCTTCCCGCACCAATGGCCAGCACCATCAACTCCGGGTGAATCTCAGGATGCATCCCCAACAAAGGCAAGATGATACCCGCCGCCGTTAGCCCTGCCACCGTAGCCGATCCCGTCGCTATCCTGATCAAACCCGCAATACCCCAACCCAGCACCAGCGGACTCAAAGGCGCGTCCTTCAAGAAACGCCCAATATATTCGTTCACCCCCGCTTCACTCATCACCTGCATGAATACCCCAGCCCCCGCAATAACCAACATCACCGGCGCAACCCCCTTCAACGCATCCTCCAGCGATTTCATCAGCACAGGCATTGACTTTCCCCGTTTGAGCCCCAAAGCATAGATCGCAAACAACACAGACAACAACATCGCCATATTCGGATCACCTATGAAAAAAATAATCCTGCCCCCAATACCCGCATGCTTACCGAAGATGGTCGTAGCCGATAGCAACACCAAAGGCATCAAAGCCGTTAATAAGCTCAAGCCCAAAGAAGGCAACTCCCTGGCATCCATCACCCGCACCGTCAATAACGCAGGGTCCGGCACAGATCGGACCTTTTTTAAGGTTCTGGCAAAAACAGGACCCGCAATCGCAATGGCCGGAATCCCCGCTATCAGTCCATATACTAGTGTCTTCCCGATATCAGCATGTAACTGCTGAGAAATAGCCGTAGGAGAAGGATGAGGAGGCAGGAACCCATGAGCCACCGAAAGCGCCGATAACATAGGAATTCCCACATATACCAAAGGCAGACCCGTAGAAACCCCCACCGCATAGATCAGTGGCATAACTACTACAAACCCCGCCGTATAAAACATCGGAATACCCACCATCAGGCCAGCAAGCGCCATAGCCCACGTAATGTGCTTTATTCCCGAAAGATCAGTCAGAGACCGCATAATGCGTTGGGCCGCTCCACTATCCGCCACCAATTTCCCCAACATAGCCCCAAAACCCAAAATAATCACCAGAGAACCTAAAATATTGCCGATGCCCTTTTGCATCGCCCCCGAAATCTGGTGGATATCCATCCCCGTTGCCAAACCAAGCCCGATACTGACAATCAAGAAACTAATAAATGTGTCCAGCTTGACCCATACAACCAATAGGATAAGACATAAAATCCCCAGAAAACAAAGCAATAATGGCATAGCGCAAGTAAATCGATAAAGATAAATGGATAATTTCGTCAATTCACTTTAGTTTTATACCTTTTCCCATACTATCGCTTACCCCATGACGATTAAAACCAGGATATTGGCTACTGAA
>CAJCIQ010000046.1 GCA_903970475.1 Beijerinckiaceae bacterium
CTTGCGCGGCCGGCCTGGCTAGCGCGGCGGGGGCGCTGTTTTGCCCTACGGCGGAGGGTTCGGAACCAGTTGGAACCAAAAAGGACTGTTTCCTCCCCCTCCATAACCATAGTAGTGAGATGACCGTCAGGGCAAAAGCCAGATACATATGCTGATGAACCAATGTCGAATCATAATCTCCGCTGAGCGACAACAGATAACCCGTCAGGCAGCTGAATGCCGCAGACAGCACGCCTAATAATAGCGTCAGTAAGAAAGCCTTGTGCAAAACGGGATGGGGTTGCCTGCCCAAAAGCCATTGCAGAACGATGGCTATCATTAAAATACCAATGGGCAGGTGAACCAATACAGGATGAAAATGACCTATCCACTCAAGCATATCTCTTCCTTAGGGTTTGCATCATGTATTCATTAATGGCCCATTGATCGGCCAAGGGTTCCCTGGTATAGGGAAGCGTAGGCATATAATCCGGAGGCCCGAACTCAGTGAGAATGGTCATCAACTCCCCATTTTGTCTTTTACGGGCAATGACTTTATCCCACCAGGCAAAATGCGCCTTAACGGCATTATCCCATTCGGGGGCACGTGGATCATTGACCTGAGGCCCTTCGGGGTGTCCAATGCGGGCGTGTATATGGTCTACCCTGCTTAAGGCAAGCTCCAGGTTTTCAGGTTGATCCGATAGCAAGCTTTCGCTTACGTTGCACCAATGAGATACATCAAAGGTCAGCCTCAGATCCGGCACGCTTTCTATATAATGCCTGGCAACGGGGGCAGCAAACAGCATCCTGGACCGATGCGTCTCATGCATGATCCGTATACCCGTTTGTTTACCCACTTCGAGGGTATAGTCAATAAAGGATTTGTTTTGTTCAAAAGAAAAATAATCCCTGCCCGAGTGACAATTAATGTATAAAGGTCTTTGATGGGTATTATGCGCTGCGCCATCGACCATTTGTTTAAACGTACTGAGGTGGGCTACTGGATCGCTTTGGTATCCCCCACAAAGAAATCCAAGGTCCAATCCATAATGCCGGACCGCCTGAAATATTTCTGTTTGCTTCTGAGGATCCAGGGACCACCAGATTTCTATGCCATCATAGCCTGCTTTTTTAGCCTTGGCACAGTATTCATCCAGACTGCCTTCAAAGCCCCAATCGGTGGCCATTATTTTGAGTTGAAATCCAGGTTTCGCCTGCGTTTTGGCAGGATTCTCAGACCAGGCCTCCAGGGAGGAAAATAATAATCCTGTTGCAGCCAGGGTAGCTGTTCCCATAAATTGTTTGCGGTTCATCATTAAGCGCGGTTCATCATTAAGCAATAACCTCTTTGATCACCTGTCCTTTCACATCGGTCAGGCGGAAGGGCCTGCCTTGGAAGTCATAGGTGAATTGGGTATGATCAAATCCTAGTTGGTTAAGTATGGTTGCCTGCACGTCAAAGGTGTCTACCTTTCCCTGCACGGCGCTGTATCCAATTTCATCGGTCTCTCCATGTACGTGCCCCTTTTTGATACCCCCTCCGGCCATCCAGATCGAAAAAGCATCCGTATGATGATCACGCCCTTTGAAAGGATTTTGTTTCCCTTCCCGGTTTTCCATCATGGGGGTACGTCCAAATTCCCCACCCCAGACGACTAAGGTTTCATCCAGCAGTCCCCTTTGTTTGAGGTCCAGGATAAGGGCCGTCATGGCTTTATCCACCTGCCGGCATTTATTGATGAATCCTACGTCAATGGCCAGGCTGGCATCCGTGCCATGGCTATCCCAGCCCCAATCGAAAATTTGCACGAAACGCACCCCTTTTTCAACCAGCTTTCTGGCCAGCAGTATATTGTTGGCCAGGCTACCCTTTGAGGGATTACTCCCGTACATATCGTGGATATATTGCGGCTCGTCAGCGATATTCATCACTTCAGGAACGGAGATCTGCATGCGGTAAGCCATCTCGTATTGGGAAATCCGGGACAAAATTTCCGGATCGTTGACGTCTGCGTATTCCTGGGCATTGACCTGATTGATGGCGTCGATAGAAGCCTTTCTTAAGTCCCTGTCCATACCGTTCGGGTCTTTTAAAAACAGCACGGGGTCTCCTTCACTGCGACACTGCACCCCCTGATAAACGGAGGGCAGAAAACCGGAACCCCAAACGCTTTTACCCGCATCCGGATTCTTTCCCCCACTCGTCAGGACTACGAACCCTGGCAAATTCTGGTTCTCCGTGCCTAGTCCATAAGTCACCCAACTACCCATAGAGGGCCTTCCCAAACGGGGAGAACCCGTATGGACCAGCAACTGCGCGGGGGCATGGTTGAACTGGTCCGTGGTAACAGCTTTAAGAAAGCTGACTTCATCCACGATGGTGGAAAAATGCGGAAGGTGCTCACTGACCCAGGCCCTACTGTCCCCATATTGGGCAAACTTAGCTTGGGGTCCCAGCATTTTGGGAACGCCCCTGATGAATGCGAATCGCTTTCCTGCCAGCAAGGAGGGAGGGCAGTCCTGCCCATCCATTTTCATAAGCTCTGGTTTATAATCAAATAACTCCAACTGGGAAGGCGCGCCTGCCATGTGTAGGTAGATGACGCTTTTGGCTTTGCCTGGAAACGGGGGTAATTTCGGTTCCAGGGGGTGAGCCGGGTCGAAAACAATGGGTGTAGTCTTCGGACGGCTATGACAGCCCATCATGGCCGCCAGGGCCAGTCCACCCAACCCCATAGCACTTTCCCTTAAGAAGTGGCGCCTGGAGTAATACCCAAGGGTTCTCATTTCCGCTTCTTTCAACAATCGTTGGTTATGTAGTTCCTGTTGGGTCATGTCCTAATTTTTGGTGACGATTTCGTCCAGGTTAAGCAGGGCGTTAGCCACGACAGTCAATGCCGCCTCGTCGGCGCTGGGCGGCGCGGTGGTAGTTTTCGCAGCAGTGGTTTTCGTGACGGCGGTTCTCGCGGCCGCGGTCGGCGAGGCGGTCGTGCTATCAATCCCCAATATGCCCGCGACCTTCTCCGGATGCGCTTTGAAATCACCTAATGCCTGTTGATATAGCTGAAGCAATACCTGCAATTTTTCAGGGGCGATGGGTTTAAACAACATAAGCTTGTAGCCTGTGGCGATTTGGGCCGAAGGATTGCCGGGTTGAAGGCTTTCCATGCGCAGGGCAAACTGATGGGCCAGATCCAGGTAAGCAGAATCGTTGAGGGTAACCAGGGCCTGTAAGGGCGTGTTGGTGCGGATGCGCCTGGCCGTGCATACTTCCCTGGACGTCGCGTCAAAGGTGAGCATGGAGGGATAGGAGGCGGTGCGCTTCCAATAGGTATACAATGCCCTCCTGTATTGCTCTTGTCCCTGAGACATGACCCATTGTGCGCCGTTCCAGGGAGAGAGCCAAATGCCTTTGGGTTGATAAGGGAATACACTGGGCCCATACATTTCAGGACTCATTTTTTGGCTGATGCACAGGGCCTGATCGCGCAGTTGTTCGGCACTCAACCGAACCCTGGCTCCACGGGAATATAGTTTATCAAAGGGATCTCCCTTCAGCGAAGCAGGACTGACTTTGGCGTCTTCCTGATACGTGGCACTGGTCACGATTTCCCTCAATAATTTCTTGACGCTCCATTGGTCGGTAACCATAAAGGTGTAGGCCAGATAGTCCAAGAGTTCCCTGTGCGTGGGAGGACTACCCTGTGTGCCCAGGTCCTCTAAAGTTTCTACCAGACCCGATCCAAACAACTGCTCCCAAAGCCGGTTGACCATGGTGCGGGAAACCAGGGGATTTTTAGGATTGGTCATCCACATGGCCAGACCCAACCGATTGGCTGGTGCATCCCTGGGCATACAGGCACTGAGGGAGGCGGGTACAGCGGGTGTAACGACTTCCCCTTTTACCAACCAATTACCCCTTTCAAATACATTGGAAGCCCGGTGCATATCCGAAGGATTGTCCATCATCACCGGGGTAGCCGCTACATTAAGGGTGAGTAGTTTCCAATAGCGGTTATACATGGCCGTATAGTCTGGGCTTCCCTTTCCCGGGAATTGATGGGTGAAGCAAAACCAGTCGTATAGGATGCCGTTCTGATCGGGCTTCTTTAAGGCGGGATTGGTATAGGTCAGGTATAGATCATGGACGCCCGCTACTGGCGGAAGTGCTATTTTTTCTATCGTCCAGTCTTTGGTGGCAGAGGCTTTCACCGTAGCAATGACGCTTCCCTTCACGCTGTCCAGGTGTATCAACCAGGTTCCTCCTTTGGATAAATTGGTATATCGATAGATGAGCTCATCCTTGTCTTGCAAGTCTACAGCTTTAAGGCGGGCGGAACCGTTTTGGCGGAAGGCCAGCCATTTGGTATCGTTGAGTTCCCCATTGATAAAATGATCGGCCGTCAGGGAGTTAATGGAGGGCTCCCAGGTTTTAATCAACAGGTTCACACTTCTGGCCCTGGCATCTCCGGCCTGGGTCCTTACCCAATCCGTCACTGTTTTCAATTCTGTGCGGGAGGAATCATTAAAGTCCCTGAGCAAAGGATAATCGGCCTGAGAATCCTCATCCCTGGTATCATTGAAATAAGCCATGAACTTATAGTACTCCTCATGGTGAAAGGGATCATAGGGATGACTATGGCATTGCACACAAGCGAAGGTAGTACCCATTAACGCTTCCCAGGTAGTATTTACCCTATCCAGCACGGCGGCCGTCCTGAACTCTTCATTATCCGTTCCGCCTTCATCATTAGTCATGGTATTGCGGTGAAAAGCAGTGGCGATATAATCGGCATCCGTCGGATCGGGCAACAGGTCTCCCGCTATCTGTTCTGTCAGGAACTGATTATAAGGCATGTCTGCATTGAAAGCCTTGATCAACCAATCTCTGTATTTCCAGATATTCCTGGCGTCGTCTCTTTCATAACCCTTGGTATCTGCATACCTGGCCAGGTCCAACCACATACTGGCCCACTTTTCGCCGAACTGAGGTGTAGCCAGTAAGGAATCCACTAACACATCGTAAGCATGGGGATCTGTGCTATGAAGGTATTGCTGGGCTAGATTATCAGAGGGATACATCCCAATCAGGTCCAGACTGACCCGGCGCAACAAGGTGGGTTTGTCTGCCAGGGCTTCTGGTTGAAGGTGTTCCTTTTGAAGACGCTGTAGGATGTAGTGGTCAATGTTGTTTTTTATCCAGGAATCCGTATTGTCCGGCACAGCGGGAGCTGCCACCGGAATATAGGCCCAGTGTTGGCCCCAGGGAGCCCCTTCCTTTACCCACTCGCGAAGGATGTTGATTTCCTCAGCGCTGAGGGGCTCGTGCTTAAAGGGCATGCGTTCTTCAGGATCTTTGGCCGTCAGGCGTTTAATCATTTCACTATGGTCAGGATCACCCGGAATGATGGCAGGCTTACCCGATTCGGTGGGTGCAAAGGCTTCTTCTTTGAATAGCAGACTGAATCCTCCTTTGGCTCTTACGCCTCCATGACAGGAAATACATTTTCTGTTAATGATGGGTTTAACCTGGGTATTAAAATCTACTTTATCAGCATGCAACAAGCAAGCGCCCGCACCCATAAGTGTGGAAAGGACAAGTAAAGTCCATAGATGTTTTTTTTGAAACGGAACAGTCATATGACAACGCAATCTCCAGGCTCAGTTTCTAGTCCAACAGCCGGCGCTGAGGCGACGGCAATTATAGGCTCACTGGCCATTTGAGATAAATGTACGAACATAGTTCGGAAGATCCGTGGTCAACCGGTTGCGCAATTTGAACAACGGCAGGAGGCGCGGAGGCGTGGTTTTCCAGAAGTGGTGGCACGGGCAACGAGGGCGCGGTGGCACGGGCAACGAGGGCGCGGTAGCGTGGGGCAAAAAAAGGGTGCCCGGCGGCCCCCTATGGGTTGAAAACGAGGCGCCCCAGCAGGGCCCTACTTTAGGATATGCCTGTCATTTATTATAAATACCCTGGCTTTGTTTGGTGACAATAGCCGCCGAAGCACCAAAGTTGGTGGGGTTTTCACGGTGAGTAACTGGTAGTTAACCCGCAAGACGAACAAAAATGTAGTAGCACGTTACCTCAAAAAGACAGTACTTTACCGATAAGAAGCGTAATAATTATTAGACCATAGGGGGAGCGAGGCCTGAAGTGGCCATCAGCGTCAGGTGCTGAACCTCGAAGAGGCCTGTGGTAAATTGAATCCGGTGAAAGTCCAATGGTGTCAGGATGATACCCAGATCAGGGATTACGGCATCCTTAGCCATTTGGAAATCACCAATAGCGCAATGTCCATCTTGCTCCAGGTAGGCGCCATCTGGTGTGAGACGGGATGCCCCGGCAGATGTGATTGAGTCAAGAGATGTTCCTGCATATGCAGAAACGAAGTGTATAACTCCTGAAACGGTTGCGGAGGAAAACGAAGATGGAGCCTGGGTAGGAAACAACTTGATGGGGACTAAAATGGCTTTTTTGAATAATGGCAACCATGTTGTATTTTTTTGATGAACATTGATCTATGAATAGGAGATATTTTATAAAGATGGGTAGTCTGGCCGGTGCGGCACTCCCTTTGGGTTCCTGGTTGAAAGCAGGGGCCCTGAACAGGACTCACGGAATGGCTGGCTCACACGGTATGAACGAAGTCGTTGATCCAGATAACCTCTATGAACTTTTTGCTGCCCCACCCTCCCATTACAGGCCCTATGTACGCTGGTGGTGGAATGGAGATAGGGTTACCCAACAAGAGGTACTCCGCGAACTGGATATCCTTCAGGATGCCGGCATAGGCGGCGTGGAGATCAATCCGATTAAATGGAACGATAATGCCAACCCCATAGACATTCCTCAATTACAATGGGGCACGGAGCCCTGGCTGGAGGTGGTAGAAACAGCGGTAAAGGGCGCTAAGGAAAGGGGTATGGTCTGCGATATGATCGTTGGTTCCGGCTGGCCTTATGGAGGAGAATTTGTACCCATGGAAGAAAGGTCTCAGATCATAGTCCTGGGTACCAAAAACCTGGATCCTCATCAGAACTATTCCTTTACACGCAAAGAACTGGAAGACAGTGTTACGCCTCCTTCCAATTTCAAGGATAAACAAAGTGAATTATTTCTCCTGAGGTTAGCGCCCACTCAAATGGACAGCTTTACTGCGGGGACCGACTTGAATGTTCTGGAACAGATCCACGTGAAAACCGGTGACCAACCCCAGGTGCTGTACTACCTGGTGAAAGTGACCGGTTTTCAATCGGTCATCCAGGGAGCCTGGGGAGCGGGCGGCCCCGTCATCAACCACTACCAGAAAGAAGCCGTCCAGCACTACCTGGACCATTTTGGCGGAATTCTTACGAGCCGGCTGGGATCTTTGAATCAGTACTTCCGGGCTTTTTTTACCGATAGTATAGAACTGGAAGGCGCCAATTGGTGCGCTGACATGTTCGAGCAATTCCAAAGCAGGCATCACTATGACCTAAAACCTTATTTCCCCTATATCCTCCATAAGGTAGGGGAAATGGGCAATACCGTAAACGAAGCCTATGGATCTCAGTTTTCCCCTGAGGTTGTAGAGGTACTCAATCAGGTCCGTTTTGATTTTGAAACCACCAGAACCGAACTGTTTCAGGAACGCTTCATTGGTACGTTCACGGCCTGGTGCAAGGCGCAGGGCGTCCAATCACGTATGCAGGCATATGGGATGGATTGCCATCCCCTGGAAGCGTCCATGCTCTTAGATATTCCAGAATGCGAAACCTGGATCTGGGTACCGGAGGTGGAGGAATTTGATGATAAGCGAAGCGAATTCGGGGGCAGGAATTATACCAACGTCAACAAGTTTATTTCCTCAGCAGCTCACCTTAATGGGAAACAGCTCATCAGCTGTGAGGAGATGACCAACACAGGTCAGATTTTCAATACGACCCTGGAAAGAATAAAAGTTACCGGGGACCAGAGCAATCTGTCTGGTGTCACGCACTCCATTCTGCATGGTTTCAATTACAGCCCTATTGAAGCGCCTTTTCCGGGATGGATCCGTTATGGCACTTACTTCAACGAACGCAATACCTGGTGGCCCTATATGCGGCTCTGGACGGATTATAAGGCAAGGCTATCCTACCTTTTCCAGCAAGGAGACATGCAGGCAGATATTGCGGTCTTACACCCCCTGGCCGACCTGGCTTCCAAATTCGGATACCAAAGAGATCCGTTTCCTAAAATCACGTATCCGACTTACGTCCATTACGTTTGGGAAGCCATCCACCAAAATGGGAATGGATGCGATTATCTCTCCGAGCACCTGATTCAGCAAAGTACCATCAGTAACGGACAGTTTCACTTCCATAATCGTTCCTATAAAGCCCTTGTGCTCATTGAAGTAGAATCTATGGACCTGGCAACGGCAAAAGCCATCAAGCGTTTTGCCGATAGCGGGGGTAAAGTCATCTTTATTGGGAAAGCACCTCACCTTTCGCCTGGTTTGTTGGATCACCAACACCTCAGCCACGCTGTCGCCCATACGATGGCGCCGGTGGTCAAGCGTTTTGGTATTGTTCCTGCCCCCGGAGCGGATGCCCTGGCCTGGTTTAAGGATATACAACAGCAGTATGGCTTAACGCCTTATGTGCACATGGACGTCCTTGCTTATCATATCAGCCAACTGCATTATAAGGTAGGTAGCAGCGCTGTTTTTTTCTTTGTCAACTACAGCGCCGCAAAAGAACATCGTTTTCAGGCTCAGTTTAACGTCAAAGGGACACCCTTTGTGTGGGACCCGGAAACGGGCAAGCGTTTCCGTTTGACGCCCGGATCTGATGGGACTTTATCTATACATCTTGGGCCCGCTGCCACCCAACTGATTATTTTTGAACCCGACCCGGCCAGCGGCGCGTCTGAGACGCCAACCAAAGGCATATCTGAGACTGCGGGTCCGTCGGATATTCCAGTTTATGTCTCACCCCCTACCAGTCAGCCAGCACAGTGGGTTTCACCGGCAGGTCCATGGACGGTGGAGCTTGCCCATGTCAATGGTACTTCCAGAACCATTCAGTTAACAGAACTAACAGACCTGAAGTCCAGGCCAGACACGAAGGATTTTGCGGGAACCCTCCTCTATCAAACGGCAAGCCCTATAAGTGTAAAGGGCTCCAGGGTATTCCTGGATCTGGGTCATATCAATGACATCTCTGTACTGGAAATCAATGGCATGCCCTTGGGTACGCATTGGTATGGAAGGCATTTATACGACATCACGCCCGCCCTCAGAGCAGATGCAGCACCCAATTACATCAGTATCAAAGTGGTAACTACCCTGGGGGCTTACACCAAATCTTTGACGGGTAACAAAGCGGCCCAGGAATGGAGTGATGGGAAGCTTTTTGGGCCAACAGGTTTGGTCGGCCCTGTCAAAATCTTTGCGGAGAGCTGAGGCGGCGGACGGCTGGCGGTGGACGGCTGGCGGCGGACGGCTGGCGGCGACCCGATATTTACGCTGGCGATACTTTTACTGTCGTGAATACACCTAAAATTGGCATGATTATACATCAATAACCATAGCTTGGTTCTTTAGCTTTGCAGCATTATTCATCACAAACGATTCTACTATGAAATTGATTAACCCCTATCTTATTTTTCCAGGCAACGCCGAAGATGCCTTCAATTTTTACAAATCTGTCTTCGGTGGTGAGTTCGCCATCGTCTCCCGGTTCAAGGAAATACCTCCCCAACCCAATGTTCCTCCACCCGGCCCGGATCTTGAAAATAAGATCATGCACATGTCGCTTCCGCTGAAGAACGGGCAAGTACTTATGGCATCTGATGCCTGCGATGGCTATGGTCCCCCCGTTACCATAGGCAATAACATAGCTATTTGCGTACATACAGAAAGTGAAGCAGAAGGAAAGGACTTATTTGACAAACTATCGGTGGGTGGCAAGGTGGGCGTTCCCTATGACAAGATGTTCTGGGGTGATCACTTCGGTCAATTTACGGATAAGTACGAGATAAACTGGCAGATTAATTATAGCGAAAGAGGAGGTCATTAAAACACATGTCTACACATACCATTGCCCAGTTCCAACTGATTCCAGGATCCCTGGAAGAGATCTGGGCCTTTTTTAGTGATCCCTCCAATCTGGCGGTCATTACGCCAACTTACCTGGACTTTAAGGTAAGGACACGTCCTGGCCCTGATGGGCTATCTGGATCCGCTACCGGAGCTAAAATTTACGATGGCCAGATCATCGAATACACCATCAAACCCCTGTTGGGTATCCCCTTATATTGGATGACAGAAATCACCCATATCCAGGAGGGAAGCCATTTTATCGATGAGCAACGTTTTGGGCCCTACCAGCTCTGGCACCACGAACATCATTTCAAAACCGTAGCCGGCGGTGTGGAAATGAGGGACATGGTATACTACCGGCTGCCCCTATGGTGGTTAGGAGACCTGGCACATGCTTTATTTGTACGCAGACAACTGGAGGGAATATTCCAATTTAGGAAGGAAAAAATAGAAAAGCTGTTCCCAGGGTAGGCGCACGGCCCAAGGTTGTGCAGCCTGCGTCTACAATTTCCAGTCTGGTCTAACCCAATGACAGGTATATCCGTTTGGATGCTTCTGCAAGTAATCCTGGTGATATTCCTCGGCTATCCAGAAATCAGTAGCGGGCGCCACTTGAGTTACAATTGGTGCGGGCCATTTATGGGAAGCATTCATTTCCGCGATCAGCTTATCGGCCGTTTCCTTTTGCTCGGAACTATTATAGAAGATGGCAGACCTATAGGAAGTACCTATATCATTACCCTGACGGTTACGGGTAGTCGGATCATGGATCTGAAAAAAGAATTCCAATAAGGCCCTATAGGAAAGTATGCTGGGATCGAACGCAATTTCTATGGCTTCTGCATGGGTGCCATGGTTTTGGTAGGTGGCATTGCGCACATCCCCCCCTGTATAACCAACGGTTGTATGCAGCACGCCTGGCTGGGCTCTGATCAGTTCTTCGACGCCCCAGAAACATCCACCTGCGAGTATGGCTTTTTCACTTGACATGAAGGTAAGGTTTCAGCAAAGGTACCTCTTTGCGGCGGATGAGCAATGCAGCCATCAAGGGTATGAATACTGCATACGCAAACTGAGTCCTGGACACCCCGACCCCAAACGGGAACCAGATACCAGGAATACCAATTGCGGATAATGGTGCAGCAAACAGCCCTGTGCATAACAATATGAGCGCTATTACAGCGGCAAGCGATTTCCAGCCAAAACGGATGATACCCTGTATGGTCCACCATAGGATGAGGGCCAAGAAGCCAAATCTGTAGAGATCGCCCTCCGCACCCGGGCCATCGGTCGTATAACGCTCGGCTCCCATGAAGCAAAGGAACACCACACTCATCATCCAAAATATAACGGCAGTATAGGGCCTTTTTTTACCCGATCCGTACATAAACCAGTCGAACCAGGCAAATACCCAAGCCATCAATTCCAGGGGTCTCAGGACAATATCCTTCCACAGATAATATCCATGCAGGCTCTCCCAGGGTGTCCAGTAATAAAGTACTTGTTGAACCCTGACCAGGGCCGTAAGCAAACAGGCAACAGCCATCCAACGCGTAGCCGGCCCTTTATAAAAAGCCAGTATGGACAGACCCAAAAAAAGCAATGGTTCCAGGGCGTCTGCCATATAGCCCCAAATGGTTTGTTTCCATTCAAATTGATTCCGCCGGGCTACTCCTCCTGCATTGCCTATCCATGGCGCAATGTGAATACCTCCCGCACTCGGGTCTTCGGCAACTGTCCTTCGGCTGACCCAGACACGGAATGCTATACGTACGCTTATGTTGCCCGAGGAATCGGTCCCTAACAATGCAGGGGGTACTTTATACAATGCAGGCCTTATAGCATATTCGGCAGGGATTGTACCCGAGAAATCGCCTATGCCCCCCAGATACGCCTGATTAACATAGACCTGATAAATGTCATCCACCGAAGCAGGGCCGGTAATCACGAGGTCCTTTGCCTGGGCAGGCATTAAGACCAAAGACAGTCTATACCATGCCTACCCTGAATAAGGTCCGTGCAGGAAATCGCCCCACCCGGGAACATAGCCCAATAGGCCCACATCTCCATCCCTGGCGCCTGGTGCAGGGGTTAAATCAACCTTTCTCCAGGCGGCGTCCTCAAAGCTGGGTCTGATCCAACTCCGGGAATCCCCTATATGAAATTTCCAGGGTCCGTTCAGGGGCATGGCCCAGGGGGTGGTGTCGGCGGGAAGGGCTTCTACTTGAGTAGTTATCAAGATAACTATAAAAACGACAAGCCATTTGAGCATGGAAGACCCTTTGGGTTATGAATGGTGAAAGTACCAAAATAGGTGTTTTAACGGTTGCAAGGGAATGACTTGAAGGATAACTTTCTTAAATGAAAAAATACTACCTCTTAACCACATTAACGGTACTTATCGGTACGTCAACTTTTGCGCAGGATATCCATAATGTTTATAAGGATGCGCTGGCCTTATCCAAAAATGTGAAAAACGGCACTACCTTGGATACAACCACCAAAAGCTGGTGGATCGCTTTACTGAAGGGATATATCGCTGACACTAATGCGGCAAATAAGTTAAAAACCTATGATGCTTTTGTGCAGTATTTTAATGGCAATCCATACCTTAATTTTCTACTACATCCATCCGAAAAAAGTTTACTGGTGAAGGCTGGTGCAGAGCCACGATTTGCCGTCTATGATAATATTAGCCTCACCGGGATCTCCCCCATAAGCGCCCAGACCACCGACAACAATTTCAGCGCGCCGGCCATCGCCTCTGCCCTAGCCAATGTGGTCATTGAAAGGGCCAAACAAGAATTGACGGTTACCTTTTTTGACAGGTTTAAGGCAGACCTGCTTAAATACCCATACCTGGATACCTTGTTTCCGAAGACGACTGCTTTTATTATGAATATAGAATCTTATTTGTATGCAGGCTCACTCAATACGTTAAGACAAGCTTTTGCCGCAGATCTAAGCAACCTCCCGGCCCAGATTCCCGCAGCCATCAATACCCCCGATTTCCAGTCAGCCATTGAAAAATACAAGGTATCTAACAATGTATACCTTGCTTTGCCAGCCATCAATATGATAGGCGCCCTATTGAAGGGACAATCCACGGCCAATGTGGTAAGGTCATTATATCCTTCGGATTTGGTAAAACCAGCAAGCCCAAACTTCTATGCCGTTTTGCAATCCCTGGTCCTTCTTTCAGAA
This sequence comes from Beijerinckiaceae bacterium, assembly GCA_903970475.1. Taxonomy (GTDB): domain Bacteria; phylum Bacteroidota; class Bacteroidia; order Chitinophagales; family Chitinophagaceae; genus Dinghuibacter. The sequence goes on from CAJCIQ010000046.1 coordinate 13,254, forward strand.
AGCGTAAGAGATTCTTCGGGAAAAACATATGCTAATTGGGTATCCGGTGTGGTGCTCCAGGACCAGGTCTTGAATAATAAAGTGACTAAGGAGATATTCATGGGACTACTATACGAAGAGTTCAAAGGGGTGACCTATCAGGATGCAAAGAATAACCCCATTAATGCCACCACCTTACTTGATCCCGATAAGATCTCCGCACTCATTGCGTCTATCACCACCGCCTGGAATGCGCTTGATGCCGATCTTAAAAACGTAAATAATCCGGCCAACAAATCCAAGCAGTTTGACCTGATCATGGCTACGATTAACGATGTATCTACCCCCTTTCAAACGGCCATTGACAATACATTGGTACTGTTCAATAATAATGTCACCGTAACAACGGAGGTCAACCAATGCTTCAACCTGGTTCCTTCCATGACGACCATCGTAGAGAATGTGCACGATACCCAATATTCGGCGGCTGTTTTCAACTCCATAATTCTGCTCAACAAATTACTCCAGAACGACCAGGATGCAACCATACAGAATATCCTGAAGTACGCATCTTTCATGGCTTCCATTGCAGAAGCCAAAACGTCAACGGATATTTCCAACGCCATAGACGCCGCCATTCTTCCCGTGGGTAGTTCATCGATTAAAGCCAATACCCGTTTCAGTATATCCATCAATTCCTATATCGGGGCTGGCGTGTATTATGAAAAATATAACAATGGCAATGCACCTACCGGCAAATTTACGTTGCCCACTGCCGGCGTGAGCCTTCCCATTGGCGTGGCCTTTAACTGGGGTACGGGAAGATGGGGAGGAAAGTACCTTGGCGCCATCTCCGCCTTTGCCTCTATTATCGATATAGGCGCCATTGCCAGTTTCAACCTCAGTAGCCCGGATAATGTGAGCACACAAAGCCTACCCCAATTCACTTGGCAAAACCTGCTGGCGCCTGGAGCATATGTTGTCTTCGGAAGACTACTGAATAGCCCACTATCATTAGGTCTGGGCATACAAAAAGGTCCCCAACTCAGAGATTTCACTTATACGCCTACAGGGGGAACCACTGTAGACCTAACCCAGAATGCCTCTTTCCGGTATGGGCTTTTCCTAAGTATCGATATACCTTTCTTTAACCTGCATTCGGTCGCATATGATCCTCCGCTTTCGCAATCAAAAAAGTAGGCTAAGGATTGTTTTCGTGGAGGGCAGACCCATATAGGTTTCCCAGATTCAAACCCACACAATAATCCGTTATCCACCGACCCGCCACATCCACATAGAGGATATTGGGTTTGTTGTGTTGGTTAATAAGTCCGCTGTTGATCCAGGTTTGTAACTGCTGAGGCAAATACTTGTTGCCACTAGCAGCCAAGTCTATAATACGTTTGTGTTTCCTAAGGACATTGGTCAGGGACATGGCGCCGTTGATCAGGGGATTGACGTTCTCATTCTGGAAATCATTACAGATCATGGCCGCCTCGTCGGGACTTTGGGTGAGTTGCCAGTCCAGGCGAACCAGGTCGTTGGAAGCGGGTCGCCCACTCCCGGCGGGTTGGGTTGTTCCGGCGGGGTCGGTGTTGCTCCCCGACAGCCCCCGGAAAAAAGATTCCTGACGTCCCAGTAGTTTATCCAGCTCATCGGTGGCCGCATACTCCCTGCGGAAATTAATAAAAGCCCCACTCCGAGCTGCTATGGTGCAGGAATCTATGCCCAGGGAGGCGTCTTCAAAGTGTTCAAAAGTAACCAACACCTTTCCAGCCAGTTGCTTTAAAGGGATCTTGCCGATAGGCCGGCCTGAAGACCTGAATACGTAAGCAACCCCAAGTGTCGTGGTGATCGAATCCGCTAAAGCCCGCACCGGGGTTTCCTGTTCACAAAAATGAGAAAAACTAAGTAGGATAACTTCCCCGTGGTGCGAATCCAAAAAATCATGAATGGCCTGTAGTACATCGCAGAGCCGTTCCCCATATCCGCCCCCTATCGCATCAGCCATGCAATCGGAGGAAGCATGTTTGGTATACAATACCCCGTTATAATTGCCTACCCTCAGATCAAACATGCGCAATCCTTCCTGAAGCTGGGTTTTAATGGGTATGGCCTGAGTGAGGGTATTACATGGGTTGATCGTACCACTCTGGGTTCCCCCTACCCCACTCAATACCGACATACCCGCATCATGACTTCCGGGAATAACGATGTCCTTCAGGGTTAAGGTACTGGTACTTGAATGCAGGATAGATTCCATCCACTTCGATGGGTCATAATTGAAAAAAGCACTGGCGTATATATGATTATCCTTGCCTGTAAAAGCCAATATACATTTCCCGGCTCCCGCATCGCACATGGCAACCGGCCAATCCGTAGCATAAACCGAAGGCAGGCTGCTTCCCTCAAATGGTAAAGATTCAGGCGCTGCGGTGGCATAGTGAAGCCCAGGGTCAGTCCCTATTGACCTCCAGACATAAAACATACGTTGGGTGCCAAAGACTTCAAAGATCGCCGGAGCCTTGCCCGTTTGAATCGCCCCACCGGTCGATGCGGCAGCGGAGCCCGAGGCCGTTACGGCGGCGGAGCCCAGCGCGACCGGGGATGACCATTTACCGGTGGACGGTGTATAGTCTGCACTGTATACTTGATTATCGCGACCACCCCTCCATGCAAAGCGCACGGCTCCTCCTGGTAATGAAGCAACAAACGGATAATCCATGGAGCCTTTACCTGGGATGGACGAAAGGGTCAATGGCTGAAGTAATCCATCTGAACCCGGCTGGGTAACGCCGAAGAGGATTGCCTCTTTGGAGGCGCCATGAACGGCAATAACAATCGACCCGGGCACAGGCCCGTCAGACGCGGTCCCGGCGAGTGCCGCGCTGATCCCCTTGCTTACCCTGACTCCATCAGGTAGCCCCAGGTGATGAATATGCGTCGTATCCATAGCCGTATCGGAAGCACTCATCAGGTAATCTATACCTCCGGCTTCGGTTATCCATAATAGGTAGAGCCGGGAACCCAACCAACGCCATACGGGACCGAAAGCAGTAACGGAAGAGGGAACAAACAGGGGCTGATGTTCAATACCTGTATCATAGCCCTGACCCAGGTAGGCGAAGCCAACGGTCCCGACTATGCCCCTGTTCTTCCAGGTGAGAAAGAAACCTTGTTTGAACCGGGTAATATCTACCGCCTGATCGCTGTGGACTTGCGGAAGTAATACTTGGGGAGCAGTAAAGCTAAGGCTCTGAGCCTTTAACCCAACCATTGGGAAAACCAGGCAAAGGAATAGTGACCATTGAAGTGCTTTCATGCCCGATAAGTTAAGGAAAAACATTATATTGTCAGCGTACCAACCTATATTCCTGATGATACACCTTAACACACGTAAACTGCTTAATAGAAGGCGCTTATCCTTTTTTACATTGGCTGCCGCCTTAATTTTGGCAAATTTTTCCACAAAAACCTTTGCCCAGGATGCCAACTATTGGACCCAGGAATTCGGCCCTGGAGGCTTTCTAAACCCAGGTGCGGTGATCGCTTATAATAACGATAGTGGCGTAGTATTCTACAATCCAGCCTTACTGGCTTATACCCATAAAAGTACAGCCAGCATCACGGGAAATGTTTATCAATTGGAATCCATACGGTTTAAGAATGGGGCGGGCACAGGCCTTGACCTGAGCTACCTGAATGGATCGATCATTCCACTTATCGGCTCAGGCACAATAGCCATGAAGGGTAAACATCCTTTTGCCCTTGGCTATGCCTTGATCAGAAACCCCATCACTTCCTTTTCCGCTACCCAAAGAAGGGATGCAGACATAGACGTATTGAGTGACACTTACAGCCCCGGTGATGAAAACTTTATAGGGCAGATCTCTGAAAATAATTCCATCTCAGAAACCTCCGCCATCCTTAGTGGGGGTGTGGAACTCAATGAACATTGGGCGGCGGGCATATGGCTGGAAGGTTTGTTCAGAAAGCAAAGCTACATCCAGAATATTTCTTCCCAGGCTTTATACAATGTAACGGGAAGCGATACTATTTTCCCGCCCATAGCCAGTTCCCAATCCAATTATCAGTTTAACGCAAGTGCTATCGGAATGCGCTTTAAACTGGGCCTGAGTTATAACCAGGGCATACACCACCTGGGCTTACTCCTGAGTAGCCCCATGGTGCACGTATGGGGTAACAGCACCATTTATGCTAATGCTGAAGTCAATGATCTCGTCGTTGGAGGCATTAATTACAATTTTCTGGCCAATTCCCGTCAAACCGGATTGGGCGTCAACTACAAGGAACCCTATAGCATAGGACTGGGCTATGCCATCGACTATAGTGAAAAAGGACAGATCTATGTGAGCGCCGAATACTTTGGGGCCTTAGGTGAATACAATGTCATTACCCCTAAAAACAAATACTTTATCCGGCCCGATACGGGCATTAATAACAGCAGTACCTCATATTTGCTCAAGGTGGTGGATCAGCACGATGCCGTAATGAATGTGAGCGTTGGGATTAGCTTCCCTTTGCAAAAGGAGGTGCTGGGCTATGTATCCTTCAGGACTGACTTTACCTACGCCAATGATTCCCTGATGAGTGAAGGCAATCATACACCAAATCTATCCAACTGGAACCTATGGCATCTGGCCCTGGGTGCCAATATCAAAAAACGCAAGTTCAACCTGAGGCCAGGGCTGCTACTTTCATACGGAAGTACCAATAAATCCATGCAACCCATTAATTTCGATGACCCTCATGAAAGTAATTACCTTCAAGGAACTACGCATCTTGTGACGGCCAGCCGGTGGTCAGTGGGTTTGATGTTCTCCTATATTCACAACCTCTAAGTTTAAGTTAAAAGGGATAAACGCCTGGCTGCCGGTGTCATTTATTTCTACATTTGTTTAGGTTAGATGCTAACCTGTAAACACCTATATCGTATTTGGACCCTACGGGTGTTCAGAGTGGTCATTGGCCTGGCACTGATGACATCTGAATGCTCCTATAAGATTTACCGATTCTCTTCCTTCCTACCCTGCAATATTGCCCAAAAGCAGGCTAAAATCAACAAGCAAATTCATGACAGTAAAGTGGTCCGCCCATCATGATCTAAACGCGGCGTTACATCGAAATGCGGCGCTCATAGAAACGCAGCGCAAATTCAATGATCGATTGAGCGAATCAAATTCGCAATGCTATCATCTCCAATTAAATGATCTTGAAGAAAATAAACGATATCATCAACAGACCTGAATACTTCTGTCCCATCTGCGGAGAGAAACGCTATATCACTGACCAGAGTATCCACGAGTTAACCCTGCACTGTTCCTCACCGGCAGCCCAATTCTGGAAGTTCGGGCAGGGAACCCTGGCCCAGATCCTGGCTAAAAAACATTGGGACCAATCCAGACAGGAAGTCTTCCTTAATCTGGATGGAGCGCTCAGCACACTGAAATAGGGATGGCGGCGCATAAGCGCACTACCAGCCTGCGCACTATAAAAAGGCCGCTCCCGGAAGGGAGACGGCCTCTGGTTGTGGGAACCAACCATCACTACTGCTATGAGAAGATTGCTAATGGGTATATACTTTCCGTATCCGGCTGATGGCCGGGTTGGAATTGATCTGCTCGGTGATATAATAAGCGCCCTGTGGATCCACCGCCAGCACTTGCATATTGGAAAACTGTGCCTGAGACAGATTACCGTCCTGATATCCACTGCCAGCCTGCATTAAGATCGTCTGGGCGTGCGTATTCTTATCGAACATGGTCAGGGTAAGGTTACCCCCATCCGTGCATACCACATTCCCGCTTATAGGATCTGTAGCAACGCTGGTTACGTTGTTGAAGTTGAACCAGCGCTCGACCTGTGCTGGATTAGGCAGCCCGGAATATTCGACCACCTGGTTGTTTCCGTACTGATTATTGAAATAGATATTCCCATTTGCATCCAGGGCTAATGACGTAGGATTGTCGTTACCTGAGTTAGGGAAGGCACTGCCATAGGTATTGGTGGAGAAATTATATACATCGACCCCTCCGCCGCTGATACCAAAGATCAATTGACCATTGCTGATACAAAATCCATCGGCGTATTGCATATTGGTTATCAGGGTACTTACCATACCCGACGCGCTGATCTCCCTTACGTTCTGATTGCCCGCATCATAGACATACATATTCCCCTGGGCATCCATATTGATCTGTTCCATGTAGTTGCTGAACAATGCCCCACTGACGGGTCCATCAGACGCAGAGCCACCGGATTGATTAGGATTACCTACAAAGATGCTGACGACGCCGGATGGGGTAATTTTCTGAATACTACTGTTGCCAAATAAAGTGAAATACAGGTTTCCAGCCGCGTCGAAAGTCATACCATTGACCGATTGACCAGTGGGGACGTTATAATAAGTCATCACACCTGCTCTGGAGAATACCGGGCCGGTGGCATTAAGACCGCCTGCACTGATGGTCACATTCCCGGTGCTTACGCCAACCGGAACCGTTACGGTAAGTTGGGTATCCAAAGCGGAGACTACGGTGGCAGCAACCCCATTGAACAATACCTTATTGGCCGTGGCCGTGGTAGAGAAGCCATTGCCGCTGATGAGCACTGTGGTGCCTGCCAGCCCATTGTTGGGGGTCAGGGCAGTGATATTGAGGACCTGGACGGTAAAGACGGGACCTGTTACGGATTGCCCATTGACATTTACCACCAGGGGACCGGTGCTGATGCCTGATGGCAAAGTCAGTGTCAATTGGGTGGTAGTCGACTGCTGTACGGTTAGCACAACTCCGTTGAGGGTCACCAGATTTTGTGCGGGAACAGCACTGAAGCTGGACCCTACGATGACTACCCTAGCTCCTGGAAGTCCGCTGCTGGGAGTGACAGAGGTAATGGTGGGGGGAGGCACTACCGTAAATACAGGACCTACTGTTTTTTGTTGATTAGTCGTCACCGATACGGGGCCGGTTTTAACATTTTTGGGGGCCGTTACCGTGATCATCGTATCGACCACGCTTCCGACACTGGCAATCGTACCATTGAAATCCACACTCACCAGGCTGGCATTAGTACCAAAGCCCTGTCCATGGATGCTTACTGTGGTACCCGCACCTCCGGTAAGCGGATCAATCAGGGAGATATGCTGATAAGTAAATACGGGTCCTGTAGCGGATTGCCCGTTAGCCTGGACGGTGATGAGTCCTGTACCGGCGCTGTCAGGAACGGAAACGGACAGAATGGTGTCTGAAGCGTTGCTGATCGTACCTGCCCTACCGTTAAAGTTGACTACTGGCAATCCTGATCCCGAAACAAATCCCGCTCCGGTAATGATAACATTGGTACCGGCTGGGCCGTTCAGGGGGGATGCGGCATGGATACTCAGTAGCTGATAGGTATAGGTACCGGCGCTTACCTTGGCTCCGCCCACACTCACTTCCACCTGCCCCGTAGTCCCGCCTGTTGGCGCGATGACGACCAGGCTGGTATCCGTTATCTGAAATATGGACGTCTTAGTTCCATTAAAGGTGACGATATTGGAAAGGGTATCGGGCCCGAATCCCCTTCCGTTGATGGTAACCAGCGTACCAGCCAAACCACTGCTCGGAAGGAGGGCGCTGATGGCAAGCGGTTGCCTGGCGTTGTGGTCGCTTTTTTTGCAGGCTCCCAGCACCAGAGTGATACTCAATAAGGCATATAATAATGGCTTCATCATGCGTATGATTTACATTAGAAGGAATACCTCAGACCTACCTGCATTTGGTAGCGGGAGTTGAAATAATCTACGGAATAGGGCTTGCCCGGGTTGATAAAAGTGTACACCGGATATCCATTCGCATTTTGCTGGGCCGGGAATAAAGTAGGCATCAAACCAACACTGGCCGTTTGATTATAGGTATCCGGCACGAAATACAGTTGTCCCCAGTTCTTATCCAGCAGACTGGTCAGGTTAATCACATCAATCGAAAGCGTGATATACTGACTGTTGGGATGCTTTCCAAAGTGGTATTCCTGGGCAAAGCGGAAATCAGCCTGGGTATTCCATGGTGTATGCGCCGCATTCCTTTGGGTAAACTGTCCCCTGCGGCTGCTCAGGTATTTATTGCCATCTATATAAGCATTGAAGGCAGCGGCCTGGGAAGCAGCGGTCACAGTCTGTCCGGAAGCATCGGTATAATCCTGGAAGAACCCAACGGCCTCGGCTACCTTGGGAATATACGCCAGGCTCACCTGTTGCCCCGTTCCCTGTATACTCTGGTTGACAAATCCATAGGTAAAGGGAGCGCCGGACTGGGCATTCACAAATAAGCTGAAGGTGCTCACCCAATGATTCGTCCAGACCTTCCGGTAATGGATATTGGAAATGATACGGTGCCGTATATCAAAGTTGGATAATGCCAGTCCGGGATTATTGGGATTGAGGGCTTGGTTCAACTGCCAGTTGCTTTCCATCGAGTTGCGGATCCCATTGGATACGTCTTCACTCCTTCCATAGGTATAGGCAATCATAAACCCAAAACCGGAAGTAAAATCTTTGGAGACAGATCCAGTAATGTTATAGCGGTATCCCAAATGGGTATTACTCATTTCATAGGCATTGGTAAAATGCGGATCTACACCCGCACTGGGGAAGATGGGTTGTACATGGTTCACATCATAGGGATAATACCGGGGATTGTCCTGGGTATTGACCTGTTGGAAGGTAATATCCTCCAGGGTTTTGGTATAAATTCCCTCCAAGGAATATTTAAACCCGTGGTTATCCGTATAATCCAGGGCCGCACTCGTCCTCCAGATCTTTGGCATTACCAGATGGTTATTTACCGCATCCACCTGCGTAGGACCTGCATTCACCTTATCCACAACGCCTCCGTTGGCGGCTATGAAACTGGAAATGCCATTGGGATTGTACACCATAGGATCTGTGCCTGGCAGAAAGGCTTTGTTGCTGGCTTTCTGGTCAAAGGCTCCATAAGTCTGTCCGTTGTTATAAAAGGAATAACCCAGCCACGCAAAGGGGATACGACCAGTGAACAATCCGGTACCACCTCTGAGTACCAGTTTTCGATCTCCACTCAACCCTGCAAAGTCATAACGAAAACCAATCCTGGGAGCAAACTGGGGCGTAGCAAAGTAATCATTGCGGATTTGGTTCAAGGGTGTATACGTGTAGGTATTACCGAAATATGGATCGGTATAAGCATTCTCTGTTTTGGGACTCAGGATCTGTTTCTGAGGCACGATGGTTTCATCCACCCTGATTCCGGGGGTTAATTTAAACCGGTCGTTAACCCGGATCTCATCTTCGGCGTAAACGCTGTAAAGGTCAACGTTAAATTCCGCAGAAGGATGAGCCATGATGTAAGCACGGCTATCGTCCGTATAGTTATATGCACCTCTTACGCGGTAAGGCTCGCTGGCCAGGTAATCGCCTATGCTATTGTAATCCACACGTCCATTCCAGGAATTGACGAAGTTGTACAGGATATGATACAGCTCGTTATGCGTCCCAAAGGTGAGCCGGTTTTTTCCCAGGTTGAGGACCAGGTTATCGGTGATCTCCACGCTGTTTTGCTTCATATCGAAGATGGCCGCTTCCCGGTCTGTACCCAAATAAATGGTGGTGCCAGGGGTATTACCCAGGATCTGCACCTGGGGATGAATAGAATCGCTGGGATTGCGGTAATCATGTATAGCCGTATAACCGGCAATAAGGCTATTGGACCAACGGCTGTTGAACTGGGTTTTTAGTTCGGCTACCGTGCTGCTTTGGTTGTTTACCTGCTCGTAAGCAATGTCCCCAAACCGGAAATCCTGCTGGTCCCGCTCCAGGTTAATGGCCTGGGAACTGATGGTATTGTTGCGGACAGATAATTGGTTATGGTCGTTGATGTTCCAGTCCAGGCGGTTGAAATATTTGTTGGAATTGGCGTTGACGTTATAGGTCCCATAAGTACCGGGGTCCCATCCGTAATGTTGAATCGTATACTGGCGCAGGTTTTGCGCGTCGCTCAAACTAAGTATGCCATTAGACTCTGCGCTTCCTGCATTTTGTTGTATGGGATCCTGACGCCTGGCCAGTTCTTCATTGGTAAAGAAAAACAGTTTGTTCTTTATCAGCGGGAACCCGATCCGGAAACCCGTCTGGAAATCGTGAAAGGCACTCGGCTCCTTACCCTCATCTCCAATCCGGTCACTACCCGTCAGGGTTGCATTGCGTCCATAGGCATAAATAGAACCGGTCACCGTATTGGTTCCGGAACGCGTAACCGCATTAACGCTACCCCCGGTAAACCCACCTAATTTCACATCATAGGGCGAGACATACGCTTGCATGTCCTCAATGGCATCCATGGAAATGGGATTGGAGCGGGTACTGCTCCCAGGCATACCGGAAGTCCCGGTAATCCCTCCCAGGGAGGGGCTGAAGCCAATGGCGTCATTGTTGATCGCTCCGTCCACGGTTACATTATTGTAGCGGAAATTGGTGCCGGCAAAGGAGTTGTCCTTGGAAGCCTGGGGTACCATACGGGTCATGTCGGTGATGCTCCTGGACAAGGTAGGCATATTGCGGATATTGTCCCGGCTGATATTGGTGCCTGAACCAAAAGCATTGGCCTGGGCACTCGTACGGGAGGCTTTCACTACGACAGCATGTAATTCCTGGACCTGAGCCACCAGTAAAAAATTCTGGGTCTGCGCGTCCCCAAGGGTCACCGTAACTGCATCCTTTACCTGGGTCTCCATACCGGCATAAGTCACTTCTATATGGTAGGGACCGCCTATTCGCAGGTTGGGAATCGTATAAAAGCCACTACCAGTCACTGTGGTGGTGTACCTGGTACCGGAGGGCTGGTGCACGGCCGTCACGGTGGCCCCATTCATGGGATGTCCGCTGGAATCCTGCACCCTTCCGGTCAGGGAACCGCTGGTTTCCTGGGCCATCAGGGCAGGCGCAGTCAATACCCCCAGCAGAATCCCCAACAAACACAGCATATGTGTAATCTTTGTCATCAGTCAGTAGAATTAGTGGGTTAATAGGTCGATTTCAATACCTGATTAATTTCATGCACGACGCCGTTTCCCGCGAGGATATTGGACTTCGCCAAAGAGGCGGCGCTGCTGTTCCCGGGTCCTTGCAGGGTAATGCCTGAATAGGTCCCAGGCCCTGAAGAAACCAGGGTTACAGTGACACTGTTTCCATCCAGCATCGTTTCTGAGCCCACGCCGCTGGGCCCGATAGACAACACATAGTCGTAGATAAAGCGACGTCCGCTGAGGATCTGGTAATCCAATATGCTCGAAAGCACAGCAGGAGACGTAGCCAGAACGCTGTCTTCCGTCATGATACCTAAAGCCCTGAAAGCACTGTTGGTCGGAGCAAAAACGGTGTACGCCCCATTAGAGCCGGCGATAGAATCATTAAGTCCAGTCACATTCATGGCTTCATTAAAAAAGGTGAGGGCCGTATCTCCTTCCAATGCCTGGTGAATCGTCTGATAGATGGGGGGATTCAACACGGCGTTGATCACCTGGATAAGCCCATTGGCTGTAACAATATTGGAGGTGGTGACCTGGGTACCATTGATGGTAATCACCGTATCCCCATTCAATATCCAATGGGTCACATACATCTTGTCACCATGAAGCGTACGCACTTCCTGATTGAAGGCAAAGGGCAGCTCATTGAAGTAATAGGTGCCCCCCAGGATATGGTAAGCGATAATCTGGGTCATCAGGGCATTACTCGTGCCCTCAACGGCCACTACACCCGAATATCCGGAGGAACTAAAGGCGTTGTTATCGGGAACCAGGACCGTATATGGCCCAGGTTGCAGCAGGGTATCGCCCAGGTGGGTATAGGTCAAGGCCGTGCTGAACAGGCTCAGGTCGTCATTGTCCTGGATGACATAGGTCAACTGGTTGCCTGCCTTCTGGGAAGAAGAACTGCTACTCTTCTTACAGGATACCAGACCCAGGACCAGAACCATGAGGCATATATTGATTCGTTGCATAGACTTTTAGGAATATGGTTAAGGTTAGGGAAGCAGTAGGTTATCCACGGAATGCACGACCCCGTTGAGGGTAGTAATATCGTGGGGCGAAACGATGGTAGCAGCCTGGCCGGTGGGATTGTCCTGCCGGTGTAATACCACCTGCCCATTCTGGTTCGAGAACAGCAGGTTCAGGAATATAGCAGACTGTCCGCTCTGTCCACCACCGGAAGGTTTTTCCACGTAGATGTTCAGGGAAGGATTACTCAGCATGTCCTGGGTATAGAACACTCCCGTGCTTTGGTTATACAGCAGTATGGAATCCATATTGGTGCTCATGACATTGTAATACTGGTTATAGAAGTTCCCCGAAATCACCACCACCGAGTTCTGGATATAATTGTCTATATCATTGTAGCTGAAAAAACCTGCCTTACGGAAGGCATTGTTGGTCGGAATAAAATAAGTCCTGGGTGCAACACCCTGGATCATCTGTAAGGCGACAGTATCCGGAGAGGAAGTATACACAATTGTATTAAAGGACACATAATTGGCGCTGTATACAGAATCGCTGATGTAGCAGGCGGCCATATACAGGCTATAGGCGGTATCCTGTGCAATGACAGCGTATGCTTCCTGCGTGGGTTTACTGATCACAGTGTCGTTCATCCATAATACACCGTCTGTGGCCGCTATGGCAGAAGCACCTGAAGAGGTTACAGGAACCCCGTTCAGCAGCAGCGCTCCATTGGTCCAACCAACTGTGAGGTAGTAGCTGTAAGGATTCTGCTGGTTGTATCCATTCCCTGGTTGCCAGGGCTCCCCAGGATAGGAACTGGCAATGCTGGTGACCTGTAGCAGGGTATTCACCGGCTCGTAACCCTGAAGGTTGCTTAGTCCTTCGGAGGTATAAGGACCACTGGTGGCCAGGTAAAAAACGATACTGTCCAGGGCAGCCGGCGTATAGCTTGCTACCTGGGAAAGGCCGATACCAAATCTTTGAAAGGCGGAATCGGTGGGCGCAAACAGGGTAAACATGGAGGCAGCGCCGGCAGCGCGCAGGCTGTCCAGGTAGTGCCCCAGATCAGAATGGTGATAGATCGAATCGTAAATACGCAGATCCGGTATAGAATCGATCAGTTCCACCAGGCTCCGGTTGGTCAACTGGGTATAAGGAATAGGCTGACCTACCGTTTTGGGCGGTTCCTCGTTTTTGGAACAGGAAGCCGCCAACCAGCAAAGCGGAAGGATCCAACTGAGTGTTTTTATGGAAAGTTTCATATGCGATTCATTATCTCGTTTTAGTTGTGGACCTTATTGGGTAATACTACCAGGTCAGATAAAATGTGGACTACCCCATTGGAGCAGGCGTAGTTGGTCCCATTGGGGACATATGGCGTAGTCTCGGGGTAGCCGTAGGGGCTGAATATGGGTCCTACATAATTCCCCGAAGGATCCAGCAGGTAGCATCCATATCCGTAGTAAACCCCTGTCATATTGAAACTATAACCGCCCGCAGAAGGGAAAACAGCGTTGGCTCCACTGTTGGCGTAAAGGCCTATCATCATCAGGTCCTCCGTGAACAGATGGTGGGGGTACTGAACATAGCCGGAAAACAAAATGGGATTATACAAGGTAGGGTCCAGGTTATTGACACTATCTGCTGTCAGTCCCCTAGACTCCATCCCACTGTTACTGACCGCATATAGCGTAAGTGGATTAGCTGTTCTCAGGCTATCCCAAAGCCCAAAGCGCTTCAGGGCAGCGGCAAAATCACTCAAATCCGGGCGGGCTGCCACAAAATCCTGAACGGTGCACGCGTTGACATTGATCACAGAGTCCATGACGTGGATCACCGCATTGGCTTCGGTCACGTCGTAAGTGGTGGCATTCCCAGCAGCATTTTCAAATCCCGCTACCTGCACGCCTTCGATAGTGAAGGCGCCCTGGTATTGGCCCTGATAAGGGGAAAAATACAGGTTCACCCCATTGAGGTTGGGATAAAGGTTATCCAGATTAGAGGGGATACCGCTGAAAAATATTTTCGTTGGCAGTATATAGGAGCGCACCATGTACCTGAGCGTGTCGATAGGGAACTTATCGAAATCTGTGGGGGACAGGATGCTGTCCGCATTGAAAGCCTCATTGGTAGGGACCAATACCGTATAACTGGCGCCCGGATTATTGAGGGTATCAAAAAGGCCGGCCTTTTTGACAGCAGCGGCAAACAGGGTAAAGTCAAAATTATTGTTGATATAATCGCCAGCGTTCTGAACGGTAGACGAGGCCTGTTCCTGACTTTGGTAATTGGGCTTTTTGCAGCCCAGCCCCCCAATGAATAGCAACAGAACAAGGTATTTATATGTATGTAGCATATCAGATCGGTATTGAATGAATTAATACGACTCCACGGGTGGTGCATACTGCCGCTGTACACTCATCACGTAGGCATGTCCATTGATCATTTCCACAGAAGAGATGCTGGAATATGAGCGGGCGCTATAGGTACCCGATGGAATGGTAATAATGAGGTTGGGGGACCAGTAGGCATCGTTATGGGGAGGACCTACGAATGTCTGCTTGGTATAGTACTCCGCCGTACAGGCCAGCACCGCATAATCTCCCTGGCTATTGCTATAGGAGGGGAAGTTACCTGCTGAAGGATTGTAATCCGGAGAGAGAAACATAAACTCCTCCCATATTTTACTATGGATGTCCGTGCTGTCCGATCCCTGGTAGGAAGGAAATATGGGGAAGGATGTGTAAGGAGCCACCCCGGAAGCGTAGGAACGGATAACAGAAGTCAAAGGCACATACTGATACCCGGGCACTACGTTACTTCCTGGTCCGGCCACGCTGTCCGGGAAATACAGCGTCAGGAATACGTTCATGGTATCCCTGATGGAGGAACCTCCACCGGCTGTTCCCAGGGCCGCCACTGCCTGGGCGCTAAATCCAGCCGCGCTCAGGTTGTAGAAATTCACGTAACACAAGGAGTCATCAAAGGGCAGTTTGGTGAACTGCTCATGGCGCATGTAAAAACTGATGGGTATGGGTGAGCTATACACATCCTTTTGCAGGAGTTCCATGGTATACACCTCCCCTTCTGCCAAGTCAACCGTAGTGTCTGCAAAGGCAAATTTACGTTGAGCAGCCGCCAGTTGGAAAAAGGGGGTCTGGGAAACCGGGCGGCTGTAGAATACGAAGCGGTGCTTTCCGGAAGTGATCTGAGCCCAACTCGATAAATCAAATCCATTCAGGATAGGGCCGACGAGTACCTTTTCGGAACCGGGGTATTCATAATTGTCTGAGGAGGTATTCCCCGCATTAGCGGGGTATGGGGGTGCATAAGCCAAACGCTGGTCCAGGAAATCGCCCAGCACAGCTCCCCCATTGACGACTCCGTTGGCATCGAAGGTGGGGTCAACCACCATGGCCAGGTAAGGTTGGGGTTCGTCTTTGGTGGCGGGGGTGATGCTGTAGTTAAGGCTATTGAAGAACCTGAAGTAGGCAGGATTACTGATGGTATTATAAGTTACCTTCCGGCAGCCGCAGAGCAGTAAAACGGCCAACAATCCAGTATATGTTATCATTCTCATTGGTTATGTTTTACGATGATCATTTGGGCGCCCGTTCCACCGCTTCCATATCTGCCCACCAGGGCAACGGTATACACACCAGGCTCTCCGTTTACCGGGAGACCATAAGGATAAATAAGCGTAGAACCTGAAGAGAAATCCCCCGCCACCAAAGCGGGAATATCACTCAACCAATCTCCAGGCAGGATCAGGGGTTGAGATTGATAAGCCTCTATCTGATCAGGCATGGTGTATCCCACCCCTGAGACATACTGGAAGTAGGTATCGGGCAAGCCGCCTGGGGTCAGGTTTTGGGCAGCCAGTGCGGAAGTAGCATAGGTTGGGTTATCCAACCACATGTAGCCGTTACCTTGGGTGAAAGTCACGTAAGGCAGATCAGGGCAAAGGTTTAAAAAACGGATCCAGAAGGGGCAATTGATGTGGAACTGGCTGGTAGAAGCATCAGAACCATCACCTGTACCTCCGTTATAATAGTTACCGCTAAGGTTGTTTTGCACAAACACGATGGAATCCGAACCGCTGGGGGATGGATATACCCAGGCCGTAATATTGTCCCCGCCATTAAGGGACAGGGTCTTTGACACCAGCACCTTTCCGCTCTGATCGCTCACCTGAACCTGATGGGTACCATTGACCAATACCTGGTAGGCACCTGCTCCGGGATAATTGACCGCATCCGGCCAGGACTGTCCGTCAACGCTCACATTAAGGGAGATCCCAGGAATCGCATTGGCCACTTGCACACGCCCATAGGTCACATTAGCCTGAGGCGTAATGTCCGTAATGATCCAAAAGGAATTGGAAGCGGAAGGAAGGGCCTGGTTGCCGTATGGCACCTGGAAATCATTATTGGTATTGACAACGATCGTATACACACCTCCGGGCTGATAGGTCACCAAGGGGGCATAAGTCAACGGAGAACCATTAACGGTCCCCATTGACTCGGTAATGGTCAATCCCGCACTATTGGATACCACATCCTGCTGGGCGCTGGGCACCTGCACATTATTTGCCGTCAGCACCTTAAACTGATAGGTACCGTAGGGTATTTCTATGTAACCGGAATAATTACCGGGGGATGTCAGGCTATCTGCTGCGCCCGTAGCCACATGGCTTCCGTTGGCATAGGCCAGGCGCATGCCCCCCACCAGGTTAGCGGCATCAGGGCTGGAACTAAGATTGAGCAAACGTACCAGGGCATGCGTTGGATTGGCCGCCGGAGAGATGGGCCTCGGAATCACAAACACCGAATCGCTATACACCTGGATGTTCGCCTCCGACTGAGTGACCCCCTTGCGGTAGGGTACATCGTAGTAGTCAAAAGGACTGGAATAGTTATCCGTAACCGTAAAACGGCGACTCAGGGTATCGATAGGGGTGGAAACAGCATAACCTTCCAACAAAGCCACATTGGCTGTATGCTGTGCGTTAAAGAATTGTTCGGGGACATTATAGGTCTGTCCCAGCTTCCCTGTTGTGGGGAACCAGGCCGTAGGAGTGGGATTAATGATTTCTCCCGGAGCCTGGGGAAACAACATGTCCGTCAGGGGCGTTCCATTCACTATCAAATCCGTGTACCCGTATAAATTGACAATACGGGCGGAAGAAGAAGTGATCTGGTTCGTGCTCACCTGGTTTCCGGAAGTGGAAAAATTGGGTTTGGTTTTGGCGCAGCTTCCCCACATAAAGGCCACTATCAGCAGCATGGGCGCAGCGCTTATATTCAATCGGTACATAGTAAAGGTTTTGGCATCAGAACAAATGATAAGTCAGCCCGAGCATGATCTCCGCACCCTTTTGGTAGCTCCTGCGTATGTAGGTATTTCCGTAGTATTTGCCTCCGTTACCCGGATTGGCATATACCTCCTCGAAGGGATGATTCAGGACATTCTTTGCATAGCCCTTGAATTGGAGGCGTTTGGTGATCATCTGGCTGAACACCAGATCGAGTATGGGCGTGGGAAGGCTATATAAATCGGGCGTGCCATCCAGGTTGACCTGTATTAGCCGCTCTCCTACTTCATTGAAGGTAGCCGTCAAGTCTGTTCCCCATTTGGGATTGTTATAATTGATATAGGCATTGAGTGAATAGGGTGCCTGCTCAAACAATGGGCTTTTATCCGGGGCGTTCCGGTCCATGATGCGGTCTGCATTCAACCGTTGGGCATTCTTTTCCACCTCACTGCTGGCAAACATGAGGTTAGATCCTAAAAAGAAATGCTTCGCCGGTGTCCAGGCTTTACCCAGGTCTTTGACCACTTCCAGTTCTACCCCTTCCACATGACCGGTATTGGGATCATTTTGAAATTCAATGGCTGGAAATTCCGGGTAGGTAGCGCTTAAGCCTTCTGTATTGAGGATAAACACTTTTTCCAACTGGTTATGGATTTCTTTGTAAAAAACGCTGGCTGAAATGACCTCCCCGGTTTTGGGAAACCATTCCCACCTGAAGTCATAACTATCGGTTTCCTGGTTGGTCAGGCCTGGATTGCCGACCACCAGGG
Organism: Beijerinckiaceae bacterium; assembly: GCA_903970475.1. Classification (GTDB taxonomy): domain Bacteria; phylum Bacteroidota; class Bacteroidia; order Chitinophagales; family Chitinophagaceae; genus Dinghuibacter. Next base: position 31,350 of record CAJCIQ010000046.1, read on the forward strand.
CCTGTTGGTACGGATCATATTCATATACATTGGTCAATTCCCGGATTTCAGGCCTGGCCAGGGTAGAGCTGTAGGCCAGGCGGAAATTCATCTGATCGCTGAGGGTATAAGTAAGGTTGCCGGAATAATAAGGTTTGTAATTGGTTTTGTAAGCTGAGTTGGGATTGGTATAGACCAGGTTCACATCTCCATCTTTGAGGGAAGGGCTGATATAAACATTGGAAGTATCCACGGCGCTTTCGATATTGGTTTTCTCGAAGCGCACCCCGCCTGTCAGTCTCAGGTTCTTACGGAGCTTCAGGTCCAGCATACCATAGAAGGCATTCGTTTCATAATAACCCTGGTAGTTATTGGGGGACTTCTGGGAGTTGTACAGGAATCCACCGATCTGTGGAGACCCTTCGCCCGTAGGAGAAGTGACCTGATGGATACCTATGATTTTAGGCCCTACCAATTCATTGAGGTTTCCGTTGACCTCGTACAAGGGATATGAACCCGAGACCGTCGATCCCAGGTCAGTGAAATTGGATCCCGGAAGGGACAACACGTGTTCGGTAAAATCCCTGTCCCTATGCAGGTAATTGAAACCAGCCTTGAACATCTGGTTCAGTCCCAACAGGGGAAAAGGAACTGTCAGGTCTACTTTATGGTTGTAATTGGTCTCGACCATGTTGCGGTAACGGCGCCCGTTAGGGTCTACCTGAATCTTACCATAAGGACCGTAACCATTTACATATCCGGAAAGCAGGGAATAGATATCAGGGGTGGTCAGTGTAGCGCCTCCTGTACCAGGCACCGTAGGAGGAGCCGCATAAGATGCGCCTCCATCAGGGCGGTAGTCAATCAGGTTGACAAAGCGGTAGTCAGGATCGTTTTCTGTAGCCCTGGATGTAGCCAGGTTATAGCTCAGCCTGGGGGCGAATTTCCCTTTACCGATTTTATGCTCCCCCTGGAAGTTGTAAGTATTGAGTGTTCTAAAGGTCTCTTTGAGTGAATAAGCTGTATTGTATACAGGTCCTGAAAGATTATAGGTATAATCGTATTGGCCGGCGAGATAACTGGCCTGGGTTTCTCCACCCTGGGAGCCCAGGTACTGGAAACTGACCTGGTTATTCTGATTAAACCTATAGGCCAGGCCACCTAGAATACCATAATTCAGGGACTCTGTACCGGTGTATTCTTTTTGTCCCACATATTTACCCAGTACCAGGGTATTGGGGGTGATGTAGTTGGGTATGATACGGGGGCTGTTGTCGTCAATAGCAGGATTACCGGTGAGTATACCCTGGTACAGGCTGTACTGATTCAGGGTTCCACCGGCAATATCCGTGCTGCGGTGATAATAGCTCCCACCCAGGATCAGACCCAGTTGATGTCCGCCCAAGACCTTAAAAGTATTTCCATACGTCATGGAGTAAATACCGTTCAAACTAGCCTTTTTATATTGGGTAGTCAGCACCGGATCAAACTCCCCCTGCATCATGCGGTTAATGCTGTTCACTTCATTGGTGGCTGCCGTACTGTTACTGGCGCCGGCGATCATTTCCTGAATCTGGGAAAGTCCTCCGGGATACTGGGTACTGAGATTCAAAAAGTCGGAATGCAAATCGTGATTCGCAATCTTCTGACCCAGAAATCCCATGTTGCTGTTATAGTAGCTGTTCACCTGTCCTCCAATCCCGATATTGCTGTTCCACCCAGTTTCCACGGTGAAGTCCAGGGTGCGGCCGTTTGGGATGGACTTGGTCTTCAATTCCACAATCCCACCGGAAGCATCTGCCGGATGATCCGGGGTCATCGTCTTGTACACTTCAATATTGTCCAGTAAATTGGCAGGAATCAAATCCAGTGGAATGGAACTCCTGTCTGGATCCGCAGACGACATGCGCACCCCGTTCATTTCGGCAATCACACTCCTGTCTCCCAAGCCCCGCACGGCCACATATTTGTCATCGGTGATCGTCACACCCGATACCCTTTGTAAAGCCTGGGTAGTCGTGATGCTCGCTGTTTTTTCTATATTCTGGGCGGAGATACCGTCCATCACGATGGAAGCGTGCTGACGCTCATTGAGCAGGGCAGCCTCTGTGTTGACTTTCTTATAGGCCTGCACCGTAATGGTTCCCAGGGACCTGACGTCAGGCACCAGGGTTACATCCACCACTGAGACATAGGCTACAGGTACGGAATGCTCATCGTAGCCAACTGATGAGATGACAATCACCGAAGCAGAATCGCTCACCTGTAGTGACCAGTTCCCCTTTGCGTCCGAGATGGTAGAAGCGTGCGTACCTACTTCCTGTATGCTGGCTCCGGAAACCGGTGCTCCCGTGCTTTTATCGGTCACCTTACCCAATACCAGGTGGGTATGTTTCCCGCTATTAAAATGCGGATTACGGGTAACCGCTATGGTATTGCCGTTGACCAGAAAGGACAACCCATAATATTCCTGTAGGTACTTCAAAACCGCACTTAACGGAACACCCTGAAAATTCAGGTCATGGAGGGGAAGGTTACCCAGATCGGATTTGTCGAAATAATAAGAAAAACTGGTTTGCTTTTGCAGCACTTCCATAAAGGAGGCTGCGCTGGTTTGTTTAGCCGTAAAATTAATCCTGGCAGTAAGGGAGCCGGATTTTTCCTGCCCCCAGGCTTTCTGATGTAATGCCAATCCGCTCCAAAGAAACAGGCATAATAGCCAGGGAATGGACATAACTCTTCCATCAGCCGAACGTCTGATAAACAGCATAGTTTTGTTTGCTTTTTTAAAAATGAATGATCCTACGCGAGGCCTACTCCAAAGGAGTGCACAGCCTCATCCATGTCCGGGGAATACGTGCAGTGTATCCCCTTGAATCTTGTATTTATACCTGGATATGAATAGTATGATGTCCAACGTTTGACGCAAAGGAGCCTGTTTAAATACACCGGATACGTGCCTACCCTCCAGGTCCTTTGGCGCTTTGATGTCCAGGTGCATGCCAAATTGACCGGAGATTCGCTCCAGTGCTGCCCGGACAGGAATATCATTAAATATGGTATACCCATTTTCCCAATCCCTGATGGTGTTTACCTTGAGGATATCTACCAGCATTTTATCGGAGCGTTTGTCAAAGGTCAGGCACTGGCCCGCATTCAACAGTTTAGCGTCACCTCCCTGGGCTGTATCGTTCACCGAAACCCTACCCTTCACCAAGGATACCTTTACCAGGTTTTCTGAGGGATAGGCTTCCAGATTAAAGGCAGTTCCCAGTACCCTAACCTTCACACGCCCTCCTTGCACTTCAAACGGATGCATTTGATCTGATACCACCTCGAAAAAAGCTTCTCCCACCAGAAGTATAGCCCGGTGTGTAGAAAAGTCCGAGGCATAGGTAAGGGTGCTGTTGGGGCTGAGGTAGGCCTGGGTACCATCCGGCAGGATAGCCAGGCGAGTGCGTATATCCGGATTGCTTAAGGTTTTCCAAACGGCAACCGGCTTCAAAGCAGCAGACCGGTTCTTATGGTATAGGAATGTGCCTATGGCGCCTAACAATAAAATACTGGCGGCCACCGCCCAGGTGATATACCTGATCTGTATCCCGCGGGAAGGGGAAGGCTGTGTGAGACCCGGATATAGCTTAGACCTTAAATCGATCAACAATGGATCTTTCAAACCGGAACCTGATTCATGTATCACCTCCGGGATCTCTACTTCCTGCATGTAGGCATGCAGCGATTGGCTATCCGCGTCTTCGGAGGCCAGGTAGTCCATGACTATCCTGGCTTCTTCTTGCGTAGCCTGTCCCTGGAAGTATTTTTGAATCAAAAGTTTGTCCGGCATATAAAAAACACAATGCCGGAGAGAAAATGGGTAGGTCTGATCTTCGACTTAATATTAAGTTAACATCAGCCACCATTCATGTATAAATTAATTATTAATTCGCCCGCTGCAACGTGTGCAAATGGCAGAGCCCCTAGCTTTGTACTCCTATTATAAAGGACTGCATGTCGATCATTACCTCACTTCACGGTCATAAACGCCAGGAAGCCCAGCGATTCGAAAGAATATACGGGGCTACCTTTTCCAGGCTGGAGTACTTCGTGAGGAATTTCATTAAAAGGGAGGAATCCGTATATGATGTCTTGCAGGAGACCTATATAAAGTTATGGGAACATCTTCCCCAACTAAGTGATGATGAAGCCCTGCTTCCATTGCTCAGGACCTATGCCACCAACATCATGATCAACGCGCTGAAGAAATCCGCCAGAGAACTGCAAAGGGCGGAATTATTCTACAGCACCCAGGCACTCATCTGTTCCTCTGTGGATGATCTGGATCTGAAAGAGCATATGCAGGCCTACCAACAAGCAGTAGCCGCATTGCCACCCAAACGCCGCCAGATCTACCAGATGATACACGAAGAAGAGCTATCCTATAAGGAGATTGCTGAAAAGCTCCAGATCAGCCCCAATACCATCAAATATCACCTGGTAGAAGCCCGTCGGGCGCTTCAAAAGGAATTTTCCGCCGATAAGCTGATGATGGCGGTTTTATTGGCAGCCTTGTTCAAATAAGTGGGGCCCCGTGAAGGCCCCGCTCGGCGTCGCGGGCATAGGCGGCGCCAGCACCGTTTATTCGGGGCCTAGCGAACGCTAGGGCACCAGCACCGCTTTCTCTCCGGCTTTGCCTTTATATAGCAACGCCTCGTTGATTTGCTCAAAGGAAAATTCCTTCCCAACGATGGTTTTAAAATGGGGCATATGTATCATTTTAGCCAGCTCCCCGAAGGCCTGTTCGAGCAAATCAGGATCGCTTACTGTTTTGGACTTGAAGTTGGAGAAGCCCTGAAGGGTAATTCCCCTCATTAAAGCCCTTGTATGGATGCTAAAAGGTTCAGGTTCACCCAAAAACCCATAGCAGTAAACGCTGGTTCCCGGAAGTAAGGAGTCTGTCATGCTGGTGAGCAACCGGCCTCCTACCCCATCAAAAACGGCAGTGGCATGAAGCTCTGCGACCAGCTTAGTCAACTGGCCCTGAAATTCAGGATCGGAAGACACCAGGACGTGTTCCGCACCCAAAGCCTCCAGTTCTGCTTTGGAGGACGTGGTTCTCACAATGGAGATTAACGGAAACTTATAATTGGCACAAATCCCTATCAGGTTCACCCCGGTGGCCGAATTACCAGCCGTACTTACAATACCTTTATGCCCTTCCGACTGAATTTGTTTGAGGAAGGCGTAAGCCGTGATCACATTGACCAGGGAACCGGAATAGGCTCTTTCGTCCACTTCATCGGGTAGGATCAGGCAAGAGCGGTAAGGCAGGTGCGCATACTGGCTCCAGGTACCGATAATCTTATCCCCAAACTGAAGGGACCTGTAGATCGTCACCTTTTTATTTCTGTAGGTCTCTGGTACGCCTTCCCCCAGGTCCAGCACCTGCCCTACTCCGGACACCCCCAGGATATGATATTGGCTTTCGGGCAGAGATCCAGGAGCAAATTTTCCCTCTATAAAGGCTGCATCTCCGGGGTTAATCCCGGAAGCGCTCATGCGGATCCATACATATCCGGGTTCAGGATTATCTAGGGAGGGAATGTCTGTAAGGATTATGTTTTTCTCCGGCGTTAAACTAATTGCTTTCATTTTTATGATTGATTTGAGGAGGCAAAATTACTTTTGCAGAGAACCTCCAGCAATAACGAACCCTAAAGTACGTGGTATGACCAGAATCAAAGCAACCTCTTCCAATCAATTCAATAAAAAAATAATCACCACCAAATGCCCGGTAACATTCACTTTACTCAAAATGGGAGGAAGATGGAAGCCCCTGATCATTAATCGATTGCTGCAAGCAGACAAGCGATATGGGGATCTGAAAAAATCCATCCCGGGTATATCTGAAAAAATGCTCACCCAGTCCCTAAAAGAACTGGAAACGGATGGTCTCATTGCGCGACACGCCCATCCTGGTGCCCGCCTTCACGTGACCTATACCCTCACGGAAAAAGGAAGGGATCTTCATCCAATCTTGACAACCATGGTAGATTGGGCCGGCAAGTATAATGTAGAACCGTCTATGTAAGAATTTATAGGCAAATCCACATTTAGGTATTTTGGCACATGAAATCCCAGAGTCTTGCCGTTTTACTTATTATATGCCTGACGGCACCTGCGGCAAATGCCCAGAAGCTTCGACCATTGATCAACTTTGATTCTACCTGGGTCAAGGATTTCACGCCTTTCCGCATTGCAGGGAATCTATATTATGTAGGCACCGAGGATCTGGCCTGCTATTTAATCCATACGCCCAAGGGGCTAATGCTCATTAATACGGGGCTACCAGGTTCCGATACCATGATCAAGCGACATGTGGAGATGCTGGGTTTCCAGTACAAGGATATTCGAATCATACTTACTTCCCATGCGCATTTCGATCATGCAGGGGGTATTGCCGCTGTGCAGAGGGCTACAGGGGCCAAAGTGATGATTGAATGGAGAGATGCGCTGGTACTGGCAGATGGAGGTAATTCAGACTTCGATTTTGGGGGAAAAGGATACCTGTTTGCGCCGGTTAAAGCAGATCGTTGGTTAAAAGATCATGATACCATCCGCTTTGGAGGTATGCAAATCCTGGTGCTGGCCCACCCTGGGCATACCAAAGGGTCGTGCAGCTTCCTGTTTACGGTGAAGGATTCGGCCAGGTCCTACAGGGTAGCCATCGTCAACATCCCTTCCATCCTTTCGGAAACCCAGTTTCCCAGTATGCCCACCTACCAGGATGTCGCCAAGGATTATGCGTACACCTTAAAGACCATGAAAACACTTCACTTCGATATATGGTTGGCATCCCACGCCAGCCAGTTTGACCTGGAAGATAAATGGAAGCCCGGAGATGGATACCATCCCCAGGCTTTTGTTGATCAGGCAGGATACGATGCCATTCTAAAGGATAAACAAGCACAATACAATAAGAAGATGGCTCCTTACATGTCTTCGACCTTGTAATAAGGTTTGTAGGCTAAGAGCCTTTTCATCAGGTCGGCTCCGTCTTTACGGTATTTGGCTGCTTCCGATTCTATGGCGGGGACGATGATATAACCCTCAAAAGCCTTTTCCTTGCCACCCAATACGACCACCTGGGCATTGATCAACTGTGGGAAGGGGATGGAATCGGTGCCCACATCCTCTTTGCTGAGGTAAGGGGCATAAAACATATAGTGCGGCATGCTCACGGTCATGACCGTTTTATCAGTGGGATCACCAATATACACCCGCATCAGCGGAGCCAGCATATAGGACATGCCTGGGCGCCCAGGCCCTTTATAATACCCCGCTTTGATTCTGGCAATCATGGTATCCTTAATGGCTGATGCTGTATACTTACCGGAAGCCCTCAGGGCCGCCACGTCCAGGTATAATGGAAGAATGGTACGGACGCCTTCGGGGTCGTAGCTCATGGCAGTACCCATATCACTGCGGAACTCACCCCATTCCCAATTGGTCCTACAGACAAATGTGGCAAAGCCATTGCTCCCCTGCCGGGCGATATAATATCCTTTAGCAGGGTCCAACAGGTAAACCGTAGCGCCGGCTCTCAGGTGGGGAGGAAGAGCGCTCAAGGCATAATCGGTTTCCAGGTCTACGGGCATTTTCTCCAGGCCAGGATCGCCGTTGGGCGCTATTGGCTTACCAATGCCAGGATCTCCGTTGGTGGTTATGGACCCGTGGTTACGTGCTTTGCCCTTGCCGGCAACTTTCGCGTATGGCTGGGTGGTGCAGGCAATAGCCACGGGACGCTTTGGCGCCAACGTCCGTATTCCAAGACCGGAGCTACTTACAACCAGTAAGCCCAACAGCAATCCCAGGCTGCCCAATAATAAGATTTTCAACATAGACAGTAGTTTAGCTAACATAAAGCTACTGGACGGACTCCAAGGTTTATAGGGGCGAACGCGACATAGGTAGGGGGAGGTGGGCCGCTACTGGCTCAAAGCAGGATCGCCAGCGAAAAATGCTTGTCGAAAACCGCTCACTATGTGTATTAATTCCGAACGACTTACATCGGGACCTCGCTGCTGATGCCACCATCAGCTCCCAGACCTTGAAAGCCGCCTGGGCAAATCCTACGGATAGCTTGAAAGAGAAGTGAAGTCCGTAACTTTAGGTGGCTATGTACAGCATTTCCACCGATACGGTCATTCCTAAAATTGCCATGGAGCCAGATCCGGCGACCGGCAATGCTATTTTCCGCATCCGGAAAAACGAGTCCGCTGCCTATTACCTGAAATCGGATTTCCTCCAGCCCCATAGAAAAGACTATTATTTTTTAGCTTATGTAATCAAAGGGGGAAGCAGGGTTTGGGTGGACATGACACCTTATGTCCTTAAACCGCAGACGGTTTATTTCACCAACCCTCAACAGGTAAACCTCAAAGAAGAGGTGATTCCCATGTCGGGTTATACGATTGCCTTCACACAGGAATTTTTAGCCCTGGACGATTCGGGCTTCCTCAAAGGCCTGCCCATCCTACGCAATCACCATAATGGACATGAGCTGAACCTGGGTGCGGAAGACATTGTATTCGTGGAAGGGATGTTGGAAAGGATTTCTGCCGAGTATGCCGTGCAAAGCCCCTGGCAGCACCAGATGCTGCTGGCCTATATGAAAATATTGCTCATTTATCTGAGCCGCCTTTACACAGACCAATTTGATGCAAAAGCCGGATCTCCGGATCGGCTATTACTCAAACGGTTCATTTCACAAATAGATGAATCTTTCCGCAGCCTGCATGAGGTAGCCGATTATGCAGCCTTACTTCACATCTCTGCCGGACACCTGGGGGATGTAGTCAAAGCCCAGAGCGGGAAACCCGCCATTGTCCATGTGCACGAGCGACTGCTACTGGAAGCCCGGAGAAGTTTGGTCCATACAGAACTTGCTGTCAAAGAAATCGCCTATGAACTGGGGTTTGAAGACGCTTCCTACTTCAACCGGTTTTTCAAACGCATGAGCGGCCAAACGCCCGTGGAGTACAGGACCCAGGTTCGCAAAATGTACCAGTGAAGCTGATTGGTGGTCCAGAGATGGCTTCATTACTGTGTACGGATCACCATCGGCAGACCCGCTTTTATAGCGCTGTCTTCCAGCATATAATCGCCGATTTTCTTTCCACCCACGGTAATATCTACGATCTTTTTTCCCGTGCCTTTCCTTATGATGGTGAATGGTTTACCGTTACCAGCCTGGAAAGTGATTTTCTGAAATAAGGGCACGGAGACGATATACTTAGGGTCAGCCGGAGAGAAGGTATAAAAACCAATGGCGTTAAACACATACCAGGATGACATTTCCCCTGCATCATCCATACCGGCATAAGCCAGGTGCTCCTTACCCATTCCATAAAAATGATGGAGGATACTGTCCAAGATGACCTGGGCTTTTTCCTGCTTGCCTGCGAAATAGTACATGAATGGAACACTGTGGTCCGGCTGATTACCTTGGCAGTACTGACCGATGAAACCGGAGATGTTGTATGCCTCCACCCCATCCCAGGGAAGGGTAAACAAGGAATCAAGTTTGTTCTCCAGCCCTTCTTTACCTCCATAAAGCGCCACCAGCCCCTGCACATCCTGAGGAGCGAAAAAGGAAGATTGCCAGGCGTTGGCTTCCCGGTACATGTATTCATAGTAGGGATACTCCGGATCGAAGTGCCCCACCCAATCCCCATTAGCCAAACGGCCCCGCATAAACCGGGTAGTTGGGTCAAACACATTTTTATAGTTCCCCGTACGCCCCATCAGCATCCTATAGTTGGCGGTGTCGCCCAAAGCTTTGGCCAATTGGGCAACGGCATAATCATCATAGGCATATTCCAGGGTTTTGGTGACACCTGCTTTGGCTTTTGTCTCTATGACGGGATGGGCAATATCCGGAGTGGATACATATCCTTTATCATTGTATTCAGAAATATACGGCCTGGTCCCCCCCTCCACGGTCGCATTTCTCAGCAGCAACCTGTAGGCTTCCTTCACGTCATAATCCTTTAGTCCCCGGCTGTAGGCACCGGCAATAAATGCCGAAGCATGGTCTCCGTGGAAAAAGGTCGGCATAAATCCGGTCACCTGTCCTTTGTCTATCAGGGAGCGGATAACATCCGTCGTGACCTTAGGCGATAGCAATCCTAATAATTCGAGTTTGTTCCGGTAGTCATCCCATAACGATGGTTCGGTATAATAATTAAATCCTTTATTGACCACTTTACCCCCTAAGTCTGTAAAATCCCCGTTCACGTCACTTCTGAGCGCAGGCCAAAGAAAAGAACGATACAGACAGGAGTAAAAGATCCGCCTGTCCCGATCCGTTCCACCTGTCACTTGCACTTTAGACAACAGTTGATTCCAGGTATTGGTGGCCGCCGCTCTGGTCTGGGAGAAGGTCTTGGACAGCATTTCGGCCTTCAGGTTATTTTTTGCATTTTCTATACTCACAAAGGAAAACCCGATCTTCAACTCCAATGGACCTGCGGCATCCGCAAAATGAAGTATGGGTACAATTTTACCATCTCCCGTCAGAGAATCAATGGAGACGATTGACCGGTTGGACACCGCGTAGAAATAGATCTTTTCTCCCGCCTGCTGGAAACCGGTAAAAGAATGGCCCGATTCCCGCTGAATACTCCAGGACCTAACGCGTTCATTAGACTGGGCGAGATCAGCAACCAGTTCGGCAGCGTCGCCATTCTTAAAGGTATACCGGTGGTAGGCGCAACGTAAGGTAGAGGTCAGTTCGGCATTGATGCCGTAACGATCCAGGTAAACCTGATAATACCCTGGATGGGCAGTTTCCCGCTCGTGGTGGTATCTGGAAGCATAGTCGGTTGCAGAGACCTGACCCGTCACGGGCATAAAAGGTACATAGCCCAGGTTCCAATGTCCTTTGCTGGTATGTATAAAGCCATGGATCAGGGTGTCTTCATACTGATAACCTGAACCGCTGTGAAATTGGGTGACAGGGCTTAACTGGACCATAGCATTGGGCACCGAAGATCCGGGAAATACCTCGGCCCCCCAGGTTCTGTGCGTTGGCTTATAGCCAATATCTGCACTATCCCATAAGGTGGCGGTCCCCAGGAGGGGATTAACCCAATCTGTGGGGCGCAGCGCGCGCGTTGCGGAGCCCGTGGCAGGTTGTGATGGCTGGATGGCGGAACGAAACCCAGGCTGTGATGGCTGGGCCAGGGCACTGACATTCAGTGATAGAAGCAGAACAATCAGGGGGCTTTTCATTAAAGTGCTAAATGGTTTAAGTAAATTTAACCGGTTTTGGATATTTCGGTATTACCACTCCTAACAATGTCCGGAAAATGTACCATTGAATCCGGTCAATGGTCTACGGCTGCCCCATCCTTTGAGGGTAGCTTTGTCTCATAAAGCATTATACATGAAAACAGTATTAATTACAGGAGCTAATAAAAGCATAGGTTATGAAACAGCAGCTCAGTTGGCTGGGCAGGGATATCGTATTTTCTTAGGCGCAAGGGACCTGAAAAAAGGCGAGGAAGCAGTAGCCCAACTCAAAGCCAAGGGGCTCACTCAGGTAGAGGCCATTCAGATTGATGTGACCGATAAAGCCTCCATTGAAGCGGCAAGGGACCTTATTGCTCAGAAGGTGTCGAGTCTGGATGTTCTGATCAATAATGCGGGTATCAGCGGAGGCATGCCCCAAAATCCCATTGATGTTCCAATTGAAACCGTGAAGAAGGTATATGATACCAACGTGTTCGGCGCCATCATGGTGACCCAGGCTTTTTATCCCCTCCTGGAAAAATCCCCTGAGCCCAGGATCGTCATGGTTACTTCCGGGTTAGGATCCCTGACTGCCCATAGTGATCCCAATTCCCGGTTCTACACCTTCAACCCAGGCGCTTATGGGCCTTCCAAAACAGCCCTCAACGCTTATACTGTGGCTTTGGCTCATACCCTTCGGGACCCTTTTAAGGTAAACGCCGTATGCCCTGGATATACCAAAACAGACTTTAACCAACACCAGGGTCCAGGGTCAGTGGAGGATGCGGCTAAGATCATAGTAAAGTATGCGACCATTGGCGTTGATGGACCCACGGGCAAGTATTTCAGTAATGATTTGAACCCAGGGGGCGAGGCGCCCTGGTAAAACCTGCGGCTCGAAAACCTTGGGGCGCGCCCCGCTCCACGAGATTACGGTAAGGTTCGGCTCCGCGCGTTTTTGATCCCGGCAAGACCCTGCCGGGATTTTTGTTTACTATCTGTAAACATTTACGGCTGCGCAATCGTATGCACTGCGTACTATGTATGCACATACACTTCAACCTGGTTAACAATTCCTTCATTATTGCGTAATAATATCCAATAAAATTGTATAGATATATTATACTATCTTTATTTAGGATAACATACTTTATTTCCTATTATCACCCGTATCCGACTTTAATCTTACTTGTTTAGACGTCTGCTCGTCCAAGAAGCAGTTCCTATTCTCTATTGCAAGGCTCCCCATAAAAAAACCGGTACGATACCCGGACGGACACGCTATTGTTCTGTCTTAAGGGTTTCCGCGACCGGAGGGGGCATGCTATTGCCTTTTATTTTTCATTTATAAACCAAAATCAAAAAAGGTATGAGAACGACAGTAAGAATCTCGTCGCTAATCCTGTTAGTAGCTCTGGCCAGTTGCTCCAAAAACAGCGTGGCCCCAAATCGGTTAAATGCATCAGGCAATTCCCTGGCTACCTCACCCACAGTCGTGACCTTGACCTGGGGCACCACTTACCAAACCGTTACCGGATTCGGTTGTTTTGCAGGAAGGGATACACAGTGGTTTACTTCCCCCTACAGGGATACCCTCTTAAGCAATCTTTTCGGCAACAGTGGCCTTGGCCTCAACATCATTCGTGGGGAACTGGAATACACGTATCCCTACACCGCTTCTTCGGTCACCATCCTGCCTACAGGAACCAGTGCCGGCACCAGCCCTACCAGCAATACCTGGGAAGGTTTAACCCTGCACCAGAAACAGAACCTCAGCGTTTACTGGCTCCTAAGCCAGGCCACCAGCCTCTACCATGTTCCTTACGTGATCGGCAGTGCCTGGTCACCTCCCTTGGCTATGCGGGTTAATCCCAGCGATAGCACGCCTGGATTCCTGGGCTATAATACCCTGAACTTTAATACCTCTTCCTCCAGCTATGCCAATTACCTGGCAGGTATCGTTTCTTCTTTTAAAAGCGCAGGCGTAAACTTCTATGGCATCAGTCCCGCCAACGAGCCCGAGAACATTGTAGCGACCTGGACCAATTGCCCCTGGAGCGCTTCACACTTGGGCCAGTTTATCACCAACAACCTCAGGCCCGCCCTCAACAGCGCAGGATTAAACACCGTGAAGATCCTCTCCCCCGAAAATGCAGCCTGGACAACCACCAATTCCTATCTGGGTAGTATGGATTGCAGCAATGTAGACATAATCGCCAGCCATGGATATGTCAATCCTGTGAGTGCCGCATTAGGCAGCAGCGGATTTGACCTTAGCCCCACTGCACCCAGCGTGACCAGCAAACCGGTATGGATGACAGAAGCCTGCGACGATGCAGGTACCGCTGATGCTACCATGACGGAAGGCATAAAACTCGCCACCAGTATTTCTAATACACTAACTACCTGCAATGCCAATTCCTATGTTTTTTGGTTAGGCATGCTAAACTACAGCAACAACGAAGGCATGCTCTGGGCCCCTGCCAGCGGTCCCATCACCTACACGAAGGATTATGATGTAATGGGCAACTTCTCCCGTTTTATCCCTAATGGATACGTCCGCTTTGCAGCCGCCCAAAGTGGTGCTGACCTCTACATTTCTGCCTTTAAGCATCCCAGCAACGGCAAGTTCACCATAGTAGCCGTCAACGCTTCCACTTCAGCTCAAAGCTGCACCTTCAATCTGTCCGGGTTTGGAGCCACCAGCCTGACCGCTTACCTGACCAGCGATGCCAGCAGCGCCCATTGGGCCTCTTCTTCCGTTGCGGCCAACTCCGATGGGACCTTTAGCGTGACTTTGCCCGCTTCCAGCGTGGTGACGTATACTGGGGTGAATCAATAGATGACTGCTAGTGGCATTTATGCATTGAATGTAAGGGCGCTCCGATGGAGCGTCTTTTTCATTGATAACCATACTAAAGACATTATAAATATCTTCCTCACTGATGATCGTAGCTAATTTCCCTGGTAGTCTGCCAACTATCGCCCTTTTGTTGCCAAAGCGCTACGAATTAAGTCCTACATCCGTTTGAGCATAGGTATTCAAGTGAAAAATGGTCAGACAAAACAAGGTCGTAACCAAATGAAGAGGTTTCATGGCTGTTCGTTTCATAAGAAGGCCCACAAAAGATGCCAACAATTAACACACTAACCATCAAACATTTACAGGAATAATGGTTTACATACTGTACGATTCTGGCTCAATAGGTGATCGGTTTTCCAACATTGATTGATTTTCGCAAAAAGCAGATTGAATCCTTCAAACAAATCCCTTCAACTCAATCTACCTTTGCTTAAAAATAATGCACCATGAAACAGCAAAGTAAAATAGCACTGGTAACCGGCGGTAGCCGGGGATTAGGCAGAGAAGCAGCACTCCGGTTAGCCGATAAGGGGTTGGACGTGATCATTACCTACAACAGCGCAGCCGACCGGGCAAAAGAGGTTGTAGCGCTAATTGAAGCCAATGGACAAAATGCAGCCGCATTGCAATTGAACACGGGTGTATTGGGCACTTTTCCAGCCTTTGTAGATCAACTAAAAGAATTACTGGATAAACATTTCAATACCACCCATTTCGACTTCTTAATCAATAACGCTGGTCAAGGGGGATATAAGCCCATAGGGGAAGTAACCGAAGCCTTTTTTGATGACTTACTCAACGTACATTTCAAAGGTGTTTTCTTTCTGACCCAAGCACTCCTTCCGTTAATCAATGACGGGGGCGGGATCGTAAATATCTCTTCCGGATTGACCCGTGTTTCTGTACCCGGCTCTTCGGTCTACGCCTCTTTGAAAAGCTCCGTAGAAACTTTCACTCGCTATCTGGCTAAAGAGTTGGGAACCAGAGGTATCAGGGCAAATGTAGTGGCCCCGGGGGCTGTATTAACCGATTTCGGAGGTGGACACCTTAGGAATAATGAAGATTTACAGAAAATGGTTAGCAATATCACTGCGCTGGGTCGGCCAGGGGTGGCGGAAGACATAGGCGGGGTAGTTGCTACGCTTTGTACAGATGATACCCGCTGGGTAAATGGGCAACGCATCGAGGCCTCGGGCGGCATGCAGGTATAAGGGGCGCCCGGTATATACGACCGGCGTAGTCGCTCGGCATAGGCGAGGTTTGTCGGCCAAGCCTTACCTTTGATCTATATAAAAACATGATCCCACACACTACATTAGCAGACTTCTACCAACGCAATTCGGCACCCTTACCAGAAGGCATAGCCCATGAAATTGGTCACTTCAATGTATTTGAAACGGAAAAGCTTTTTGACAAGGCCACCGGAAAAAGGATCATGCCTTATAGCCGAAGGGCTTATTATAAAATTAGCTGGCTCAGGGGCAGGAGTCGGGCAGAATATGCAGACAAGGTTGTAGATATAGAGAAAAACGCACTCTTATACGCCACGCCTAAGATTCCTTATCACTGGATCCCAACCGATGCTGATCAAACGGGCATGTTCTGCATATTCACCTCAGAATTTTTAAATCAGCGTAAGTCTGGAGTCGTCTTGGATGACCTGCCCATTTTCCAGCCAGGGCAGTATCCCATTTTTCAACTTTCTGAGGAAGAAAGAAGTGAGGTGGAATACCTTTTCAGGAAAATGCGCAAGGAGCTGGAATCGGATTACAAATTCAAGTACGACCTACTGAGGAATTTAGTACTGGAACTCATTCATTACGGGCAGAAGCTACAACCCATGTCCGCACTGAGTAGCACCCGAAATGCGGCGCAACGTATTTCCGCTTTGTTTTCAGAGTTACTGGAACGTCAGTTCCCCTTAGAATCACCCAACCAGAGACTGGCGCTGCGCACACCCAAAGAATACGCGGATCAATTAGCGGTACACGTCAACCACCTCAATAAGGTACTAAAGGAAGTCAGCGGTAATACCACCTCAGAACTCATCAGTAAGCGGGTAATAGAAGAAGCGAAGATCCTGCTCAAACAAACCGGCTGGAGCGTGGCCGAAGTGGCTTACACACTCGGCTTTGACGAAGTAGCCCACTTCTCCAATTATTTCAAAAAGCTGGTAGGAGACTCGCCTTTAGGGTTTAGGGGCTGAAGGGTCTGCTTTCGGGGTGACAAAAGCCGATGGCATCAACTCTATATTGTACTTACTGGCCACCTTGATGAGGATGGGCATCACAATGGAAGCCCCTGGCAGGAGTACAAAAGGAATTCCAATACCTACTATTTTCAGAGAGTCCACCATCTGCGTCTTCACGATATGATATTCCTCTTCGGTGATATGACCATGTTGCATATACTTTATAATAAGTACACCCGCCTCCTTTTCGCCTTGAGCCTCGGTTTTGACGTCTTTTAGAAAATGATGGGCATGCTCTTCGATGATGGCTAGAATCTCCATGGTATTAGTGTTGATACAGCAAATATAAGTGGAAACGACCTACTAATTCCCGCTTCCGGTGAAAGGGGTGGTACCGTTTACACTACCCTCTTGGGCCCATCCTTCAGTCATTGCTGGTCTAAATTTGCAGGTCATATGGTGCCGCTGGTGGTTACCGCTATCCTAAGTGATTAACTTATTGTATATTAGGGTCAGCTAATACTATGAAAAAGATCATTTTTAAGGCACTCAAAATTACCGGCATTGTTATAGGGAGCCTCTTAGTCCTGATGTTCCTATTGCCTATCCTGTTCCCTGGCTTCGTATCCACCAAAATCAAAGCCTGGGCTTCCCATGCCATTGTTGGGGAACTCAATTTCTCTAAGGCGAGGTTATCCTTTTTCAATCACTTCCCCTCCCTTACCCTGACCTTGTATGACTTCTCCCTGAAAGGATCGGCTCCTTTTGCTGGTGACACCCTGGTGGCGGCTAGTGAAGTAGCGCTGGGGGTGAATTTAGCCTCTATTTTTTCCAAAAGCATAGACATCAACGAAATTTACCTGACCAAAGGAAATATTCATGTCCTCGTCGATGAGAAGGGTAATGCCAATTATAACGTCTACAAGTCCGATACCAGCGCCAAAAAGACCCCGGACACGGATACCAGTGGGGCTTCGTTGAAGATCCAACGCATTCAGATTGATGGGTCTAATCTAGTCTATGATGATCATTCCATCCCCATGCTGATTACTTGCAACAACCTGAGTTACCTGGGAAAAGGAAACCTGGCTCAGGACGTATTCGATCTGCAATCCCATATACAGGTGGACACCTTCGACTTCGATTATAATAAGCAGCATTATATTGGTTCTAAAAGGCTGGCCGCAGATCTGGTAACGCGCATCAATACCCGAAGCCTGTCTTTTATGTTTGAAAAAAACGATCTCAAACTGAACAGTCTCCCCGTGCGGTTCAAAGGTCGCTTCGATTTCCTAAAGGAGGGATACAGCATGGACTTCGAACTCAACTCAGACGCCACTACCCTTCACGATTTATTTACGGCCCTTCCTCCTGAATATGCAGGCTGGATGGATAGTACAGAGCTGAAGGGAGACGCTTCGGTGGGAGCCTCCCTCAAAGGGACCTATAATTCCAAAACCGGAGCAATGCCCGACCTGGATTTTCATATGACGGTAAGAAATGGGTATGTCAACAATCAAAAGGCCCCCAAGCCGGTGGAGAACCTCTTCTTAAACCTCGACTCCAGGCTGCCCAAGCTCAATCCAGACAGTTTTTTTATACACGTGGATTCCTTGTATTTCACCTTAGGCAAGGGGTATTTTTCATCTTTGGTGCGCCTAACGGGTTTGAATACCCCCAATATTTTTGCGCATGTGCGTTCCGTCATGGACCTGGGCGACTGGGACCGGGCGGTAGGCCTGACGCCCTACGATCTCAAAGGCCAGTTGACCCTGGCTTTGGACGCCGATGGACTTTATGCCACCAAGGTTGTTCGCAAGGGACTGCGTACACTGGATACCGCGATCGCCAGCATCCCGTCCTTTAAGGTTAAAGCTGATTTGGATAATGGCTTCTTCAAATATGCACGCCTCCCTAAAGGCGTAGAAGGAATTTCGATGCGCCTGACGGCCGATTGCCCAACCCATAATTACAGGGACATACACCTGGACTTGGATAGCCTGCATGCCCAGGTATTGAGTAGTGTACTCAATGGCCGTTTAAAGGCAAACGACGTATCCGGCGATCCCAACCTGGATGGGGAGTTACACACGGTCCTTCATTTGGCGGATGTACCTCAGTTCTATCCCCTGGACAGCATTGAACTGGCGGGCAATATCAAAACAGACGTATCTGTAAAAGGGGTCTACGCCCCTGAACACAGGCGATTCCCTGTGACGACCGCCCAACTGGATCTGGCGGATGGCAGGGTCAAGACGAAGTACTACCCGGACCCCATTGAGCATATTCAGGTAAGCGCCACCGTTACCAATACGGCGGGGACCATGAAATCCCTTCAGGTCAAGCTGACGCCGGTTGCTTTTCAGTTCGAAGGCCAACCCTTTACCATGAAAGCAGACCTGAATAATTTTGACAACCTTCACTACGCCATTCAATCAAAAGGCGTCATTAACCTGGGTAAGGTGTATCAGGTGTTCGCCCGACCAGGTATGAACGTGAATGGACTGATCCGCACCAACCTCTCCCTGAGTGGGCTTCAAAGCGACGCCAGCACCGGGCATTATGACCGGCTTCATAACGCGGGGACCATGGAATTGGATCAGGTAGCCTTCACCTCGGATATGTTTCCAAAGCCCTTGAATATTCAAAGTGGGCTTTTTCGGTTCGACCAGGAAAAGATGTGGTTTGATAAATTCAATGCTTCCTACGGAAGCACCCATTTCACCTTGAAAGGATACCTAAACAATATGGTAGCCTATGCTACCCAGCCCAATGCACCCTTAAGCGGGCATTTTGACTTGAAGAGTCCCCTGGTGGTGGTGGATGAGTTGATGGCATTCAATGGGGCGCCCCCGGCGGCGGCGCCAGCGGGTGTCAGCGGGGCGGCAGCTCCGGCAGGCACCAAAGGCGTGATCCTGGTTCCGGACAACCTGTCCTTTGTGTTCACAGCCCACGTGGGTCAAGTCAAATATAACGGCCTGACCCTGGACAGCACCAACGGAGCGGTGCAGATAGACAGTGGGAAAATCAATCTACAGCAACTGGCTTTTACCCTTATCGGCGCTCCGGTGAAAATGGATGCCACCTATGGTAGTAAGTCCCCCACCAGGGCTTATTTCACCTATCATATCAACGCCCAGAACTTCGATGTACACCGAGCTTACAATGAGATAAAATTATTCCACGATTTGGCGACTTCCGCAGGCAAGGCCCAGGGTATTGTCAGCCTGGATTACCAGATCGGCGGCGACCTGGATGCCAACATGAAGCCCATCATGCCCTCCCTTGCCGGAGGGGGTGTCGTCGGCCTGACCGATATTAAAGTGAAAGGCCTGAAGATATTCGGAGCCATCAGCCAATCTACCGGAAAAGACAGCGTAAACAACCCCCACCTGAGCGGAGTCGTCATCAAATCAAAAATCGCCCACAACATCATCACCATAGAGCGGACCAAAATGAAAGTGATGGGCTTCCGCCCCCGCTTCGAAGGTCAGGTTAGTTTCAACGGGGATTTGAATCTCCAGGTCCGCCTGGGCCTTCCGCCCTTCGGCATCATTGGGATTCCCATGACCATTACCGGAACGGAGGACAATCCGAAAGTACATCTGCGTAGGGAGAAAAAGGAGGATGAGCTCAAAGAAGCCGACGATGATGATTCCAAGTAATTCAGGTGTTTTCACGCTTGCACCTGGAAACGGATAGGTTTACCTTAAACTGGATAAACCCTTTCCATGACACCACTTTTCGCGTTCGTCTTATGGAGCCCCCTTTCAGTTGTCATCCTGGTCCTGATTCCAGGAATTATACTGCTTATCGCGCCATCGTTCAGAAGGCATTACAAGTTAAAAACGGTATTGGAAGATCTCCGTAGGAATGTATCCTGGTCCCTTAAAACAATCTGGACTTTCTTTCCTTCCATATTGTTTCTCTTATTAACCATTAATGCCTTCTGGGGGCTGGGGCAAGGAAGATACATCATCATAGCCATCACCGAAAAAAACGCAAATTCCCACTATACCTCAAGCCTCACCCGCATTTATTTTCTGCCGGCCGTTTCCTTTTGGGTATATATCACCTGGTATTCCTCCAGGATTATTGCCTACGTCAATGACAGGCGGTTAGCCAACTATATAAATGATTTGCAACATATCTATGGTTACAGCGCCGATGACAGCCTTATCACCTTATACAAAGACCCGGCTGAATGGGCGATGGATTCATTGCACTTGCAGGCTCATCTAAAAAATGAACCGCCCTATTCCATGAACTGGTTCATGTCCGACACGACCCGAAACCGGATTATCGACCGTCTGAATCATAAACCTATGGTGGAACATTTAATAAGCCATATGCAGCGTTATCCATGAAAAAGTCCCCTGTATGCTAAAGACGCTTAAGCTTCGTACGCTTAGTATACCCGGAGTTATACTGGTGATACTCTTTGCCGCAGGTTTTAAGCAGGTAAAAAAATCATACCTCCATTTTCCGAAAGATACCCCTATCGATGAACACGTCAACCTGATGAAACCCTGCACCTATTTTGATGCAGCATATGTTCGAAAAGAGAGCCAGGGCCGTTACAATGTCCACGGATACTTCCATACCTTTTTCCCATGGATCTGGTGTTTATACCTGCCTATAGCTTCCTGATGATTTGTATTGTTTCATTGTCAGACAACCGGATATGGGGACGAGTCCTGCTTTGCACCATCATCCTGGGAGCGCTGTTTGACTATCTGGAAGACTTTTCCTTTGCCCGATACCTGATTATATACAACGACCACCTTCCCTATGTTACGGCATGTTCAACAACATTGAAATGCCGGTTACTGGCCTTTAATGGAATAGCTTGTTTATGGATGCTTATCCAAGGGGGAATAAAGGAAACAAGGGCTTACACAAACAAGTCAGGATAAGGCCGCAACCTGAATTTTGGAAATTACGGAAAAGGTCCTATTTTGCATCCTCGTTGCAACATGCTGCGCAATCAAATCATACGAACTGCTGGGGGCATCCTTCTACTGCTGACTTTTACGTTAAGCATTACGCCTAAGAATGTGCTGCATCATTTTTTTGCACACCACCAGGATAGTTCATTTGACTGGAAGAGGCAGACGGATCAATTAACGAAAGCGGGATACCATTGTGATTGCGAAAGTCAGGTGGTCGCAGTCCCTTATCTGGATTTACCTTCCTATTTCCCACCCGAAGTATCGCAACGAGACCTCCCATCCTTATCTCCCGCAAAAAGGGCAGATCAGATTTTCCCCATTAGCCATTTTATCTTTGGACTTCGTGGTCCTCCAGCTCATAGTGCCCTGATGTAACTATCTCTGAAGGAGGCCGTAGACTTTTCATTCCTGGCTTTCCGTACGGGCTTTGCTTATGATCTGACCCTTCAACAGCGTCCTGTTCTTCAATTATTATATAGACCACATGCGTAAAGCTAATTTACGGGTGATCTCTTGCGTGCTCATCCTGATTTTCACACAGAAATTAGGATTGGGCATATGGCTGCACGACTGGGTGCACGAGCCATGTAGAAATCATTCATCATCCGGGCAAAAGGGTAAGTCGAATGTTGAGGTTCAGTCTTCAAGATGCGGCTGCATTGACGATGCCCTGATGCCCTTAATTACGTCATCCCCGCTTACCTGCCAGAGGCCGCAGCAATACCTTGTAGCGATCTCGTTCATCATACGTTCCCTCATTGTCTCCCATGATGAAATTATCCCTGCACTACGCGGCCCTCCTGCTGCTTAGGCATATATACAAGCCATTACACCAATGACTCAGGGTTTTAATGTTTTCAGTTTCATGAGATTGAATTGACCGTTCCGTCTTGTGCTGGGATCCTATTGTATTTACAAATTTCGAAAAATGATATACATGCAAAATTTATTATCGACCGGAAGAAAATTCCTTCCTGGCGCCGTCATCCTTCTTTTACTGGTTGTTTCAGCCTGCAACAAAGCCGCTCAAACGGTTACCCCTTCCCTTCCCGGAAATGAATTTTTAACCACTGTGGAGTTGCGGCTCACCAACACAGCCAACCCTTCAGACGTACAACTGGCCATTTCCACGCAAATGAGCCCTTATACCCATACCTACCAGGTTGATTCGATTTATAACAATCTTGCATTTTTGAGACTTAAAGCGAACAGTACCTACAGCGGGCAAGTGATCATTCTCGATGAAACGCAAACACCGGTGGATACCGTCAGTCTTGAAATCCTGGCCAGGGAAAATTATCACTTATTCTTCTTTCAGCCATCCCCGGTCCTGAGCTCAAATTTTGATGTCAGCACTACGACCACTTATATTCCACAGGCAGACTGGTTGACCAATGTACCGGCTTCCGATACCACTGCGTTCGGAATCCCGGAGAATGAATATATGACCAACGCAACAGACTCGGCCCTTAATCTCGTGGTGAATCGTACGGATTTGGATGCCAACAGCCCCCCCATGCAAATCGGATTGAAGGATAATTTCCTAACGGGCGCTGCCAGCACTGGCACACTCCGGGTAGTATTGCGCCACCAACCCAATGCAAAGAACGGAACCTACCCTCCTGGCTCCACAGATCTGGATGTCACCTATGCAGTTACCATTTACTAACCCCAAAAATACTTTTCATGAACTCAAGCAAAATAATCCTGTTGGTTACCGCGCTATGCATATCCGCACCTGTTTTTTCCCAGACAAAACCAGCCTCTTTCCTTGAAGTGGACGGGGGCGCTTCGCTTCCCTTGGGCAATTTTGGCGCTACGGCTACCGCCTCTTCTCTAATGAGCATTCAAGGAACCGTGAACGATGTGCACGGCTGGGCAAATATTGGGGCTTTTGGATCCCTGGACGGAGCCTGGTTCTTTTCCAAACACTTCGGGGTCGGTGGAATGTTCAAATATGGTACTTATGGCCTCAAAAAGGTTGACTCCCTGTCTCAGGGGTATGAGGAATCATTCGATGTGGATACGACCAGAACCACTCCTTCGCATTATACTTTATGGAGTATTATGCCCGGCCTATACTATAATCTTGATATCACAAAAAGGCTCTCATTTTCCGCGAGAGCATTGGTGGGTATCACCCATGCTTCAACCCCTAAGATCACCTGTACCATAGAAGACGGAGGTGTTTTTGATGCGCCCATTGTACAGTACTCCGCTTCAAAAACAGCAGTGGCGGCTGACCTTGGAGCAGGGTTGAATTACAGCCTCAGCAAGAGCCTTGCGTTGGCACTAAGGACTGATTATTTCTATACCAAGCCCGATTTTAGCATCGTCAATGCGCCAAGGCTGAACAATGCTGGAAGAGAGATATACCAATATGACCAACCGCTTGAGTCCATCAATTTTTCGCTGGGAATAGCTTACCGGTTTGCAAAGAAAAAATAATACACATTTCGATCATAGCCCGTTCGGCAGACATACTGCTGGACGGGCATAATTCAACTTTATGCGGTTTAAGCTCCTCTTATCCTTCATTGCATGCCTTCCCGGTTTGGGCGCCAGTCTCTACGCACAACATGCTGAGTGCGACCTGACCATAAGCGGGCATGTTTATATAAGTGATACCACACAGTTAAACGCCCGCAGCGCTTCCATAAGATTTCCCACGCTCAAAAAAGGAGGGGTGACAGATAATGATGGAAATTTCAACTTCAAGGGCATATGCCCGGGTAAAAACCGAATAATCATTTCCTATGCCGGTTATAAAACGTTGGATACTGTATTGAATATGTCCCAAAATCTCATCCTCAACTTCTTGTTATTTAACAATGCTCAGGAATTAGGCAGTGTAGTGGTGGTCGGCGAGGTTATAAAAAGGGATCAGATCACTACGGCTATAAAATCCGTTTTATCGGGGGCAGCCCTGGAAGCCACCAGGGGATTATCTTTGGGAGAATCCCTGAAAAGTATTGCTGGGGTTAACAGCCTCCAAAGTGGACCAAGCATCTCCAAACCGGTTATCCATGGCGTATACAGCAACCGCGTCCTCATCATGAACAATGGCGTGCGTCAGGAAGGGCAGAATTGGGGGAATGACCATGCCCCGGAAATAGATCCTTTTATTGCCACCAAAATAACGGTCATAAAAGGAGCAGCCAGCATCAGGTATGGGTCTGATGCCATAGGTGGTGTGATATTACTGGACCCTAAAGCGCTGGCCACCGCTCCGGGAATGGATGGGGAGCTAAACCTGGTAGGGATGACCAATGGCAGAGTCGGCGTTGGTTCGGCAGTGCTGGAAGGTGCCGGTGGTGGAAAATGGGATGGCCTCTCCTGGCGGCTACAGGGCACCATTAAAAAGGCAGGCAACTCACAGACTGCCAATTACTATCTGATGAACACCGGCTTTGATGAAAACGATTACTCGGCTACCCTACAATACAACAAAGCGCATTACGGAGGTACACTATACTTTAGTCAGTTTAATACAAAGATTGGGATTGCGCAGGCCTCTGTAGCAGATAATGAGTCGGATCTGGAGCAAGATATAGCGAGGGGGCGACCCCTGGACGATGGCTTCTTCCGATATGTTTTTGGCCGGCCAGACCAGACAGTGAATCATATGTTAGCTAAGGCAAGCGGATTTGTAGACTTGTCAAATAAGGGCAGCCGATTGGAAGCGGTGTATGCCTACCAAAGGGATACACGCAAAGAATACGATGCAAACCCTTCTGACAACAGCGACACCTCACTCAACACCAATGGCATCCCCGATCTGAATTTTCAACTCAACACGTCAACCTTAGACTTGATATGGGAACATGCTCCGATTAAGCATAAGATCACAGGCAGCATAGGCCTAAACTTCATTACCCATGAAAATATCCAACAGGGCACGGCTTACCAGGAACTCATACCCAATTTTGTCGATTATGGTGGAGGAGTCTTTGGCATTGAAAAATATGCGGTCCGCCGATGGATCCTCGAAGCGGGCATCCGGTATGATTACCGTTGGTTACAGGCCTATGCATACAACCCTACCAGCGTTGTCGAAGATAGACCCACCTACACCTGGCAAGAACCAACCATCAATATCGGCGCCTCCTACAAATTCAACGATCATTTTTCCGGGGATTATAATTTCGGAACAGCCTGGCGCCCCCCGCAAGTGATCGAACTGTTTGCTAACGGCGTACATCAAAGCGCGGCTGCTTGGGAATTCGGTGATTCTTCGTTGACGTTGGAACAAGCCTATAACAATAATCTCTCTTTTACCTACCACGACCAGAAGCTGATCGTACAGGCTGGTGGCTATGTAAATTACTTCCATCACTATATATATGCCAAACCAGACCTCAACTACATTACGACCATTGAAGGAACCTTCCCTGCTTTTTCCTATACCCAGGTTAATGCCCTTTTTACAGGCGCAGACCTGAGCCTCACCTATACTTTTGCCCGAAACTTTACGCTCATTTCCAAAACAAGTATTGTCCGGGCACGGAATCTGGCCATACACGACTGGTTGATCGGTGTACCCGCCGACCGTTTTGACAATTCCATCCGCTATGAATGGCCCGCGATAGGAAAATGGAAGCATATATTCTTTGAAGCAAACAACCTTGTCGTAGCCAAACAATCAAGGGTGCCACCGAATAGCGACTTTGCCGCACCCCCACCAGGCTACATGCTATGGGGCGCATCATCCGGTTTTTCCGCCCCGCTTGCAGGCAGGGAACTAAAAGTAAGCTTATCGGTAACCAACCTTACCAATATCGATTACCGGGATTACATGGACCGCTTCCGGTATTATTTTGCTGATCTGGGAAGAAATATCGCATTGCGGTTGCTGATTCCATTTGGAACAAAAGTTCCATCAGGTATAAATACAGGGGGTTAGAAGAAACAGCACTAACTGCTGAACGAATGACCAGGTAAACAGCCATTTCCGGCTTTTTTGCCTGGGTTGCGGCAAAATTATCCACGTGAACAATTTTAAAGTGCCGATCATAGGCGTGCCCTGCGATTTCGAGCCATATTATGTTGATGCCATTGTCAGTGGGACGCAGCTCACGATTTTCGGGAACAGGGAAAGGGCTGGTACGTGCTGGGAGAAATAGGACTGGAAGCAATAAAAAATAAGACCCCTTGACAGAGGTCTTAACAAATAAATCAGAACCATTAATAACTAAACCTTATCCTAAGAAAAACCTTATATAAGTAAAACGCCTGATCATGACATTTGTCACCATCAAAACCAAAAAATCAATGTTGCTTTATATGCAATGTTAAAAACACAATTCCTTAATGCCTTTATGTACACCTTAACAGACCAGGGTATACCTTTGCATCATAATAATAAGCAAGCAGTCAATTTTCTCATAAGCAGTTAGTTTTGGTGAAACGGCCCCTATTTCCATAGGGGTCTTATTTTTTAATTTTGCTACTAAATTATTGAATGTCATTTATTTATACAATAAATGACCAAACAATAGTGTGTTTAAGGGGTTTATGCGTTTTATATATAGAAGCGCATTTCATAACCCACGAAAACTAAGCATCTATGCAAAACAGTATTATCCTCGAAGTCTCTGCTGGTATACTCACTTTTCTCAGCATTGTTTCCTTCCTCGCTTACCAAATCATACAATTCAACAAAACACACAAGGGCTAAATATATAGGAACGTTGGCTAACCTATGCAAGCACGAATGGCTGTCTCATTTGAGGCAGCCTTTTTCGGAGGATTAATTAGGCACTCACGCTTCAAAACGGTGGCCATGAACTTCAGTATACAACCCATTTTGGAAAGCGATCAGGTGAATCTTTATTCTTTACCCACTAATGACCGGGATTCGATCAATTTTTGCCGTCGTTGAAGATAGCGTTTACCCTCATTCCGTTTTGAGACGCTTAACCGGATTTGCGATCGCCGCTTTGATCGCTGCGCCCAAATCTTTTCGGATGCCGATCTCTTTTGCCCGCTGCTGCGCGGAATAGGCAGCCAGGCCGAAGATGCCCAGACAGGCAATCAAAATGGCCAGGATAGAAAACAAAAGAAAAATCTCGCCCCGGCGCTGGTCTTCTTTGCACTGCTTATTAAATTCCTCATCCAGGAAGGAATAATTGAAGGGCTGGGAGGCCGCCATTGATTTACATTGTGTCTTGATTTCATTCAATAAGCCTGTTATATCGGTACTACTGATGCGTACAGCCATTCCACCATTATCGGGATTGAGGTACAAGACCATAATGGTCACCTGCTCCCGGAGGGAGTTGCAATTAAAATCCTTAACTATCCCCACTATATGGAAGGCGGTCAATCCATTGGTGGAAAGATTGTCGATCCTGTATAGTTTTTACCCAAGGGACTTGGGCTGTCAAAAAGTTTCGCAGCCGCTTCACCCCCCCAGGTTTGCATGAGGGTAAAATTCTTCCCATCAAACTGAGGCACCGTCACGCACCCTTGAGCATTCCGGGAGCCCGCAATAAGCATGAAAGGAGAACTCGTTATATCTTGGACCCCTGGCATTTGTAAGAGCTGATTTTTGTATACCCCGGCATTGTCTCCCAAAGCATCTAAGGCTGCTAAGGGCTGCTTTCAGGTGGTTGATGAGCATATGTGCAAGAATTAACCCTTCACTTCAATAAAAGCGCCGTTTAATCAACATATTTACAATCAATTAATTATATATTTTTTCAAGAAGAAAACGAACGCTTCCGATACAGCATCCGCCCATTTTCAAAAAAAACCTTTCAGGTTGTGTACGGATTTACCTCCGCCGTTTGTCTTATTATAAATCGCTTATGACCTCACACAATGTTTTCACTGACCCCTGGCGCTTGCTGACTTTGACCCTTCTTTGTCTGGTGCTGGCCCTGACATCGAAGGCCCAAAATGCGGAAACCATCATCAAAACCTACCTTGGTGGGTATGAGAAAAAAGACTGGAACATGACTTCCAGCCAACTGGCCGATGGTTTTACCTTCACCAGCCCCAACCAAGACGACCATATTCCCATAGTGGTATATAAAGAAAGATGTTGGCCTCAGTCCCAACACTTTAAAAAGCTCGAATTTTCCCAGATCATTGCTTCCGGAGACTATGCTTTTGCCATTTATACTATCACGACCACAGAAGGTAAGGTCATCCGCAACACGGATTATTATACCTTTAGCAATGGCAAAATATTATCCATAGAGTGCTTTTTCGGAGGTACGGGAGCTGGATTTCCAACGAACGCCCAATAGCCCATAAAAAATAAGCCCCATGCAAAAATTCATGTTCATTATCCGAGAGGACCTGACCAAACTAAAGCAGGCCGGCGAAGCCCAGCGATTTGAGGACATTCTCATTATGGATGAATGGGTAAAATCATTGGTTAAAAAAGGTAATTATGTAAGGGGAGGAGACGCCCTGGAGGTAAATGGAAGTTATGTAAACAAAGATCAGGTGCTTTCAGATGGCCCATTCATTGAATCCAAGGAAGGAATCAGCGGTTTTATCTTCGTGGAAGCCCTTGATCTGGCGGACGCCGTTTCTATTGCCCAAACCTGCACGCATGTACAGAACGGGGATATGATCATTGAAGTACGCCCGGTTTTGAACCTCGAGGATGTAAACGATTTAGGCAATGAACAAAGAACGCAAGGCCATTAACGAATTGTATAAAACCCATTTTGGGAAAATGGTTACCGCCATGCTTCAGTTTTCCCGGGATATTGACCTGGAAATGGCTGAGGACCTGGTACAGGATACTTTTTATGCGGCCCTTTCCACCTGGAAACTTAATGGTATACCTCAAAACCCTGCCGGATGGGCCTATAGCGTCTGCCGCAACAACGCCATCAATGCACTGAAGAAAAAGAAAACGTACAGCAATCCGTTTGAAGAAGAAATGGCGATTTCCAAAGCCCTGGAACAGATCTCAGGAGCCCTGGAGGAAATCCCTGGAGCCTTTGATAAAATCCATGGTCTTTTGGATCAGGACGATCCATTTTTTGACGATCAGAAGATGCGGTTGCTGTTTGCCTGCGCCCACCCTCATCTGACCTCAAAAATGCAGGTGGTCATTACCCTTAAGTATGTGGCCAACCTGAGAGCTGAATCCATAGCCAGGGCCTTGGGCATGACCGTAGATGGCATTGACAAGGTACTCTCCAGGGCGAAGCAACGGATTAAAATGGAGAATGTTTTTCTAAGTCCCCCAAGCCCCCAACAATTGAAAACGAGGTTACCGGTTGTTCACAAGATCATTTACCTCATATTCAACGAAGGGTACAGGGCCGGCAGCGGCAAAGACCTGACCCGTGAGGACTTGTGTGAAGAGAGCCTGATCATGACCAAATGCCTGCTGGACAATCATATCTCCAACGAGGATACCGTTGCCTTATATGCATTGCTCTTATTTAATGCGGCCAGGATGGAGGCCCGGGTCACGGAAGCCGGAGAATTATCAGACCTGGAAGAACAGGACAGGAATACATGGAATAAGGACTTGATTGCCCTGGGCAATTATTACTTGCACCAGTCCCAAACCGATCAAGTCTCCAACTATCATTATGAGGCGGCCATAGCCTACCTGCACTGCATTGCCGGCAGCTTTGCCCAAACAGACTGGCATACGATCACCCAGATATATGTTCAGCTTTTGCAAAATAACCCCAATCCTTTTGTCGAACTGAACTATGCCATAGCCCTGTATTATGACAAGCAGACAGCGCAGGCTTTTGAGGTACTCCATAATTTGCAGGGCACCTTCCTGGAGCAATATTACCTGCTTCATGCCACGTTGGGTAAATTATACCTGCTTCAGGGAGATAACCTCAAGGGTGAACAGCACCTGACCAGGGCCGTAACCCTCACGCATTTCCAGGCAGAAAAAGATTTTGTAAACAAGATACTATCACGAGCAGGACACATCAGAAATTAACCAAGCCATGAATTTCAACAAACAAGAGCCCGACTTCGGTCGGGTTCTTTTATTAAGCACCTTTACATGAGCCGGCACCAAAGTCGTATTAGACAAGACCACCCTTTTCAGCCAGGCGCCGCCTTTGCTTTGCCGAAGAGGTGGCTACCACCTTTGTGGACGCCTTGACCGACAGCATCAAAAGCGGAAAACTGGGAATTGGAAAATGATTAACTTAAGGGACATCAAATCCCCATATTATGCGCAAGTTAATCTACGCCATCAACACCAGTATTGATGGATGTTGTGATCATACCAAGATGATCCCCAGTGAGGATGTATTCGATTTTTTTATACAGCTCATACGAGGGGCTGATCTGCTCGTTTATGGGCGTATCACCTATGAATTGATGATTCCCTACTGGCCGGACATCGCTAAAAACAACTCCGGAGATTCAAATGATAACGCGTTCGCCCATGCATTTGATTCCAAGAAAAAGGTTGTTTTTTCCCGGACATTAGAAAGCGTGGAAGATAAAAATTCGAGGCTCGTTCGTACAGACCTTCGTACAGAGATATTGAAATTAAAACAAGAAGAGGGGGCCGACCTATTACTCGGAGGCGTAGACCTTCCTTCCCAATTGATAGACCTGATAGATGAATATTATTTCGTGGTCGCACCTATCATTGTAGGGGAAGGGAGAAGGCTGTTTGAAGGAAGTCATCCGAGGAAGCGACTTGAATTAAAACTCATTGATTATCAAGCATATAAGTCTGGAACTGTGGTACAGCATTATAAAATTTAAAAATTCTTAAGCGAAGCATGGTGTCTTTTTACCGCTATGGCGTTTTACTTATAGAACCCTATCTCATAACCCCCAAATCGACACCTTATGCAAAGCAATCTAATAATTGAAGTATCTGTAGGCGTAATCACTTTCATCAGTGTAAGTTCGTTTGTTGCCTATCAGATTATTCATTTTAACAAGACACACAAGGGCTAAAATATATACGGACAACTGCTACCCTATGCAAACACGCTGAGGCTGTCTCTTTTCCAGGAGACAGCCTCTTTCTTCTTCTATCACGGCGCTATTAACCGGTACTGCCCTGAAGTTACCATTACAACGTCTCCGGTAACGTATACATCCTCGAAGGGAGCGCTGCTCACCTGTGCGTACAACTTGCTTTCCCTGCCCAGGTTTGTGCCCTGATGTATCAGGATCACCTCATTTGCAGCACAGAGCCCATACTTTACCAGGTAGGCAGCCGCCGGGCCAGCCAGGCTGCCGGTAGCAATGTCTTCCACGAGGCCTGTATTATCCCAGGTACGGATAGAGCGGGAGGCGATGTCCAGAATGCCTACAAATTTTGCCCCGATTGCTTTTAATCACTCACTCAGTCCGGTTACCCGTATACCTGCCTTCCAAAAACCACTTTCCACTGGAATCAAAAGATAGGGCAACCCCGAAGACACTACCTGCAATGGAAAGTTTTACGCTTGATCTTGTTCACTAAGATTCAAGGCCTGAAGGAACTCCCTGCTTTGGTCCTCCCTAAGGATACTGCCAAATGTTGCCGCACCCTGGTTCATCGTGGCTTCATATCCATAGGCTGTTCGGCATTTGAGCGGGTTCAGAAAAGCGCTGGATATAAACCTTATCCTTACTACCTAATGGGTGGCAACGTCTTTTCCCAAAGGCACTGCCTTTACCGGACCCGAAGGAGGGCTGGTCCTCTGGGTAGAGCTCCCGGCGCATATTGATGCCGCAGCCTTACAGGCCATAGCATTTGAAAATGGCATCGCTGTTGCGCCGGGAGTACTTTTTTCCAATACCCAGGAATACAAAAATTATATACGCGTCAGTTACGGTAATGCCTGGAGTAAAAAGGTGGAGAATGAAATGAAAAGGTTGGGGAAGTTGGTGATGGAGTTGGGGTAAAATACGTTCTCTGTCGTTGCATAATGACACATGCCTAGATGCTCCTATATACTACTACAATTAATTGATTTTCAATTTTTTATGAAAAAACGATTCTACCTTTGAATGGCTGAATGATAAAACATTCGTTTAGTTACTTTACTTAACTTTTGCGTTATGTCTGAAAGAGATTTAAAAGAAATGCTCGAAGCCTTAGAGCAATTAAAACCGGAGTTTGAACGCGACCCCAAAGCTCGTGTTCGATTCCTTATTGACGCCTTGACGCCGGCATCATAACAAAAGAAGGTAAAATGACTGAGCACTACCAGCACTTACCATTATGTATTCCACCAGAACTACGCTGACTTATGGCTTTCACGGTTGCGACAAGTCCTTATTAAATCAAATTCTTTTAGGAAAAGAAACACTAAAGCCAAGCAAGAATCGGTATGATTGGTTAAGCAATGGCATTTACTTCTGGTACAGTAGCCCCTCAAGAGCCCTTGATTATGCAAATATTCTGAAGGCTAATCCTAAAAAGACCAAGCGCCCCATTCAGGACCCAGCGGTGCTTGGGGCAGTACTTGACCTAGGGTATTGCCTTGACTTGTTGGATTACGAGAATCTGAAAACTTTACGCAACGCATATGACTTTTTTGTTTCTCCTTATGCAGGATCCACATTGAATTTTCCTCAAAATTCATCAGGTGGTTCTTCCGAAGATTTATTACTCCGGGAACTCGATTGTTCCGTCATACAATCACTACATGAAACAAGATTACGTAAAAGCTTCGGCGATACGATTCGGTACGGGGGGGATTTTGGGAAGGAAAATTATTATATCCAAACGCTGATTTTAGAGAAAAGAACCATATCCAGATTTGCATTTGCAATCCAAATTGCATCAAGGCGTATTTTCGTCCGTTGGTTCATGATGAAACAGCTCCTTATGTCTGAATTACGCGCCTTGACGAATTTCCTGGACCAGCTTAAAAATGGTGAACAGATGATGGGCTTCGTGCAACAGAAAGAATTCCGTCCATCCAATGACATTTAAAGCGCCATACTTGGGATGCAAGGCAACACTATTTAACTGGACTTCACTTGCTCCTTTTGCTGTAGCAGCTACGACTGCCCTACACTCTTCCAGTTCATAGAGCAAGGTTTTTAATTCCCATTGCTGATATTGGAGAAATAAAGGATCGTTATCTCCGACATATCTTTCGAATGCTGGAGCATCTTCGGTTTTTATGCGTTCCAACCTGGTCAGGAATATCTGTTGATAAGCCGCCAGATGGGCAATATTATCAAAAGCGCTCCACTTGCCAGGCTGAGGGTTTTGCCTAAGTGCTACTTCGTTGAGGCCGTCAATCAATTCGGGAATAGTCTTATGCTGATATTGCAGCCGGGTGCTTGCGGAGGTGGATAGTGCCATCTTAGCATGAATTAGAAACTGAAAATAAGACTTCCAGTCAACATTGTGCCGCGGTTGCCGTTCCCGCCGTTGTGCCGCATCTACCTTATTAAGGCCACCGTGCCCTTTTTATGGAACGAAATCCCCGCGGAGGTCCTGACCTCCAGGAAGTATACATAGGCTCCGATCGGGGCCGGATGTCCACTTAAAGTCCCATCCCATCCCAAATTGATATCCGCGCTCTCAAATACTTTGCTTCCATAACGATCGAAAATGGTCAGGTGGAAAGATTGTGGGATGTCCGCTGTGAGGACTTTAAAGATATCGTTTTCTCCATCTCCATTCGGGGTGAATCCACTGGGCACATAGTAGCCCAAACAAGCATTACTTAGTTGGAGGGTGACCTGAGCACTGGCTGAGCAGCCGTGATAATCTGTACCAATAACCGTGTAAACCACATCTCCATGAATGGTGGCTGTCGGATCGCCTACATAAGCATCAGATAGTCCAGCCGAAGGACTCCAGGTATAAGCCTGGGCTCCGTAGGCATTTAACGATATCGGGCCTCCATCGCATGGAATGGAACCCACGGGACTTATACCAACGGTAGGTGGCGCATACACCGTAATATCATGAGAAACCTGGCTTTGACAAGTGCCATTGATGGCCGTCAAGGTAACGGTATAATTTCCTTGGGCGTTCCAGGATAACTGGTAAGGCCCGGCTCCACTGCCTGTTTGTACGGAGGCGTTGTTGAAGTCCCAGGTATAGCTGGTGGCGGTGATGGTAGCGTTGATCGAGACGGTACTGTCTGCACAGGCATTTGTCCAGGTGAAGTCTGCGGTTGGATTAGAGACTATGGTGACGACGACCTCCGTTCGCGGGCTTTCACATCCATTGTTCTGGCTGACATAGTAGTCTGTAGTTCCGGCAATCTCCGTGCTGGGGGTTGGTGGGGTTGTTTCGGCGTTGCCTCCGCTTGCGACGGTGTACCATGCTAAGTTGGTGCCTGTGGCGGTCAACGGATTTGCTGGGGCGTTTTGGCAATACGTCGGCGAAATGGCTGTGGGGGCATTCGGCTGGGCGTTGACAGTGACAGTCACTTCGGTGCGGGGGCTCTCGCAACCGTTGGTTTGGCTGACGTAATATTCTGTGACCCCAGTAGTCATGGTGCTGGGCGTTGGAGCAATTGTCTGGGCAGTACCGCCTGTGGCGACGGTGTACCATGCTAGGTTGGTTCCTGAGGCTGTTAGGGCGGTTGCTGAGGTATTCTGGCAATAACTAGGCGAAATCGCGGTAGGTGCAGCAGGTTGTGCGGTGATAGTGACGGTCACTTCGGTTCTTGGACTCTCACACCCATTATTCTGGCTGACATAGTAATCAGTTGTGCCCATTGTGGTGGTGCTAGGTGTTGGTGCAGTCGTCTGAGCTGTGCCTCCTGTAGGGACTGCATACCATGCCAGGTTGGTGCCGGTAGCGCTAAGGGCGGAGGCTGTCCCATCCTGGCAATACGTGGGTGAAATGGCTGAGGGCGCTGTTGGTTGCGGGTTGATGGTGACGGTCACATCCGTTCTTGAGCTCTCACAACCGTTGTTTTGGCTAACATAATAATCAGTTGCCCCAGGTATCGCGGTGCTGGGCGTAGGCGCCGTTGGCGATCCTGTGCCACCTACAGCAATGGAGTACCAGGTTAGGTTGGTACCGGTGGCGCTAAGGGCGGTTGCGGTTACATTCTGGCAATACGAGGGCGATACAGCGGTCGGTGCAGCAGGTTGTGCGTTAACAGTGACCGTTATTTCAGTTCTCTGGCTCTCGCAACCGTTATTCTGACTTACATAATAGTCGGTCGAACCAGGCGCAACGGTGCTTGGGGTAGGCGCGGTTGCAGAGCCTGTACCGCCCGTCGCCGTGGTGTACCAAAGAAGACTGGTTCCAGTGGCAGTAAGTGCTGGGGCAGTCGCATCTTGACAATAGGTAGGCGACACTGCCGTCGGCGCAGCGGGCAAAGCATTAATCGTCACGGTCACATCGGTGCGCGGACCTTCGCAGCCGTTATTCTGACTTACATAATAGTCGGTAGCGCCTGCGATGGTTGTATTTGGCGTCGGGGCGGTGGTCGAGCCTGTACCTCCGGTGGCCGTCGTATACCAAAGTAAGTTGGTTCCAGTAGCAGTAAGCGCAGGGGCCGTTACATCCTGGCAATATGATGGTGATATAGCCGTCGGCGCAGCGGGCAAAGCATTAATCGTCACGGTCACATCGGTGCGCG